>SMXS01000120.1 GCA_004356955.1 Alphaproteobacteria bacterium | reverse complement strand
GAGCCACCCGCAAGCCGTTTACGGCTGTCGGCCAACCGGCATAGTGGGCGATATGGATCATCATTTCCTCAACCGAAGCCTGCGACATGCCAGTATGCAGGAGCCCGCGCAGATGAACTTTGAGTTGCGGTTCTTTTCCCAAAGCCACCAAGACAGAACAGGTAATCAACGATCGCTGTTGTAACTCCAGCGCTGGCCGCGTCCAGATGTCGCCAAACAAATAGCCTATGGTGATATCCATGAACTCGTCACCCATCGGCGTGGCAGCATAGTCGTCACCGAACAGTTCTTTCATGCGTGCAACGCCGCGATCATATTGTGCTTGGTCTGTCATAGGCTCTCTCCATCTCGGTAGGTGTTCAGGTTATTCTGATTGTGCCCTGATCTGCTGCTTAGCGGTTTGCCACAAGGCTTCCAGCTCATCCAGCGACTGGTCCTCGGGCCTTTTACCCTGGTCGGCCAATATCTTCTCTATGGTGCGGAACCGTCTTTCAAAGCGGTCATTGGTGCCGCGCAAAGCCTGTTCTGGATCGACCTTCAAATGACGGGCCAGGCTGGTATAGGCGAACAGGATATCCCCGAGTTCGCTTTCAATGTCGGCCTGGTTGTCCTTACCATTCGACTTGCGGACCAACTCTTCTGCCAGCTCAAGCATTTCTTCATTCAGCTTATCCAGCACAGGCTCGGCGTTGGGCCAGTCAAAGCCAACCCGGGCGGCTCGTTTCGACAGCTTCACCGAGCGCAACAGCGCAGGGTAGGACAGGGCCACGCCATCCAGCACGCTGGGCACCTGACCGGCAGCCCGCGCTTTCTCTGTGCGTTCGGCTTCCTTGTGTTGTTCCCACGCCATAGCCTGCGCGTCAGCATCTTCGATACTGGCATCACCAAATACATGCGGGTGACGACGCGTCATCTTTTCGCAGACAGCCTCAATCACATCATCAAACGTGAAGGCACCTTGTTCTGAGGCCATCTGGGCGTGAAACACGACCTGGAACAACAGGTCGCCTAATTCGTCCTTCAGGCCCTCCATATCCTTTTGCGCAATGGCCTCGGCGACCTCATAAGATTCTTCGATCGTATAGGGGGCGATGGTGTCAAAGTCCTGCTCTATGTCCCACGGGCATCCGCCCGAAGGGTCGCGCAATTTCTGCATGATCTGCAGCAAGTCTGATATGTCTCTTCTAGTCAATTTGAGGCCTCAATAGCTGGTTGCAATAGTGATGCTGCCATATTTATCCATGCCATCCTGGCCATGGAATTCTGTGCTGCGCCAGGTGAAACTATAGCTGATCCGGAACGGATGGACAGCGCTGCTAGGCCCAAATTGTGTGACAAAGCCAACAGAGACATCCCCCACAAATGCCTGTTTATCGACGCTGTGGCTGTCGCGAAAGCTGTTGCCATCCAAAAAGATATTTCGTGCGACGGCACATCCTTCAACGGCCACATAGGCATACCATCCAAACCTGGCGTCCATGTCTTGATTGCGCATGTCTGCAGCGCCAAACATGCCAGGCTGAACACGGGGCACGGCGCTGTCATCGGGGACATTGCGGCCAACACGAAGCGCGAACCCAGCCCCGGCATAGGTGAAAACATTGCCCAAAGATAAATTGGCATGGGGTGCCAATAACGCATTGAATCCACTATCATTTTTCCAAAGAGGGACCTTCCAGCGCCGTTCATAGAACAGGATAATTCCCGGCTCGTTCTTCAGTTGGTTGCCCATCCTTCTGGCGTTGTCAATTTGAACCAGTCATGCCACTGAACCTGCAATTTTCCGGCCAAAGATGCCGGCCCAATCACCCCAAGTGATAGCGAAAAACGATCATTATATTTGGGGGTGTTGAGCATGCGTCCCATGGTGACATACAGCCAGCCCGCATAGGGCGTATCATCTGTCACCAATTCGGTCGTCCTAATGCGCCGGGGGGTGTGCATGTCCTGGCCCAATGAAAAGTAGACACGACTGTCAGACCCTTCGGGATCTGGCATGAGACGTTGCATCAGCCCCGCAAAGCCCAGCACCGACGGTTGGCGCTTGGGCATCCAGTCCAATCGCAGGCCACCAGTATAGTGCCGGTCTGGATGACCACCGAAGTTGTCGTTCTCAATCATCAGCGCGATATAGCCGACATCCTCGACGGCAGGATCTGCAGCCGCGGCGATTGTCGCCATAAAGGCAAATGGTAGCGCCACTGCTTGCAATATTCTATGGCAGCTATTCATCGAGGCGAGATTGAAGGTTGAACCATTATGGGCACTGTATAGCATGGCGGGCAGGGGGACTCGATGACCAACAACTCGCGCATTATTTCACTAGCCGCTGGCACACATCCGGATTTTTCACCTGTCGAAACCATCCACGCAGCCTCCAATGCGGGCTTTACCGGGTGTGGTGTCTGGTTTGAAGCCGATGACTGGACTAACCAGACGACCAAAGACGTCAAACAAGCCTTCAAAGATACGGGACTGCTGCCCCTGGATATCGAAGTCATCTGGATCAACCCGGGTGACGAGGACCCCAATCATGACCGTCAGCTGGCAGCTGGTGGCGAAATTGGTGTCAAAAACGTGCTGATCGTCAGTTCTGACCCCATCCCAGACAAAACTAAGCGTCGGTTTGAAATTCTGTGTGACAAAGCGGAGAGGGCGGGCATTGCCGCCAGCCTGGAGTTCTTGCCGATCACAGAGATCAAGAACCTGGCCGACGCGCTCGACATTGTGACGTCCGTGGGCCACCCCAACGGCCACATATTGGTCGACCCAACGCATTTTCATCGCACGGGCGGCCATCCGAGCGAATTGGAGGGTCTGGCGCCCGAATTGTTCTCATATGCGCAATATTGCGATGGCATCGACAAATTACCCGATGACAGTTTCGAAACATTGCTCAGCGACGCCATAGACGGCCGATTATTACCGGGCGAAGGCGCGTTTCCACTGAAAGAGCTGATCGACGTCCTGGACCCACAATTACCGCTGTCCGTCGAGCTGCGATCAAAATCCCTGCGCGATACCTACACAGATGCCACAGAGAGGGCAATAGTCGTGTTTGACGCCACCATGCGCAATCTGGGTTCTTAAGCGCGAAAACCACTGAAATGCAAAAAGAGGGGCATCAGCTTTGATGCCCAATAGGCCCAGTGACGCCGCACCGATAAACATCTATAATTCGCATAATTTATATTATGTATAATAATAAGTTATTATTTATAATATACCGGTATATTATTTAATTAATATTTATGCATAGATATACTGGTACACTGTTATCGCGTACAGAATGACGATTGGATAGAACGTCATACCAAAGCCTGTGGCGCGGAATGTTGGCTTGATCAGATAACCGATGATGAACAAAATGCGGCCGATACCGAACAGGATCGCGATGATTGGGATGAGGCGCAGCCAGTACGGATATGTGATGTGGGCAAAGGCTGCGAAGCCCACGATCAACAGAAATCCCTGCTCCAGCGTATTCTGTGTATAGCGCTGCCAGATCTGCAGTTCTCGGTCATTGGGACCGGCCAGTGGGTCGATGTCGTCGGTGAAAAAACGCTTATTGGCGATCATGCCGACCCCCATCATCAAAAAGATCGCCGGCACCATCGACCATTTCGCCACATAGGCCAGGCGGTCTGAGGTATCGATATAGCGATCAGCGGTGACAAAAAGCGTCCCATCTGCGCCATACCACAGGGCACTGCCTATCAATCCGCACAGCACTGCAGCGGCGATCATGCCCACAATGGTTTGCTTTTGGAGTGCCCTCAACCCCTGGTTTTCTGGCTTTTGGGTGTCTTGGTCGTCCATTTCGCTCCCCCCGGATTGGCTGGGATAGCCGCAATGGCACGAATGGCCCCGAATAGCGTCTAGGCCGATCAGATATCGATCACAAGGCCATCATAGGCAGGCTCGACACCGTCGGGCAATTCTTTCATCAAGGTGTCGTAGTCCATTTCCCACGTCATGTGGGTCAGATACGCCCGTTCTGGCTTGACCCGTTCAATCCACTCCAGTGTTTTCGCCAGATGTGCATGCGTTGGATGCGGATCATAGCGCAAGGCAGTGACGATCCAGACCTTGATGCCCGCCAGGGCCTCAAAGGCCGCGTCATCCAGCTCTACGACATCTGTTGAATAGGCAAAGTCGCCAATGCGAAAGCCCAGCGTATCCATAAAGCCGTGATGCTGCTGGAACGGCTGTATCTGCATCCCGCCCAGCTCGAAGGCGCCATCGATCAAATTACCTTCGCATATGGCTGGATAACCTTCCTTAGAGGCGAATATGTAGTCGAAACGCCGGTTCAGGGTCTCCAGCGTGCCCTTATCGGCGTATATGGGCACACGCTGGCGACTGCGCATGGCCATAATGCGCAAATCATCGATGCCATGGGTGTGATCAGCGTGGTCATGGGTGAACAACACGCCATCAACCTTGTCGATGTTGTTGTCCAGGCACTGCTGCCGCAGGTCGGGCGACGTGTCGATAATCAGGCGTGTCGCGCCCTCCTCTACCGCCACAGATACCCGGCTGCGCCTGTTTTTTGGATTGTTGGGGTCGCAAGCGCCCCAATAATTGCCGATGACAGGCACACCGCCCGAGGTCCCACAGCCCAGTACGGTGATGCGCATGATCTCTAATTCCCGTATTTGGCTATCACAGCCATCACAACGGCCTGACGGCCTTGGTGAACAGCCTGAAGAAGTTGTCGGTGGTGGCATCCGCCAGCGTATCGGGGTCTACGCCCTTGATTTCCGCCAGCTTTGCAGCTGTATGCGGCACAAAGGATGGTTCGTTTGTTTTGCCCCGATGCGGCACTGGCGCCAGGAATGGCGCGTCCGTTTCGACCAACAATCGATCCAGCGGTACAGATTTCAGGGTTTCGCGGATCGGTTCAGCCGTCTTGAAAGTCGCAATCCCCGAGACCGAGATATAAAAACCGATATCCAATGCGTCCTTGGCCAGTTGGTCACTGGCGCTGAAACAGTGGATCAGGCCCCCAAACGCGCCTTTGGCATATTCGTCCTGCAAAATGGCCACTGTATCGTCGTCAGCGTCCCTGGTGTGGACGATCAGCGGCAATCCGGTTTCCCGACTGGCCGCGATGTGGCGGCGAAACAATGCCTGCTGCAATTCACGCGGACTGTTGTCGTAATAATAGTCCAGACCAGTTTCACCAATACCCACAACTTTTGGGTGTTTGGCCAGGTCAATCAGCTGTTCTGTCGTGACGTCGGCATCGTTTTCGGCCTCGTGCGGGTGGATTCCGACCGTGCAGAACACGTTATCCGTACTTTCAGCAATGGCTCTAACATTTTGAAAAGTCGACATTTTTGTGGATATGGTCAGCATGGTGCCAACCTGCATTTGTTCGGCGCGACGCAAAACATCGGGTAAACCTGAGAACAAATCAGGAAAATCTAGATGACAATGTGAATCCACCAACATATTCAAGTCATTGATCCTATGATTCTTTTTCCTCATTAATCCGTGGGAACAGGCCGATAGGCTGTTCAATTTTTGTTCCCGGTTTGATTCTGTGGCGTTCTCCCAGAAATTCGAAATCGCGCTCACTTTCCGATATTGCCAGCATTGATAACAGCTTATCAGCAGAAGTTGAGATAAATGGCCGAATCAGGATTGCAATATTTCGGATCACTTCTGCTGCCACATACAGAACCGTCGCCATGCGCGCCGGGTCTGATTTCTTCAACACCCAGGGTTCTTCGCTGGCCAAATAGCGATCAGCCTCTCCAATCAGTGCCCAGGCGGCTTCGATTGCCTGGTGAATGGCCTGGCTGTCGATTGCCTTGCGCATCTTATCAAGTGTTGGCCCCACCTGCCCCAAAATTGCGTCATCAGCCGGGGTCAATTCACCTGCTTCCGGGATCGCTGCATCGCAATTCTTGAAGATCATGCTGAGACTGCGCTGGGCCAGATTGCCGATGCCATTGGCCAGATCACCATTCACCCGATGAATAATGGCTTCACGCGAAAAG
>SMXS01000009.1 GCA_004356955.1 Alphaproteobacteria bacterium | reverse complement strand
TTACTTCGAATGGGCCCGCGGATTGACCCCCACACCCATTGTCGGCGATACCATCAAATTGCAAATGTGTATGGTGCTGTCGTCGGTAACAAGGGGTCAGACCCATGATCGGATCTCGACCTACATTCAGCAATTGTCGCGCAAATGCGCCGAATTCCCAGGCTGATCAGGGGCTGATCAGGGGTTCCAAAACCCGTAAACAGCATCATCCGGATAGGCTGCCGCCCGATTTGTCAGGGTCGCCAACATGCCATCGTCACTTTTGTCGCTGCTTGGCTGGGTGACTTCCCAGTCCTGCACAAAGGCCCGGTGCATATATTTCCAGACACCGTCTCGCCGCTCGAATGCATCGAGATAGCGCCCACCCGTCAAGGTATCCTGGTTGCCGTCCTCGCCCGCAACCGTCGTAAAAGCGATCAGATAGCTTTCGCTGCGCGCGGTATCGCCATCGACCTTGATCCACTCATTGGCCACTGAATGGGCCATGCGCTTCATATCTTTGGTCTGATCGAGAATTTCAATGACCCAGTCCAGCGCCGGGCCCTGCACACCAGCAACATCAACGGTCGCGTCGTCGAACCACAGCGATTTGAACAGGACCACATCGGCCCTGTCGATGGCCCGAGCCTGGCCCATTATCAGCTCGTGAATATCTTGCTTGGCAAAGGCCACTTCTGCCCGATCCATCAAACTCTTAGATATCTCAACCATGGTTCCGTCCTCTTCCGCGATATCGCTGTTACCCACTGCCTTCAAAAATTCGATACTGAAATCTGACGGGCCCTTCAGCCCCTGTATTCTGGGCGATGCGTCAAAGCCTGGCATCGCGCTGCCCGTGCCAGGTTTATTGATGTTCCAATCCATCACATAGGTGCGATGGGTCATCTTCCAGATTCCATCGCGCCGTGCATGCCGATCAAGATAGCGCCCACCAATAAAGGTCGTCTCGCCGCCTGTGCTGCCCGTTTCATCTGCTGCATGCGTGTACACAATCACATAGGATTCTGACTTTGCGGTGTCGCCGTCCACGTCGACCCAGATATTCGATGGCCGGTGCAGGGTGCCCGGCGTATCATCAGCACCGCCTGTCACCACCTGTGCAAATTCGACCGCACTGCCATCAAAAAAGCCATAGGCTACGTCACCATCAGGATGATACACGTCGTCGAATATGGCCGGGTCGCCGCGATCAATACCGCGGCTGTGATTGGCAATGACCTGGCTGATTTCCGACGTATCCACAAAGCGCTGCAGCCTGGTCGCAAAATCTTCTGAGTTCATGATCCCTCTCCTCGGCAGCAGGATAGCTTGGCAGAAAAGCGACCTCCACAAAAATCAGTAATAATCTATGGGGCGAAATGCGCCTCGATCCGCCGCACCAGCGATTTGAGCGCAAACGGTTCTGGTGCCACAATGGTGGGCTCATACCCCCTAGCCTGCAACGCTTCTGTCGCGACCGGGCCAACACTGGCGACATCTGTTTTTGTTAGACCGTCTGCCAGGGCGTCTTCAATACCAAGGGCGGCAGCGACATCAAACAGATGGCTAATTTGCGCCATGCTGGTAATCGCAATTAAATCCACCGCGCCTTCGGCCATGCGCTCGATCAAACGGGCGGCCTCGGTCGATTCCTGTGCGGGGACATATCGATAAGGGATAACACGATCCACATTGGCCCCCAACGCATCCAACAGATCCAACAGCGCTCGGGCTTTGTGGTCGGGGTATAGCTGCACCCCAACCCGCTGCCCGGCCAGGTCTTCACCCTGCAATGTTTCGACCAGACCATCTGTTGTCGGGCTAACAGCCCGCAAATCCGTGTCGAGCCCAATAGAGCGCAGCGCTTTGACCGGCTTGGGCCCTCGAGTGATCTTTCGTATTTTTGACAGGGTGTCGACGAACGCTTCTTCGCATCCCATACGATCAGCAAACCCGACAAGACGCATCAGCCCCTCGCCCGTGTAGAAAATCATCACATGGGGTGGATCGGTGACAAATCGATTAAGCCATGCTTCGATGGGCACGCCATCTTCAGCATCGCGAATGCGTACCATAGGACACCGCATTGCGGTCGCACCCCTTCCCTCCAACATGTCGCAAAACAGGTCGAGCGCACGGGTTTCGGGAACGGCAATCAGGCGGCCAGCAAGGGTGTCGGACATAAAGAATGCTCGGGTTGATGGTCAGAGCGGCCATCATAAAGCATGGATAGGCACCTGTATTGCATAGAAACAGAACAGCAGTGTAGGCTTTGGCCACAATTAAACGTCGCCGATGGGGGGGAAAAGATGAAATTTGGTGTTTTTTATGAGCTGCAATTGCCACGTCCGTGGAAGCAAGACAGCGAACACAAATTGTTCAAAAACGCGCTCGATCAGATCGAATTGGCTGACCAGCTGGGCTATGACTATGCATGGCAAGTTGAACACCATTTTATGGAGGAATATTCCCATTCATCTGCACCCGAGGTTTTTTTGGGGGCCGCCAGCCAACGCACCAAGAACATCCGCCTGGGCCATGGCATTATCCAGCTGCCGACCAATCACCCGTCACGGGTTGCCGAGCGTGTCTCAACGCTTGATCTGTTGAGCGATGGCCGGGTGGAATTAGGCATAGGCGAAGGGTCATCCGTGACGGAATTACACCCCTTTGGTCGTAAATTCCGCAACAAGCGCGCGGTTTTTGAAGACGCGGTCAGGGCAATCCTGCCGCAATTCTGGGAAGAGTCCTGGGAATACCATGGCGAGTTCTTTGACCTGCCTGCCCGCAACACCATACCCAAACCCCTGCAGAAAAAGCACCCGCCTTTGTGGGTCGCGTGTTCCCAACTAGAGACGATCCGCATGGCCGGTCGGCGCGGCTTTGGCGCCCTTGGTTTTCAATTCGTCGATGCCGAATCTGCCAAAGCCTGGCGGCATGCCTATTACAACGCCTATGTGAACGAGCTCGACAAATTATGCGACTACGATACCAACCCCAATCTGGCTGTGGTGGCCCCCTTCATGTGTTGCGAAACCGACGAGGAAGCCCAGCGCAAGATGGATGGTTGGTCGTTCTTTCAGTTCGCGCTGGTGCTGTACAACAAAGAAGGGCCGTTTGAACCGGGCCAGGTCAACTTTTGGGAACGATATCTGGAATGGAAAGAAGACAACCCGGCCGAGAAAATACCCAACCGGGGGTTGGTCGGGTCACCAGAGACGATCCAGCACAAACTGCTTGAGTTCCAGGAAGCCCATATCGACCAGATCATCCTGCTGAACCAGGCGGGCAAGAACACGCATGAGGACATTTGCAGCTCACTAGAGCTGTTCGCCAAGGAAGTCATGCCAGAATTCCACGGCTATGACAAAGCACACCAGGAATGGAAGGCCGCCGTGCTCGCCGGCGAGTTGGCGTTAGAGGATATCGATACGGAGCAATACAACGCTTATACGTTGCAGACGCCAGTTAAAGAGTCCGGGAACAAAGCGAAGGCCAGTTAGCGCTACCCACCACCGTTCGTATCGAGTGATTTGGCGCTTTGGCGGCAAATTGTATCGAGATGCGTGCCCTGGTCAGGTCTCTCGATACAAATTGCTTCGCAATTCACTCGAGACGAACGGTGACTGTCTGGAACCACATAGTGGCCCTGTATCTAATCCCGCAAACTTAGCGCCCCTGATGGGCAGGCCTGGGCCATTTTCATGGCTTCTTCCAGCCTGTCTTGGGGGATGTCGCCGCTGATCAGCGCCTCAGGGTAATTGTCGAGGCCTTCGCGCATCAGTTCTTTGTGCAAAAAGAAGCACTGGCCCGTCTTGAAGCAGATGTCTTTGTCGATGGTAATTTTCATGCCCTAAGCCTCGTCGCTGCGGAACATGGAACTCTCCCCACCTTGTTGCAGGATGACAACCCGTAGTCGGGTGATCTCGGAATGTTTGATGCGCCAGGCGCCCTCAATTTTTTCATAGGCCTCGACATAATGGCCATAACCCTTGAATTCAAAATCACCGTTGAGCACGTAATCCTCGAATGGCCACATGCCCTTGGCCGTGGTGTCAGTCAGGATTTCGATCTCTGGCATATGGCCCTGATGCGCGCTTTGGGCCACCTTCAGGGCGTCCCCCACTTCGCGGATGATATTCGAAAGGCCCTTTACCGGTGGTTGCTCGGTAACGCCATCAGGCGTGCCAGAAACGGGGTCCCGCACGGCCTGGCGAAAATCAAAGATGGCGTCTTCAGCAAATACGGTGCTCAACTCGTCAAATGACTTGGTATCGATGCACCGCCAATAGCGTGCCTTTAATTGTTTGATCTCTTCAATGTCTACCAGACGCTGCAGCGCATCCATTCTCTGTCCCCTTTATTTTTTTACTGCCGGAATATTACAGACAATCAATTCCATTTGTCTGTAATATTCCGGCAGATAAATTAATTCAGCGAGACAAATCATGACCCTGACAGCCAATTCCTACGCCGCAAAAGACGCCGCCTATCACGCCCATGGCCAGACCAACTGGCGCGCCCATGAAGAAAATGGCGCCCTGGTCATGGAACGGGGTGATGGGATCTATGTCTATGACGAGACAGGCAAAGAATATATTGAGGGCATGTCAGGCCTGTGGTGCGCGTCGCTTGGCTTTTCCAACCAGCGACTGATCGACGCGGGCAGCGCCCAGTTGAACAAGCTGCCCTATTACCACACGTTCAATCACAAAAGCTCTACCCCCACGGCGGAACTGGCCGAAAAACTGATCTCTATGGCCCCAGACAATATGTCCCGCGTGATCTTTAACTGCTCGGGGTCAGAGGCGGTGGATACCGCCATCAAGATGGTGCGGTTTTATCACAACGCCATTGGCAAGCCTCTGAAGAAGAAGGTGATCGGTCGCATCAATGCCTATCACGGCACGACGATTGCGTCGGCCAGCCTATGTGGCCTGCCACCCATGCACAATTGGTTCGACCTGCCCATGGAGGGCGTGTTGCACACCGACTGCCCGCACCACTATCGCTTTGGTTTGGAAGGCGAGAGCGAAGAAGAGTTCGCCACCCGTATCGCCGGCAATCTGGAAACCCTGATCATCGAAGAAGGCCCCGAGACAATTGGCGCCATGTTCGCCGAGCCGATCATTGGTGCCGGTGGCGTGATCATTCCGCCCGCGACCTATTTTGACAAAATCCAGCCGATCCTGCGAAAATACGACATCTTGTTGGTGTCAGACGAGGTCATCTGTGGCTTCGGGCGCACCGGCAATATGTGGGGCTGCCAGACCTATGACATGACGCCTGACATCATCACCTGCGCCAAGGCCCTGACCGCATCTTACATCCCCATGTCGGCCACTATCCTGAGCGATAAAGTGTACCAGGCCATTGCTGATGGCTCGAACGAACTGGGCGTCTTCAGCCATGGCTTTACCTATGGTGGCCACCCCGTTGCGGCCGCTGTTGGCCTCGAGACCCTGAAGATCTACGAAGAAATGGACCTTGTCAGCGTCGTGCGTGGCCTGACACCGGCCTTCCAGAAGGTGCTGCACAGCTTCCAGGACCACCCGCTGGTGGGTGAATGCCGCAGTGTTGGTATGGTCGGCGCCATCGAGCTGGTGCAGAACAAAGATACCAAGGCAAACTTTGACCCTGCTGCCAAAGTGGGTGCCACCCTGGCCAGAAATGGCGAGAAACATGGCGTCATTGTGCGCGCCATGAAAGGCGACGCCATTGCCATGTGCCCACCTTTCATTATCACCGAGGAACAGATCGGCATGATGAAGACGCGCCTGGATGCCGCCTTTGACGACACGTACAAATGGGCAAAAAGCGAAGGACTGGTTGGCTAGTCTTTGACGTTTACGTCAAGGTACTTAACAGGCAAACTGGCGCATACGCCCTATTCATACCCAGTGACAGAGTATTCCAATGAACAAATCCTATCTTAAATCCTACCCTGACGAAAACGGCTATTTTGGCGAATATGGTGGCGCGTTCCTGCCACCGCCCTTGGTGGGCCCGATGGCCAAAATTGAAGCCGCTTATAAGAAATACTCCAGAGCAGCAGACTTTGTGAATGAGCTGAACTATATCCGCAAGCATTTCCAGGGGCGGCCAACACCAATCCATTATGCGCGCAATATCTCGGAAAAGTGCGGTGGGGCGCACATCTATCTCAAACGAGAAGACCTCAACCATACAGGCGCCCACAAGCTGAACCATTGTATGGGCGAGGCTTTGCTGGCGAAATATATGGGTATCAACAAGCTGATCGCCGAAACCGGGGCGGGCCAACACGGCGTCGCGCTGGCCACAGCGGCGGCCTATTTTGGCATGGAATGCGAAATCCACATGGGTGAAGTGGACATCGAAAAAGAACATCCCAATGTCGTGCGCATGAAATTGTTGGGCGCAACTGTTGTGCCCGTCAGCTTTGGTGGCCGGACATTGAAAGAAGCCGTGGATTCGGCTTTCGCCGCCTATGTCGACAGCCCGGACGATACATTTTATGCCATTGGGTCTGTGGTCGGGCCGCATCCTTTCCCCGTTATGGTACGCAATTTCCAAACCGTGGTCGGCTTCGAGGCACGCGAACAATTTATCGAGATGGTCGGCGAGTTGCCAGACCATGTGGGTGCCTGCGTTGGCGGTGGCTGCAACGCCATGGGCTTGTTTGCTGGTTTTCTTGATGACGATGGCGTCAAGCTGCATGGGGTTGAACCCCACGGCACCGGCAATGAATTGGGCCAACATGCCGCAACCATGACCTATGGAACAGACGGCGAAATGCATGGCTTCAAGTCGATCATGCTGCAGGATGAAAACGGCGACCCCGCCCCCGTCCATTCCCTGGCCAGCGGGCTGGACTATCCCAGCGTTGGCCCTGAACATGCCTTCCTGAAGTCGATTGACAAGGTGGAATATCACACCGCCAGTGACAAGGCTGCGCTGGATGCGTTCTATGCAATGTCACGATATGAAGGCATCATTCCGGCACTTGAAAGCGCGCACGCCGTGGCCTGGGCCATGGACGTGGCCAAAGACATGCCCGGGCAAACCATCCTGTTGAACCTGTCAGGTCGCGGTGACAAAGACATCGATTATGTTGCGGCAACATTTGGTCACGGTGAAGATTACCGGCTCTAGGGCGTCAGGCGGGGTTACCCTTCGATACAATTTGCCCGCCTATCGGCGACCAAATCACTCAGGGCGAACGGCATAAATTGTAGAGATAGACCGTTCGTGCTGAGTGATCGGATCCACGTCAGTGGGTGCGATTGTATCGAAGTATGAACGGGGCCCAATGGGTTCAGGGTGTCGGCCTCTTCCAGATGCCCCGCTCTACCATCAAGTCGATCTGCGCTTTCGTGACTTTTTCGGCATATTCGTCATGGGCCATGGGTGCGCGGTCGGCATAGAGGTTCGCAGGATAGATCGCCTGCTCATAAATCAGTTCGATTATTTCCGTCTTCAGGTCCTTCATCCAGTTCGTCCATTTGGACGTGGTGCGATGATGGCGCAAGGCCTCAATATTGATGGGACCACAAACTGAGGTGGAAACGCCGCCATAATCCTGCCGACCAACGATCTGGCCCCGATAATCGACAATCATCGAACGACCGCCAAACGTATCGATGGGAATGTCAGACTCTGGCGTCAGATAATAGGTGCCCATATTGGGGGCCATGACATACATATTGTTGTCGAGCGCGCGGGCACGGTTCTGGATTTCGAAATAATCGTTTGAAGCCGCCGGATGCGGGATCGATGCCCGATAGACCAATTCCGCCCCATTCATCGCCAATGCACGCGCATATTCAGGGTACGATCCCTCATTGGCCATCATGATGCCCATGCGGCCAATATCAGTATCCACCACCGGGAAAAACGCATCGAGCGTTCTGCCGTAACGTTCCACCCACCAGTCAAAAATATCGTGGGGCGTCATGGAATGTTCCACCGGCAACAGCGGTACAATCTTGTAGTGCTGCAGGATCACGTCACCATCCGGGTTCAGAATAAAACCCACATTAAAGAAGCGATCCTTGATTTCTGGATGCCGCGCCTTGGCCTGGGCCATGATGTAGACGTTATATTCCCTGGCGATCTCGCCCAGCGCATCGGTTTCAGGGCCCGGAATATCGATGGCCCCTGTATTGGCAAATTCGACATGATCGAGGTCCATGACCTCGTCATTAAAACCCTGCAACGCCCCCTCGGGGATCGCCACAAGTTTGACCGGCAGGTCCAGCCCCGCCAGCCATACAGCTGCCTTCACCATGTGTTTGTGGTGCTCGATATTGACCATAATATCTTCGCGCCGGCTGATCCCCCGAACAGTGGGGACCAGGCCGACGGCGTTATACGGGTCTATCTTAGCCATGGTGAAGGCTTTCCTGGTTACATGTTTACCTTGATGTTGATGAACCATTCACGACCACGGTTGAACAGGCTTTCTGCAGCATTGAATGTGGAACTGTAAATGCCACTCTGCAGATAGTCTTCATTGGTCAGGTTGGTTACACCTACCGTGACGGAATATTGATCGTCCGCTGCCTGCCAGGCAACATTGGCGTTCAGCAGATGGAAACTCGGCTGATAGATTTCCGGAGAATTCAGAGCGTCATTGTAAAAGCCAGATCGGTAGGCCCAGTCAACGCGTGGCACCAGATAAGCCCCGTTGCCAACGGCAAACTCATGGGAAACACCAGCGCTGAGTGTCCACTTGGAGATCCGCTCAAATTTGGAATCCAGATTAATTTCGGTGGCCCGTTCATCAATCTTTTTGAAGTCCGCATCGGTCAAGCCAACCGCCAACTCGACAAAAGTTCCTTCAAATGGATTGGCCGCAAGCTCTAGCTCGAAGCCCACGATTTTTGCACTGGCCGCATTGGTTGTGATCGGCGCAACATCACGGAAAATCTGCACTTGCAAATCGTCATAATCCGTGTGGAAGGCGGCGAAATTAACGCGAAGTTTCTTGTCCGCTGTTTCATATTTGACACCCACTTCAAACACTTTGGCGAACTCGGGGTCGAAAGACGGTGTTTCTGGCAGTGGTGGGAAAACACGTTGGTTGAAACCACCAGACTTGAACCCTTCAGAGTAAGTTGCATAGATCAGCGCGTTTTCGAATTCATAGGCGACATTGACCATTGGTGTGAATTCAGAGATTGAAGTCTCGACTTCTACGAAGGGCAGAATACGGGTGCCCTCGCCAAAAAGTGGCCCCAAAGTACCGTCTGGACGCAGGCCAAAAGTACGATCAGCGAAAATGATCTGGTCAGGCAGGAACTTCTTTTTCTCGTCCGTATAACGAATGCCTGCTGTGACACTAAGCTGGTCGGTGATGTTGTAGGTGGCCTGGGTAAAGATGGCCCAGTTCTGGTTATCGAAGGAGCCACCAGAGCGGAAATCAGCCGGTACAAATTCCAACAGATTTTCGTTCAGCCCTTCTTCCTGGAAATAGTAAAAACCGGTGATCCAATTCAGGCGATCATCCAGCGCATTGACGGACAGCTGCAGTTCCTGGGAGAATTGTTCTTGTTGGAAGTCATCAAAAAACTGGGCAATAATATGCGGCGAGTGATCGCCATCGCGGGCCGCCTGGGCATCAATTTCGCGATAGGACGTAATCGATTTGATCGAGACATTTTCGTTAATGTCATAATCGATCGTCAGTGCCAGACCCCAAATGTCGATGTTGGAGAACGACGGCGCCGTGCCTGCATTTGTTTCATCATTGGCAATGAATTGTTCATTGTAACAAGCCGGGTTGTTTGGGTTGCCGCCCGCATCAATCGGCTGTCCTGGCACCAGGCCAAGGCAATCTTGCCCGCCGAGGAACGTGGCGAGGTAATTGTGCAAAAGGGCAAAATTATCCGCAGGTGCATCAAACGGGATATTCAATTTGGTCGGGTCGAAATTGCCATTGGCATCAACCGGGTTGAACAGCACAGAGTTCAGCTCGGGGCTGTTCAATTTATTCAGGCGAATATCGGTCAGCGTCAAGGCTGGGCCATTTTCCCTTGAACGTGTGCCGTCAAAGACCAGGTTCACTTCCAGGCGGTCATTGGGCACCCAGCGCAAGGCCGCGCGGCCAGAGACCGAATCCCGATCACCAAGTTCGATACCGTCAAACGAGCGCTCTACATAGCCGTCCTGGTTCAGACTAGCAAAGGCGACTTTGAGGAACAATTTGTCGCTCAACGGGATATTAACAACGCCCTTGGCGTCGATCCGCTTATCCGTCCCAAACGTGAAATCGACCTTGCCGGAAAATTCGTCACTTGGCTTGATGGTGGTGACACTGATTGCACCACCAATGGTGTTGCGGCCAAACAGTGTTCCCTGTGGTCCACGCAATATCTCGATGCGTTCGATGTCCATCAAATCAAGAACACTACCGACAGAACGGGCAATATAGACGCCGTCCACATACAGACCCACGCCGGGTTCAACCGTCGGCAAGAAATCCTGCTGGCCAATACCACGGATATAAATGGCCGCCGATGACGACGCGCCAGAAAAACCAGGGTTGTTCTGGAACGTTACATTGGGTGAAAACTTGGCGATTTCATCCAGCCTTGTGGCACCCCGAGCCTCCAGGCTTTCACCCGTCAGGGCGGTAATGGCAATCGGCGCGCTTTGCAGGCCTTCTTCGCGTTTACGGGCCGTCACGGTTACTTCGTCCATCAGACGATAGACAGAACTTACCCGTTGCGTGGCATCCGAACCGTCTTGGTCCTGGGCATAAGCAATTGGTCCGCTCAATAGAACGGCCCCACCAAGGGACAGTGCCAAAATGGATTTCATTGATCCTTTGATCATGACGTTTCCTCACTTTGTGCTTTTGTTTGATGCTTAGGCCTTATGTCGGCCCTTTAGCGCATATCATATAAAATTCGGCGCATCCTATGCCTCGGAGAACGCGTTGTCACGCATAGAAACCGTCTGGGAACAACGCGTTTTGGCCTAAAACGTAGAATTTGTCAGGCCGCCATCCATCACGATGTTCTGCCCGACCGTATATCTGGCAAATTCACTGCAGAGAAGGGCTGTGAACGCACCGAAATCATCAACATCGCCAAAATCACCAGAAGGGATGTGCATTTTCTTTGCCTGTGCCTTGGCGACTTCCTCATAGGTCAGGCCTTGTTCTTTGGCCGTATCAGAGAACAGATCAAACACCGTCGCCGTGTGGTACATGCCCGGCAGCAGATTATTGATGATCACCCCGTCCCGAGCGACCCTATGCGACACCGCGGTCGTATAATTCGCCAAGGCGGCGCGCGGCGCGCCAGACAATATACGAATTTCTGCAGGATATTTGGCGGCGACCGTGCCGATATTGACGACACGGCCCCAGCCGCGTTCGGCCATGCCTTCAACGG
This sequence comes from Alphaproteobacteria bacterium, assembly GCA_004356955.1. Lineage (GTDB taxonomy): Bacteria > Pseudomonadota > Alphaproteobacteria > SMXS01 > SMXS01 > SMXS01. The sequence continues at coordinate 28,077 of SMXS01000009.1, read as the reverse complement.
TTGCCCGCATGAATTCCACCGGACTGATCAAGGTGATGGCGAGGGATTTATACCAATCATCAGGCTCAATATCGCGATAGTCCCCCGTGAATGTAGGGGGCGAACAGGTGCCTACGAGAATGTCGGGTTCCGGGCATTCAGCCAAAATGGCTTTACGGCCTTCCTCGGTGCTGTGGTCTGCCACCACCGGCGTAATCTTGCTGCCGGTTTCCTCGGCAATTTCCTTGCAAACCCGCACCAGGCGTTCTTCACCGCGCGCCGAGATGACAAGGTCCACACCTTCACGCGCCAGGGCGCGGGCGCTGCCCATGCCCAGGCCAGCACTGCCGCCATTGACGATTCCCTTTTTGCCTCTGATCCCTAAATCCATGACTGTTCCCTATTATTCGTGTTCTTTGGCAGCATGTTACATAGTCTGGACCCCAAGGTCATTTAAGACTTGCGGAACCAAGTGCCAACATTGGATAATCCCTCATCTTTAAGGGAACTCAGCGGGAGCACAACATGACATATGATCTGGTTATCCGAAATGGACGCGTGGTCGACGGCACCGGCAAGCCAGCCTATGAGGCCGACATCGCCATCAACGGCAATGAAATTGTCGCCATCGGCACCATCACAGAGGCCGGCACCGAGGAAATTGATGCACAGGGCAATCTGGTCACCCCTGGTTGGGTCGACCTGCATACGCATCTGGACGCGCAAATTAGTTGGGACCCGTTGCTGACACCTATCAGCCGCCAAGGCGTCACCACGGCCCTGATGGGCAATTGCGGTGTCACTTTTGCGCCCTGCAAAGTTGAAGATCGCGAACTTATTGCTGCAATGATGGAAACCGTGGAAGACATTCCCCGCGAAGCCATCATGACCGGCCTGCCCTGGACCTGGGACACCTATGGTGAATATCTCGATGCCATCGAAAAGATGAACCCGGCCATCAATGTTGGCGGCCTGGTTGGCCATAGCGCCGTGCGCTATTACGTCATGGGAGACCGCGGCGTTGAAGGCGACCCCACACCAGAAGAACAAGCACAAATCGTCGATATCGCCCGCCAAGCTGTCAGAGACGGGGCCATGGGGTTCTCGACCAATCGGTTTTTGGGGCATTTTATGCCAGACGGTCGCAACATCCCCGGCACCCACGCCAAGCATGACGAAGTTGTCGCCATTGCCGAAGCCGTTGGCCAGGAAGGCGGGCTGATGCAGAACGTCCTCAATTTGGGCGGTGACTTTGAAGGTGAAGAAGAGCTGTTGCGCAAGGAAGCCAGAGCCGCTGGTGGCCGCGTGCTGTTCAGCATTACCGCTGGTGACAAAGACAATTCCGGTGCCCGCGTCCGCGCCATGTTGGAAGACATGGCTGCCAATGATCTCGACATCAATGCCATCTCTGTCCCTCGGGGCACCGGCAATGTACTGGGTCTGCAGGCAGGCCTGCCATGGCGCACCAATGCCTGGAACGAAGTCCGCGAAATGGCCACGCTGGAAGAAAAACTGGCCGCTATTCAAGACCCTGCCCGCGTTGAACAGCTGCTGGCCGAAGCCAAATTGGACGACACGATCCCCAGCAACGAATTGTATTGGTTAGGCGAAAGTGGTCAGCCGGACTATATCTCGGGCGACGAAAAAAGCCTGCAAACTTTTGCAGATAACCACGGTGAACATCCTGCCAAGACCTTCATTCGCATGTCCCTGGAGAGCGACGGCAAGGCCTGGTTCACCCGCCGTTTCTTTAACAAGAACCTAAAGGCGGTGGCCAATCTGCTGGATTGCGCCAATTGCCTGCCAGGCCTGGGCGATGCTGGCGCGCATGTCAGCCAGGTCACCGATGGCGGTTGGGCCACCTTTACCCTGACCCACTGGACTCGCGATGTCGGCCTCTACACCATCGAGGAGGCCGTGCGTCGCCTGACGTCCGCGCCGGCTCGTATTATGGGCCTGCCTGATCGTGGCACGCTGGAGATCGGCAAACGCGCGGATATCAATGTCATTGACCTGGAAAACCTGCGCGAAGAAATGCCGGAGATTCACCACAATTTCCCGCATGGCGCGCCCCACTTCCTTCAGGGTGCCCACGGCTATAAAGCCACCATCTGCAACGGCACCGTGATTTTGCGCGATGACGAACTCACCGGCGCCCGCGGCGGCGAGATTATCCGCAACCAGTCGACCATGGCGGTTGCCGCTGAATAACAAGCCCAAGCCATACAAAACCAAGGGCGGGTCTTCGGATCCGCCTTTTTTTTATAACGGATCATCCGAAGGCAAGCCTTTCCATTCAATCAAAATGATACTGAAAGCGAGCCAACATTATGAACAAAGACAATCAGCGACAGAATGCCAATGCCTATTACGACGAAGGCGAATTAGGGGCACTGACCTACGACCTATTTTACGAAGGGAACACACGTTGGGAAGACATTGGCTTCTACAGACAATTAGCCGTCGAATGTGGTTCTCCGGTGTTGGAAATCGGCGCTGGCACAGGCCGGGTCACCTGGGTACTTGCTGAAGAGGGTACAGAGATGGTTGGTCTGGACCTCTCCATCAACATGCTGGCGGTTGCTGAGAGCAGACGCAGTCAACATCCGCCTGACGTGGCTTCCAGGGTTGAATTTATCGAGGCTGATATGACCGACTTTGATCTTGGCCGCCAGTTCCCGCTCATCATTGTGCCTGCCTGCGCCTTCCAGCATTTGGTAACACCGGAAGAACAATTCGCTGCGCTGACCTGCTTTCGTCGCCACCTCGTCCCCGGCGGCAAACTGGTACTGCACCTCTTTGACCCTAAATTAGAGATGTGCATCCCTGATGGACCAAGAAGTGAGCGGATCGAAGAAGCGACCGACCCACAGACCGGGCATCTCATCCGACGTTCTATCATCGGCAGGGAGTTGGACCCTATGCGGCAACGGTTCGAAGAGAAAATTCGCATCGAGGTGTTCGACGACACTGGCAAAATCGTACAGACCGAGGAAACATCGTGGGCATTGCGGTGGACGCTGCGCCAAGAAATGAGATATTTGCTTGAACGCACAGGCTTTGAGGTCGAGGCAGAATATTCCGACTTTTCGTACTCTCCGCCCGCCTATGGGAAGAAGCAAGTGTGGGTTGCGGTTGCCGCTGATTGACCGATGCTAGCCATACGAGACTGAAGGCGGGTCTTTAGGGCCCGCCCTTTTTTTCCGCAATTGTCGTCATGCCGGACAGGGCGCAGCCCCCAAAAGCGAAGCGCCAACAAGAATGGCCGATCCGGTATCCAGAGTTAAAACAAGTCCTGCCGATGGCAGGGCATTACCTTTTTTCTGGGTCCCGTGTCGTAACCTGACCACCCCGCAATAGGGGCGATCAGGGCACGGGACGACGAAGGGGATTCTACGCTTCGATCGGACCCGTTTAGCTAATTTCTAACCCTTGCAACGTACCCTCTTCGCGCCATGCTTCCAGCTTGTTGAAAAAGGCGACCGCGCCGGCGCCATAGCTGCCATTGCGTTTGCTTAGCTGGCTGGGCTGGCCCTCATTATTGTAATAGCCAGGCGTGCATTGGGCCTGGAAGCTCTCATTGAACCGGGACATGGCGATAACCTCGTCAACCCAGGCTTGCTCGGCCTCTTCACTGACCTCAACCGTGCTGACATTGCTGTTGAGGCAATGGTCGATGATATAGGCCAGATGGATCGCCTGTTCGTTCATGGCGTGGGGGAAGTTCACGGTAAAGGCCGATTGCGCCTGGCTGATGATGAAACAATTGGGGAACCCGTGGCTGTGGAACCCGTGCAGGGTTGAAATGCCGTTGGCCCATTTATCGCGCAGGCTCATCCCGCCCCGGCCAATCAAATCATAGCCTGAGCGCCTGGTGTAATCTGTGCCCACTTCAAAGCCCGTGGCAAAGATCAGGCAGTCGAGCTCATATTCTGTGCCATTGGCCACCACACCCTTTTCCGTAATCCGGTCGATCCCAACGCCCTGGGTATCAACAAGCGTAACCCCCGGCAGGTTGAAAGCATCAAGATATTCGTCGTTAAAACACGGGCGCTTACAGAACTGACGATAATAGGGCTTCAGCGATTCTGCCGTGGCCGGGTCATCAACGATAGACTGCGCACGGGCGCGGACCTGTTCCATCTTCTGAAAATCAGCGATTTCCAGTTGGACGATAAGTTCGTCGTGGTCCACCGGCGTATCAGATTTGAAGTTCACCAGTGATGCCAAATTACGAATGATTTCTGTCCACCCGTCATTGACCAAATCTTCTTCTGCATAACCACCAGAGGTCAACAGGTTGAAGTTTTCCATGCGCTCTTTTTGCCAGCCCGGTTGCAGGCTGGCCGCCCACTTTGGGTCCGTCGGCTTGTTGGCGCGCACATCAACCGACGACGGTGTGCGTTGGAAAACGTAAAGCGCGTCAGCGCTTGCGCCAAGATGCGGCACACATTGAATGGCCGTTGCCCCGGTCCCGATAATGCCGACGCGCTTGCCCTTCAGGCCATCAAGGTCGCCTTCTGGCCCGCCACCCGTATAGGCATAGTCCCATCGGCTGGTGTGAAATGTGTGGCCCTTGAAAAGATCGATGCCTTTAATCCCGGGCAGCTTGGGTCGATTAAGCGGGCCATTGGACATGCAGACAAATTTAGCCCTGATGCGGTCACCCCGGTTGGTTTTAATAATCCACCGGGAGGCGTCTTCATCCCATTCAAGTTCCTGGACCTCGGTCTGGAAGCAGACATTGTCGTAAAGACCGTATTTTTCACCAATGGCTTTTGAATGAGCCAGTATTTCACCGGCTTTCGCGTATTTTTCTTTGGGAATGTAGCCCATCTCTTCACACAGCGGCAGATAGACATAGGCCTCGACATCACAGGCCGCACCGGGATAGCGGTTCCAGTACCAGGTGCCGCCAAAGTCGCTGCCTTTTTCGATCAGGCGAACATCTGAAATCCCAGCTTCCTTCAGTCGCGCGCCAGTCAACAGTCCGCCGAAGCCACCGCCAATAACCACCACATCCACTTCATCTTCCAGCGGGTCGCGCTCAATTCGTGCCTCTACATAGGGGTCGTCAACATAGTGGGAAAAGTCGCCTTTGACTTCGCGGTACTGATCGTTGCCATCATCGCGAATTCGCTTGTCTCGCTCTACCTGATACTTTTCACGCAATGCATCCGGATCAAAGCCGAGGTCAAGCATAGCGGCATCAGCCATAGGGTATCTCCCTTAAGAGGCCGGATACCCGGCTGTTATGTTTTTCAGATCGACACCCATATCACACTTGTTACTGGCCGGTAAAGCCAGCGGATTTTTGTGGATTGACGGGCTACCCCTTGATCCATCTGCCGTCAAATGATCAGATGGCCTGTCACAAAAATCAGGTGCCAAAGTAGGTGCCAAAACAGGGGTTAATTATGGGGACCAGTGCTGCGGATGCGCGCGCAAAAATCAATCACCCACTCATTGACGGGGATTCGCATATCATTGAATACACGCCGGTGTTGATGGACTTTGTCCGCGCGGCGGGTGGCGAAGACTTTGCCCGGGTCATGGAGAAGGGGCGCAATGTTGCGGGCTGGTATTCCATGACCGACGAACAGCGCCGCCAGGGGCGCACCATGCGCGGGCCGTGGTGGGCCTTGCCGACACAGAATACGACCGACCGAGTGACGGCCATGTTGCCGCAACTTTACTATGAACGCATGGACGATTTTGGCCTTGATTTCATGGTCTTATACCCAACCCAGGGGCTGTTTTATATTGGTGCTGAAAACACCGAATACCGCCAGGTCGTGTGCCACGCCTATAATGAATATATTGCAGACTGTTACGGCCAATATTCGGACCGCATGACCCCTGCGGCCATCATCCCACTGCACACGCCCGATGAAGGCATTCGCGAGTTGGAGCACGCCCATTCGCTGGGGCTCAAGGTGGCGATGATCCCGTCTTATATCAGGCGCCCCGTGCCCAAGACTGCCGAGAGCCACCCGGACATTGCACATAAAGTCACCTGGCTGGATTCCTACGGCATCGACAGCGCCTATGACTATGACCCGTTCTGGGCCAAATGTGTCGAGCTGGGTTTCCCCGTCGCGGCGCATTCTGGCGGCATGGGCTTTGATGATCGTAGGTCGATATCGAACTACATGTACAACCATATGGGCCACTTTGCCGCCGGTGGCGAAGTGCTGGCCAAAAGCCTGTTGATGGGGGGTGTCACCGCGCGCTTCCCCGACCTGCGGGTCGCCTTGTTGGAAGGCGGCGTGCAAAACGGTGTGCGCCTGTATGCCGACATATTCTCGCGCTGGTCCAAGCGTCGCCCCGACCGGCTGGAACGCCTGGACCCCACCAATCTGGACATGGCGCTGGCCAATCAATTGTTCGAACAATATGGCGATGCGGCCACTCAGGCCAAAATTGCCGGGCTGGAGGCAACCCTGAAGGTCGGTCCCCAGGAAATCGACCCTCTGTTGAAGAACGACTTCAGGGCCATGGAAGTCGAAACCAAGGAAGACATCCGCGACCGGTTTATCCCCAACTTTTATTTTGGGTGTGAGTCTGATGACCCCTTGGCGTGCATTGCCTTTGACCGCAAAATTAACCCGCTGGGCGAACAGGTCCGCGCGATCATGAGCTTTGATTTGGGCCATTGGGACGTCACCAATATGGACCACGCCGCGGCCGAGGCCTATGAGCAGGTCGAGATGGGCCTGTTCAATGACGCAGACTTCAAAAAGTTCGGATTCGAAAATTCTGTGCATTTATATGGGGATACCAACCCGGACTTCTTTAAAGGCACCCGTATCGAAACTGAAACCGCCGAGATATTGGCAGGAGCATAAGTTGCCAGACACTATTGAATATGAAGACATCAATTACACGGTCGAAGACCCGGTCGCGATTATCGAGTTCAACCGCGAAGACCGGCTGAACGCCGCCTCTGACAAAATGCTGGCCGAGCTGCGCCATGCGTGTGCCCAGGCAGAGGCTGACTCGGCGGTCGTCGGTATCATCATCACCGGCAAGGGGCGTGGGTTTTGCGCGGGCCGCGATATTGCTCCGGGCGGCGCATCGGGTCCCTCCAAGCCTGAAGGTGACGGCAGCCTGCCAGTCGAGCTGGGCGACCCGGATGTTGGCGAAGGTTATGCGCGGTCCTATGCCTATCTGGCGACATTGCGCAAACCGGTGATCGCAGCTGTCAACGGCCCTTGCGTGGGGTTGGGCTTTGTTTTGGCGATGATGTGCGACATGCGCTACATCGCCGAAGACGCCTATTTCATGTCGGCCTTTGGCCAGCGCGGGCTGGTCGCGGAAAACGGCATCGCCTGGATGATGCCCCGCATGATCGGCATTGGGCGGTCGCTCGAGATATTGTGGTCGTCCCGCAAAGTCAGGGGGACAGAAGCCGCCGAGCTGGGTCTTGCGGAAAAATGTGTACCGGGGGACCAGCTGATTGACGAGGCCAAGGCCTTTATCCAGATGCTCGCCGACACCGTTGCGCCATCGTCGATCCATGCGATGAAGAAGCAATTATTCCGATCATTGGAGCTGGATTTTGGCACCGCCTTTGACGAATCCCGCCAGGCATTGGCCGAAGCCCGCGCCAGCGGTGACGTCACCGAGGGCATGACCGCCTTCCGGGAAAAGCGGCCCCCTAATTTCAAACGAATTGGGGCCGACTAGGCGCGGGCTTCTTCAATTCAGATTGAGACATGAAATTACATGTCGATCCCATCCAGACCGTTCGTGCTGAGTGATTTGGCGCGTGAGCGACAAATTGTATCGAAGCCTGTCCGGAGCTTGCCGAAGGTTACGTGATGGCGATAGGGGAAGCGGCCACTCTCGGGCTGATTTCACGCACTTCGATACAAATTCGGGTGCCCCGAATTCACTCAGCACGAACGGGGTTGGAGGATGTCTTGCGCTCTAAAGAGGGCCTTCAAAATTCAACCGGTAAATGCCAACAAGTATGCATCTCGCCGTTGCGTAACGCGCGCAATTCTGGCGAAGCGCCTGATTTCAGGCCAATATTGGGCATCTTGTCCAACAGAATATTGCTGGCCTTGACTGCGATATCTTTGTTGATGGCATAAAGCGACCGGGGCCGGTCTTCTGGCACTGCCGGGTGCTTTGACGGGGGGCCCATGCCAAAGGTTATGCCCGCAGGCAGGCCGTCTGCCCGGTACATGCCACGGGGTTCGCGTTGGCACATATCCTTACGCGTCACCAGGAAGCTGTCCGGGTTTTCATAGATACGGGGGTCACGATTGGCCGCAGCCGCCGAGCAATTCATCATGGCACCTTCGGGCAGCATCAGGCCAAACCGTTCGACCTCGTGCAGAGCAAAACGCTTGGCCGTCACCACCGGGGTGGAATGACGCAAGGTTTCGAACCAGGAAAATTTGATGAACCGACGATCATCTTTGATGATGGCCAACTGGTCCGGATTGGTCAGCAGCAGGAACCACATATTGGCCAGGCCGCCATGCAGGCTTTCATGATCGGCCTCCAGCAATGTGGCGACGACGTCTGCCCCGGTGGCGGGCCCACTGTCCAGATCGAGCGTGGCAATGGCCGAGACCATGTCGTCCCCGGGGTTGGCCCGACGCGCCTCTATTATGGGATCAAAATAGGCAGTCAGGTCTTCAATGGCCGCAAGGCCCGCCTGTTCAGACTTTGGTTCCCAATGATAGCCGCGCTGCATGGCCCAATAACGTTCAACAAATAAAGGCACATCATCTTTGGGCAGGTCCAGCACGCAGGCCAGCAATTCCATCGGTAGACGGGCCGCCAGATCAAGCGCCAAGTCCGGTGCGTCTGAGGCAGCCATATCGTCAACAATCTGGCTGGCAATGGCGTCGATGTTTTCGTCAATGCGATTGGCCTGGGCAGAAAGCACCGGAATTTCGCCCCGCAGATCGCGGCCAAAGCCTTCAATACTATAGAACCAGCTTTTCGGGCGCGTTTCGAAATTGGCATCGTCGACAAATATCGATGTCACATCATTATATTGTGTGACCCAGTATGAATTGCCAATCCAGTCCCGATAGCAGGGATAATTCTCTCGCAACACCTCGAGTGGCGCATAGGGGTCTGTCAAAAACTCTTCAGATATCAACCGGTTGGGTCGCATTTTGGCGGTGGTTTCGCCCGGCCGCATGCGCTGGTGAATTTCGTAGGTCCGAAAGCCCTCGCCGCTGGTTTTAGCCCGCGCGACCGGCACGCCATTGCGGCCGACGGTGATGTCGCGGGTGAATTTGCGAATGGCCGATCTGTCTTTGCCGGCTGACTGGTCTTGTGTACTCATTTTGCTGAGCCTTCTTGTTGTCGCCCCTATTCGAGGTCGTAGTCGATCCAAAGTTCCCGCACGGAAATCAGGCCGATAGGGGCCAGGCTTTCGCCGTCAATATCCTTGGGCATCTTGTCGACACGAATGCGCGGGTTCTTCATATGCTTGATCAGAATTTTGGAACCAACCACCGCTTCTTGGTGCGAAATCCAGGCACCGGGGCACAGGTGCGGCCCTACGCCAAAGGCCATATGGCTGCTCTTGCCTTCTTTGGCAAAGCCCGACCGCAGCAATTTGCCGCTGTACAGATCGTCGCGGAAGATATTGAAAGTCTCGGGGTCCTTGAAGATGCGGTCATCATGGTTGGCCGAAAAGTCGACCATATTGACCAAAGACCCGGCGGGTACCTTGACGCCATGCATATCCAAATCGAACGTATTGTGACGGGGCTGCCCACCAATGGGTGTTGAATGACGCAGCGTTTCGTGGAACGCCAGGTTCCACTTGTCTTCGTCCGCCACCACTTCGGCAAATTGGTCGGGGTGCTGCAACAACAGGTACCACATGTTCAAGATGGCGCCGCGGGTTGTTTCTCCGCCGCCGCCAACCACGAGCGCGATGTTCGAGGTGATTTCTTCAGTCGACAGATAGTCACCATCGATCTTGCTTTCACACAATTTGCTGATGACATCTTTGCCCAGCTCTTTGCCATCATTGTCATACAGATAGGTCGGTTGTTTGCGGCGGGCCTCGACGATTTCTTCCAGATAATCCTCAAGATGCTGACGGGCCTCCAGGCCCTGTTTTTGGGTGTCCGAACCACCCAGGCCAGACATCATGGAATTGTACCAATAGTAAAAATCTTCCTGAGATTCCTCAGGGAAGCCAAGCACTTGGCAAACCACGCGAATGGGGAATTCATTGGCAAATACCTTACCCAACTGAATGGACCGCACGCCGCCTTTGTCTTCGACCCCCTGCTCCGGCGTCAGATTGTCCCAATTGCTGATCATCTGTTCGGCCAGCTTTTCGATGGCGGGCACGCGATGATTCAGTGACTGCCCCACCAGATGTTGGCCATACAGATTGCGCCGGCGGCGATGTTCTATCCCGCTGAGTTCCAGCTGGGTGTTGCCCAACACGCCGCTAGAGCTGCCTTTGGGGATGGTGTTAAAGCCTTCATCATCGAAATAACAATCGGTGATGTCGGCATAGCGGGTGACGTAATAGCAATTGTGCAATTTGTCGTGGAAGACCGGGTAATGGTCGCGCATGATTTTGTAATAGGGATAGGGATTGCGCATAAATTCCATCGTGTTGAAAATGCGCGGGTCCAACAAAGGCGTGCCATCGGGCGCGTGGCCCATGTCTGTCGCCTGGCCCAGGGGCATCATCGGAAAGTCTGGCACTGCCTGTTCAGGGGCGGATGCAGACTGTAGCATCGGATCAATCGCGCGTGCGATCGAGCCTGTAACGGAATTTGCCGAACTCATATTCTACCTTCATGCTTGAATGTTCAATTGAGGATAAGTTACAACGTAAGGCAGACTCAGGCAACAGATTGACAGACTGTCATGGTGCATTAGTTTGACAATGTGTGGTCATAAGGAAAACTAACAATCGACCCCACCCCCCGAGACACAGTCACAAGGGGATGGGCCAGATGAGGAACCAGGACATGACATTTGTAATTACCGATGCTTGCATCGATGTGAAGGATCAATCCTGCGTCGAAGTGTGCCCCGTTGATTGCATCCATTCCGACGAGGAAGACCGCATCCTGTATATCGAACCTGCAGAGTGTATCGATTGCGCCGTCTGCATTTCGGCCTGTCCGGTGGGTGCCATTTTTGCCGATGACGATACCCCGCCCGAATCTATAGACTTTTTGGGCATCAATGCCTTGTGGTTCGATGACAAAGAAGCGGCGCGTAAAAAAGTCAATGAATTCGCGTCTTAAAGCGATTTTACCTCTCAAAAACTATAGTTCTCGGGCTTTTCAGCCCATGTTACCTTTATGATCTGAACCATTGCCCAGGCGCGCCATTACAAATAGAGTTGCGCCCAACAGATTGATTGTGGACCATCCATAACCACGGATGCGCCAACGACGAAGAACGGAGAAGACTATGTCCAGAGAACAGCTCATCAAAATGACTGAGCACAACATCGCTCATTCCAAAGCGGGTACCATCGATATGGAACCTGATGTCTTCAAAGTGCCGGCGACCAAATATTACGCACAGGACCAATATGAAGCCGAGGTTGAAAAGATTTTCAAGCGCGTGCCATTGCTTTTGGCGACGACGGCAGAACTGCGCAACCCTGGCGACTATAAGGCCATGGAAGCCGTGGGCGTGCCTGTCCTGATCAACCGTGATTCCAAAGGCAAAATTCATGCCTTTATGAATATGTGCAGTCATCGCGGTGCCGCCCTGGTCGAATTGGGCTGCGACAATGCCAAGCGGTTTGTCTGCCCATACCATGCCTGGACCTACAACCAGAACGGCGATCTGATCGGCATTTCCTCGAAAGAAGACTTTGGCGAGATCGACAAAAGCGAATACGGCCTTGTGCCTCTGCCCGTCATCGAGCGCGCGGGACTGATCTGGGTTTGCCTGCGCCCCAATTCAGACATCGACTTTGACGCTTTCCTGTCTGGCTATGACGACCTACTGGCCAATTTCGGGTTTGAAACATGGCACATGCACGACCAGCGCACCTTGCGCGGGCCGAATTGGAAGGTCGCCTATGACGGTTACCTCGACCTTTACCATCTGCCGGTCCTGCACAGCAAAACCTTCGGGACAGAAATTTCCAATCAGGCGCTCTATTACAGCTGGGGGCCACACCAGCGCGTATCGTCCCCCTCACCATTCATGATTGGTCTGGAAGACATGCCCAAGGACGAGTGGGACACCAATTTGATGATGATGGGTGTATGGACCGTATTCCCTCATGTCTCCATCGCATCGTTTGAAGGCGGTGGTCGCTCTGTCATGCTCTCGCAATTGTTCCCCGGCAAGACGCCTGGCGAATCGTATACGGTGCAGAACTACATGATGGAACACAAGCCGACGCCCGAGCAAGAGGTCGAGGCCGACAAGCAGTTCACGCTGCTGGAATATGTTGTGGAGAAAGAAGATTACGCAACCGGCCTGCGCCTGCAAAAAGCGCTGGAAACTGGCCACAAGGATCACGTTCTGTTTGGTCGCAACGAAGGCGGCGGACAGAAATTCCACAGTTGGGTTGACCGCATTATCGAAACAGCTGATGAAGACCTGAACAAACTGTTCGCAGGGTCCAACCAGTAAAATATTTTCCCAATCGGGATTAAAAAAAAGGGCGGCTAATCAGATGATTGGCCGCCCTTTTACATTTATGACAGGGACCTGGCTCAAATTGTGCCTGGGACCTGGCCCAAATTATGCCTGGGGCATGGCCCAAATTGTGACTAGGGCCATGCCCAAATTGTAATTGAGACCTAGCCCAAAGCAGCTTCGATGGCGGCGACCACTGTTGGGTCTTCTGGTGTCATGTCTGGTGCGAACCGACCGATGACCGAACCGTCCCGACCAACCAGGAACTTTTCAAAGTTCCACATCACATCGGTGTCATTGTCGGGGCCCAGATTGTTCTTTTCCAGCATGCCCTTGAGGCCACCACCTTCAAGTTCTGTGCGCGCGGGCTGTTCTTCGATCAGGGCACTATAGAGCGGGTGCTGGTCATCGCCCTTTACCGAGATTTTCGAGAACATCGGAAATTCGACACTGAATTTGGTGGTGCAGAAATCCTGAATTTCCTCATCGGTGCCAGGTTCTTGTGCACCAAAATTATTGGCGGGGAAGCCAAGCACGACAAACCCACGATCGCGATAGGTCTGATAGGTCTTTTCAAGTGCTTCATATTGTGGTGTCAGGCCACAGGCCGAGGCGACATTGACCACCAACAGCACATCGCCATCATATTCACCTAACGAACTTGGTGAGCCATCAATCTTGTTAACGGCGATATCGGTAACTTTTCCCATACTGAATACTCCCCTTTGATAATCGGACTCGCACCATACACATAGACCGGCTGAGTCCAGAAGAAGTGATTGCGACTTATCAGGTGACAATCTCGCACCTGCCGTTACATTTGCCTTCTACAAATTTAAATCAGCATCAAGCTGGAGGGAAAAATGGAACTACGCAAAGACCGCCAAATCGACGAATTGATCGCCCGCATGGAGATCGACAAATTGCTTTGCCGCTATATGCGCGGCCAAGATCGCCTGGACCCGGTGATGCACCGGTCGGTGTTTTTTGATGATGCGACGCTGGATTATGGGTTTTTCCAGGGCGGCCCCGACGAATTTGTCGAGTTTGCCCAGGGTGCCCTTGCCCCCCACGCATCGAACCATCACATGATCGGCCAGGCCCAAATTGAAGTCGAAGTCGAAAACGACGTGGCCTTTGGCGAGGTGTACTTCAACGCCTTCCATCGGCTTGAAGATGGCGACGAAAAAACAGACCTGATCATCGCCGGACGTTATGTCGACCGCTATGAAAAGCGGTTTGGCACATGGAAGATCGCCCACCGGACTGAAGTGGTCGACTTTGCACGCTCAGAGCCTGCGGCCGACGATGTGTTGAAAACAATGGAAGGCACCATCATGGGGGGCCGCGGCGCAGACGACATCAGTTTCGATCGCGAGGCGCTTCGGACCAGGTAGGTTGGGCACACTAGAAAACAGACTTGCAGACACACCATAGACTCGTGACAATGATTGCCACGAGGCAAAAAACACGGTGGCAAACAGCCCCATTCATCAGGAGAAGACAATGGCAGAAGCATGGATTATCGACGCAGCCCGCACCCCGCGTGGCATTGGCAAAGCAGGCAAAGGGTCGCTGGCGGACGTCCATCCCCAACGCATTCTGTCATCGGTGCTGAAAGAACTGGCCGAGCGCAACAGCCTGGCCACCGAAGATATCGATGACGTTATTGCTGGCTGCGGCAGCCAGGTTGGTCGCCAGGGCGCCTGTATTGCCCGCATGTCTGCATTGGATGCCGGCTATAGCGAACGGGCCACGGGCTTTTCCCTCGACCGTTTTTGCGGGTCGGGCCTCACGTCGGTTAGTCTGGGGGCCATGGGCATCATGTCTGGCATGCAGAACCTGATTGTCGCTGGCGGCGTCGAGTCCATGTCATATGCGGGCACCTATGGCCGCGAAGCTGGCGGCGAACGCATGCCAACCCTCGACCGCAATAATTTGCATTTGCGCGATCTGCACCCGCAACCGCACCAGGGTATTTGCGCTGATCTGATTGGTACACTGGAAGGCATCACCCGCCTCGAAACCGAAGAACATGCTGTGGAAAGCCAGATCCGTGCCGATAACGCTATCAGACAAGGCTACTTCGACAAGTCCCTGGTGCCCGTGTTGCACGACGATGGTTCTGTCGCGTTGGATCATGAAGAATTCCCACGCCCACAAACAACCCTAGAGGGCCTGGCCGCACTGAAGCCATCTTTTGAAGCCATGTATGAATACCCCTTTGATGATGAAGGCGCTTCTTACAAGTCATTGGTACAAAAAGTCTATCCGGACATTGAAATCAACCACATCCATCATGCCGGCAATTCATCCGGTGTTGTTGATGGGGCGGGCGCACTGGTGTTGGCATCCCCTGATTATGCCAGGGCACACGGCCTGAAGCCGCGGGCCAAGATCATCTGCACCACCGCTGATGGCGACAGCCCCACCACCATGCTGAATGCCCCGGTGCCTGCCGCACGCAAAGCCCTCGACATGGCTGGCCTGACTACAGACGACATTGACCTGTGGGAAATCAACGAAGCCTTTGCCGTGGTATCCCTTCGGTTCATGCGGATGCTGGATCTTGATTACGCCAAGGTAAACGTCAATGGCGGGGCGATGGCCCTGGGTCATCCCATCGGCGCAACCGGTGCGATTATCCTGGGCACCCTGTTGGACGAGTTGGAACGTCGTGATCTGCACCGAGGCCTGGCCACCATGTGCACTGGTGGCGGCATGGCACCGGCCATCATCATCGAACGCATGTAATCAACCAACAAGCCGAAGAGCGAGGCATTCTATGAACCATAAAATGTTGGCGCTCTTCAGCGTTTTACTTCTTGTCGGGTGTTCAGAATCTGACCCCCCGACAGAACCACCCACAGAAACGATAGAATCACCGCATCCCGGCCAGGCCATTTACGAAGGCACTTGCGCAACCTGCCATGACGACGTCATGCCCCGCACACCCCATGTGGCTTTGTTGGAAAAGATGACCCCCGACGCCGTTTACAAGGCGATGACCCAGGGCATGATGACAGCGCAATCATCAGACCTGTCAGACGATGACAAACGCGCCGTCGCAGAATATCTGACTCAAAGCAAAATTGGCGAAAACCAGGCAGGCGCAAACATCCCGCTTTGCACGGTCGAAGCCTTTGACCCCACCATCCAGCCACATGTCCGCGATTGGGGCATGGATTACGCCCGAACCCGCTATCAAAGCCTGGAAAATGCCGGGCTCGGCGACACGGCGATGGAAAACCTGGAAGTCGCCTGGACCATCGCCCTGCCTCACACCATGCAAATGCGGTCACAACCCGGCTTTGCAGGTGGGTTGATGTTGTTCGGCAGCCAGGATGGCACTGTTTATGGGCTGGACGCCAAAACAGGCTGCCAGCACTGGACCTTCAGCGCCTTTTCAGAAGTACGGACCGGCGTGGCCGTATCCTCGTGGGAAGCAGATGACGCATCGCCCACGCCTATGGCTGTCTTTGGTGACCACGTCGGTAATTTTTATGGATTGAACGCCATCACTGGCAAGCAGATCTGGCGGGCCCGGCCCCATGACCACCCACACGCCAAAATCAGCGGCACACCGCGCATCATTGGCGACCGGGTGATTGTGACCATTGCCTCGCATGAGGATTCGTCGGCTGCAGACCCGGACTATCCGTGTTGCACCTTTCGCGGGGCCGTGGCGATGTTGGACCTTAAAACCGGCGAGACGATCTGGATCAGCTATACCATCCCTGACGAGGCGAAATTGCAGGGCACCAGCAGCGTCGGGACCAAACAATACGGGTCGGCAGGCGCGTCGGTCTGGAATACAGCCAGCATCGATTTGAAACGCAGCCAGATTTATGTCGGCACCGGCAACAATTATGCCAGCCCCGGCAGCGGCACCAGCGATTCTGTGCTGGCGCTGGATCTGGATACAGGCGCGATAAAATGGGTCTATCAGGGCACATCAAACGACCGCTGGAACACCGCCTGCATGGCCGGTATTCGCGGCCCTAATTGTCCAGAAAATGAAGGCCCAGATTTTGACATGGGCGCTGGCACCCTGATCACCACTGATAAAAATGGCCGCGACGTCGTGGTATCGGGTCAAAAGTCATCAACGGCCCACGGCATCGACCCTGATACGGGGATTGGCATCTGGCGTAATACGCTGGGTCGTGGTGGCATCCAGGGCGGTATCCACTTTGGCCTGGCGGCCCATGACGGCGTCGCCTATATCCCCAATTCCGACATGATATATGACGGCGACGCCGCTGTTTATACGGTCGCGGCGCGCCCCGGCCTGTTTGCCCTGGATATCGCCAATGGCGACATTATCTGGGCGTGGGAGCCGACGGAGGATACCTGCCAAGGCCGCCAGTTCTGTGACCCGGGCGTGGCAGCACCCCCGACCATATTTGGTGACTATGTGATGGCCAACGCCCTGGATGGATGGGTCCGCGTCCACAACCGACACACGGGCGAGATCGTCTGGTCGATGGACACAACCCAGGCGATGACGGGTATCAATGGTGTTGAGGGCCACGGCGGGTCGATGAATGGCGCCGGTCCCGTGGCCTATGACGGGCAGATTTACATCATGTCCGGTTATGCCTATGCCGGTCACATGGCAGGCAATTTGCTGATCGTGCTGAAAGAAGCCACAAGCAAAGCAGCCAGCGAAGTAGAGAGCGAAGTAGAGGACCAATAGGGGTAAGCAATGCTGGAAATTAGTGACCATATTTCCATCGATGATGCCGAGATTACAGAAAGCTTTATCCGGTCGTCAGGGCCTGGCGGACAGAACGTCAACAAAGTCGAAACCGCCGTCCAACTGCGCTTTAATGCCGCTGCGTCCCCCTCTATCAGCCAGGCAGTTTTTGAGCGCCTGAAGCTGATCGCGGGCAGGCGCATGACAGCAGACGGCACCATTGTGCTGACAGCCCAGAACCACCGCAGCCAGGATCGCAATCGCAAAGACGCACGGGCCAGGTTGGCGGCGCTGATCGCCCGAGCCCTGACCCCGCCCAAGCACCGGCGGCCGACCCGCCCCAGCCGCAGCGCACGCCTCAAGCGCATGGACGGCAAGAAAAAACGCGGCCAGGTCAAGAAGACCAGGCGCAAATCTGGATTTGGCGACGGCTACTAACATTGCGCCTCACAGCGCGTGACAAAATTATTGATGTCTCTATAAAGACACCACCGAATAACAACCGGTGCACCCGTGCACCCCACAACCATTTTCTTCAGGAACGCGCCCTTCCCATGCTGGAACGGATCAAGAATTTCTTTGCTGGAAAGTCCCCCAAGGACTCCAGCCCAGAGGAAGCTGCCGACCAGGCGGTCGCCCGTTCCCTGTGGGATTTCCGTGAAAAACCATCTTCACGCCTGGCACCCATGCCCGCATCCCTGGGCATTTGGGAACTAGCCTGGCCAACAATTCTGGCCGCCCTGATGCACACTGTGGTGCGCTGGGTCGACATCAAGATGGTGGGCGATCTGGGCATGGAGGCTATCGCCGGTGTCACCGCTGGCGGGCAAATCTATTGGGTCGTCCAGGCTGTCGTCATGGCCCTGACCATGGGTACCGTGGCCCTGGTGGCCCGCGCGTTCGGTGCCAATGATATGAGCTTGGCGGACCGGGTGTTACGTCAGTCCATCGTGATGGGCACGATCTTTGGTCTGGTTTCCTGGCTGGCCTTTCTGCCATGGCTGACACCTGCCATCGCCTTACTGGGCATGGAAGACGCGGTCGTGACCATGGGGGCCGACTATACCTTTTGGCTGTTGGTCGGGAATATCCCCTTCACCCTGACGTTTGTTTTTGGCGCAGCCTTGCGCGCCGCCGGTGATTCTCGCACGCCGCTTTATGTGGGCGTGGTGTCCAACGTCATTAATATTTTCCTGAACTGGGTGCTGATTTACGGCAATTTGGGCGCGCCGGCACTGGGCGTGGTCGGCGCCGGTATTGCCTCTAGCGCAGCCATGTTTATTCAACTGGTTGTCTTTCTCTATATGTGGCGCAACAGCATGCTGGTGATAAAGCCCAAATCACTATCGCTGAAACTGGATTTCGATCTGTGGAAACGCATCTTGAAAATCGGTTATCCCGCCAGTATCGAAGGCTTCATCTTCCAGGCAGGTCTATTGGCCTTTATGGGCCTGATGGCGACCTTTGGCACGGCTGAGTTCACCGCCTATCAAATTGGCATTCAGGTCCTGGCAATGGCTTTTTTGCCGGGGCACGGTTTCGCCACTGCGGCTTCCACCCTGGTGGGGCAACATCTGGGGGCTGATAGGCCAGACCTCGCCGTTGCTGCAGGCTGGCGGTCGATGGTCATGGCCATCTGGGTGATGAGCGCCATGGGTGCCCTGATGATCGCTATTGCCGAGCCCTTTGCCCGTTGGTTCATCGACAATGACGAAGTTGTGGCCCTGTCCGTACAGTTCATCTGGTTGTTGGGCCTGGCCCAGCCGATGATGGCCATCGAAAACGCCCTTGGCGGCGGCTTGCGCGGGGCGGGCGATACGCGCTTTCCGTTGGTCACAGTATTCTGTGGCTTGTTCTTTTGTCGTGTTATTCCCGCCTATATTGCGGTTTACATGTTCGACGCAGGCATCCAAACAGTCTGGAGCTTCCTGCTGTTGGACTACCTGCTCAAGGCCTCCATGATGATCTGGCGTTTTCGCCAGGGTAAATGGAAAACCATTCAAGTTTAGACGAGACTTCTCTTATGCAAACTTTCTACGAAGGCCGGGTAGAACCTGCCGATATCGACAATCTTGGCCACATGAATATGCGGGTCTATGGCCGCAAGTCGGCCATCGCCACCTATGCCCTGGCGGACCATCTGGGTCTGGACGGTGCCAAATTGGCTTCCCTGGGCGCCATTGTGCAAAACCACGACAACCATACCCGGTTTTATCGTGAACAGTTGGAAGGCGCAGCCCTGGTGGTCAAAGGCGGTGTGCTATCAGCCACCCCTGATCTGATTACGGCCTATTTCGAGTTGTCAAATGCCACCAATGGCGACCTAGCTGCAACGTTCACCAACAGCTTTCGCCTTGCAGATACCAAGACGCGGATGCCACAGAGAATGGATGACAGTGTCATCCAGGCGGCGCTGGGGTGCATTGTTGACTGGCCCGATCACGGTCGCCCTCGTAGCGTCGATCTGGACCCGGTTCGCACAGATATCACGCTGGCCGATATGGGTGACAAACAGGTAATGATGCATCTGGAACCCTATGAGGTGCTGGCTGAAGACTGCGACGAACACGGCTATATGGATGTCTCGGACGGGACGTCTCTGGCTTTTGCAAAGCTGCCCATCAAGTTTGAACGCCCCAAAGGCGTCAAGGGCAAAGAAAGAGGTTGGGGTGATGACCGCGTCGCCATCGCCACGATGGAAAGCCGTCAATATCTAATAGAGACCCCCAAACTGGGTGACACCATCGTGACCCGGTCCACCCATCTGGATGTGGGTCGCAAGACCCTGCATTCGGTACATTGGACGTTCAACCAGGATACAGGCCGCCCTTTGATGATGGTGGGACAAATTGGCCTGGGGTTTGATCTGGTCACGCGCAAGTCAATGGAATTCCCTCCCAAGATGCGTGAAATGCTGGAACAGAATCTCCACAAAGAATTCGCCTAAATCACAAAACCCGGAATCTTAAAAGCCCGGCCCTTGTAAACCAGGGACCGGGCTTTTAGTTAGGACGTCCACCAATGTGGACGGTAGCCCCTAACAAAACTTTATGCTTTGCGAAATGTGTGCAACCACCACTTGTCAGCGCTGAGCGAATAGGTCGGACGATAGTTGGAAATGCTGTTGGCCAGGGTCCGGGCATAGGCCTGGTTGTCCAGGGTATCCCAAGCGACCGGGCGGCTTTCTACTATCGGCATTTTCTGCCTTCCTTTCGGTAACCTCGCCACCCTTGTGAAAAGGGCCGGTGGCTTTGCGTCCCGCCATTACTGACGGTTTGCCGTTTCGTGGTTAGTCGCCAGGCGATCGACATATTCAGCGTCAATCATGTGCCTCAGATACTAATTACACTGCCCATAAACACAGATAGTTCATGTAAGTAAAGTTCTTTTAAATTCGAATTTTAGATAGTTTTTAGGTACTTAGCCGATTTTGTTCATACCGCATCAAGCCCGCGTTTGCGCAAAAGCGCTTCGGCCTTGGGATCGCGGCCTCTAAAGGCCCTAAACGCGTCCGCCGGGTCTTGCCGACCGCCCGAAGAATAAATTTCAGTTTTCAGTCGAGTTGCAATTTCTTTATCGAAAATATCGCCTGTTTCTTCAAATGCCTGGAAGGCGTCAGCGTCCATCACTTCGGACCACATATAGCTGTAGTATCCAGCCGCATAGCCATCCCCGGCAAAGATGTGGCCAAAATGCGGCGACCGGTGGCGCATGATGATTTCTGCTGGCATGCCGATATCAGCCAGTATTTCTTGCTCGGCCGTACCGATGTCAAAATCCGTGAAGTCATCGCGCAGGTGCAGTTCCATATCCACCAGGGCCGAGGCGACAAATTCAACGGTCGTAAACCCCTGATTGAAGTTTTCTGCAGCCTGCAACCGATCCAGCAGATCCTGCGGCATGGGTTCGCCCGTTTCATGATGCAATGCGAACTGCGTCAATATCTGGGGTTCGGACAACCAGTGCTCAAACAGCTGCGACGGCAGCTCGACATAGTCGCGCGCAACATTGGTGCCAGAGATCGTCGGATAGGTCACATCAGACATCAACCCATGCAGGGCGTGACCGAATTCATGAAACAACGTGCGCGCATCGTCAAAGGACAATAGCGTCGGCTGGCCATCGGCACCTTTGGCAAAGTTACAAACATTACAAACGATGGGACGAACCCGGCCTGTCAGATTTTCCTGCTCGCGAAAGCCGGTCATCCAGGCTCCACTGCGTTTAGAGGATCGGGCAAAATAGTCACCCATGAACAGACCCAAATGGTCGCCCTTGTCATCCAGCACTTCCCAAACCTGAATGTCAGGGTGATAGGTCGGCACGTCGTCAACCGACCGGAACTGCAGACCGAACAATTTTGTCGCCGTATCGAACGCAGCATCGATCATCTGATCGAGCTGCAGGTAGGGCTTCACATCGGAGGCATCGATATCAAATTCTGCCTTGCGCACTTTTTCGGCGTAATAGCGCCAATCCCACGGGGCTATATCGAAATTTTCGCCGTCATCCTGCGCCATGTCCTGCAGCTTTTTCTTTTCGCTCGCCGCTATTTTTTTGGCCGGGGCCCACACTTGCAACAACAGATCCCGCGCCCGGGCAGGCTCTTTGGCCATCTGGTCGTCCAAGCGAAAGTCGGCAAAATTCGCAAAACCCAGCAATTTGGCTTTTTCGGCCCGCAGGGCCATGGTTTCGGCAATCACGGCCTTATTGTCGTTGGCGTCATCATTGTCGCCGCGCTTGGCCCACGCTGTGAAGGCGCGTTCGCGCAAGTCGCGCCGCGCTGACGACATCAAAAAGGGTTCGATGCTCGACCGCGACAAGGTGATGACAAATTTGCCATCATGGCCCCTGGCCATTGCCTCGTTGGCAGCTTGTGCGCGCAAAAAGTCTGGCAAGCCATCAAGGTCGCCTTCTTCAAGGACCATTTCCCAGTCGCTTTCATCCGCCAACATATTCTGGGCGAATTGGGTGCCAATTTCGGCCAGGCGTTCGCTGATCGCTGCAATGCGATCCCGATCATCGCCCTTTAACTTGGCGCCAGCACGGATATTTCCCGTATGATAGCGCTCCAGCACCCGAGCTTGTTCCGCGCTCAGGTCAAGATCGGCCTCTGTGAGTGCTTCAATCCGCGCAAACAGAGTCGCGTTCAAAGAAATGGTGCTGTAGTGCCGCGACAGTAACGGCGAGACCTGCACCTGAATATCTTGCAGCGCTTCATTCGTGTGGGCCGCGGACAGGTTGAAAAAGGCTGCCGAGACCCGCGACAGGGTATCGCCGCTTTTCTCTAGCGCCTCAATCGTATTTTCAAAAGTCGGCGCTGCCTGCTGGTCGGCAATTACCGCAATTTCCTGACAATGCAATTCCATCGCCGCGTGAAAGGCTGGCATGAAGTGATCTTCTTCAATGTCTCGGAACGGGGGCACACCGAAGGGCGTATCCCAGGTCTGTAGCAGCGGATTATTGTTGTTGGTCATGCAGCGTCCTTTTGTGGAAACAAGGGTTCGGTATCGCCCGTCTGCCAGACCGGCCATTTTTGCATTACCCCTTTGAACAGGTCGGAGCCCAACCAGCCTGCCAGCCATGCCTGCAACGCTGGCAGGGACAACGCGTCAAACCAGTCTCGGTCGGTATTGGCGAATTGGCGCACAAAGGGGAATATTGCGATATCGGCCAGGGCCGGTCGGTCACCAAATAGATAAGATGATGCCGCCAAAATCGTGTCCAGCTGCTGTAGGAACACCAGGCCCGCCGCGCGATGATCCAGCGCCTGTTCACCAGGGTAGCGCGTGCCGTATTTGTATCGGTCCAGATGGGTTTTGAAAGGCCCATCGGCCTCGGAGATCAGCGCCATCATGTCGTCGAGCGTGCCGCGCTGGGGCTGCAACCAACCGTCCGGGTCGCTTTTGCCCAGCGACCACAGCATCACGTCGAGGCTTTCATCAATGATTGTACCGTCCGACAACACAATGACGGGCACGGTGCCCTTGGACGAGGCCACCATCATTTCTGCCGGTTTGTCGCGCAAAAGAACTTCGCGAAGGGCACAGACAGTCTGGGACTTTGACAGCGCCATACGGGTCCGCATGGCATAGGGACAGCGCCGAAACGAATACAGGATTGGCAAGCCATCCGATCTGGTTTCGACGTCTGTCATCAACCCTCCGCAGCTTTTACCTTTAGGGGCGCCGACCCAAGGTGCTGTTCACCCTTGGCTTGGGCCAAATCCATCTGCTTTTGGCGCTCGGCAAAGCGCTGCTTTTGTTCGGGCGAGCTGACGTCATGGCACTTGGGACACGCAACGCCAGGCACATACAGCTCGGACAGCTTGTCATCTTCGGTAATGGGTTGGCGACAGGCATGGCACATGTCGTAATCGCCGGGCACCAGTCCAGGACCCACCGACACCCGATCATCAAAGACAAAGCACTGGCCTTCCCACAGATTGTCCTCTTCGGGCTGGGTTTCCAGATATTTCAGGATACCACCCTTGAGGTGGAACACGTCCTTGATGCCCGCAGCCTTCACAAAGGCGGTCGACTTTTCGCAGCGAATACCGCCGGTACAGAACATCGCCACTTTGGTATCCGGGCTAATAATGTCCTGTGCATGAAACCAATCGGGAAATTCCCGAAAAGATTTGATGTTCGGGTCAATCGCGCCTTTGAAGGTGCCAATGCCGACCTCGTAGTCGTTCCGTGTATCAATAACGACGACATCGGGGTCAGAAATCAGCGCATCCCAATCGTCAGGGTTTACATAGGTCCCGACAATATTGTTAGGGTCCGTGCCAGGCACGCCCATGGTGACAATCTCTTTCTTCAGGCGCACTTTCATGCGCAGAAACGGGTTTTCTGTATCAAAGGACTCCTTGTGTGCCAGATCAGCACAACCCGGCAGGTCGCGGATATGCGCCAGCACAGCATCAACACCGACACGCGATCCAGCGATAGTGCCGTTGATGCCTTCGCTCGCCAGCAATATGGTGCCCATCGTACCCGCCTGGGCACAGCAAGCCTGCAGCGGTTCCCTCAACTCTTCAAAGTTGGGAAACGCCGTGAAATTATATAGCGCCACAATGACGATTTTATTGTCAGTCTTCATTACTAATTACCAGTCAGAAGCGACCACGCTCTGTTCATGATTCGGGGGCCATGATTCGGGCTGCACCATAGTAGAGATTGTTGCCAGATGAAATAACTGGCGAACTCCACGCTTCACAAGCCACTCTATGCTAGGCATTATCCTACTTTCCTGAGGGGGGATATCTTGTTGGTTACGCTATTTTACATGGTCTCAATCTTTATCATTGGTTTGATTGGCGGACGCGCGCCGGCCAAAGCCAAAGGACATGCGCATCGGTCCAACCTGATAGACCTTGGCGAGGCCTTTTCGGGTGGCATTTTCTTGGGCGCAGGCCTGATACATTTGTTGCCTGATTCGGCTGACAAATTCTCACAGCTTGCAGGGGATATAGATTTCCCCTTCGCGTCTGTTGTTGCCGGCCTGGGACTGTTGCTGATCTTGTTGTTTGACCAACTCGGCAAAAGCCGCATCCAAACCAATAAAGAGGGAGGGCACCCAACCCTTCTGTTTCTGGTTCTGTCGATCCATTCAATCATCGCAGGCGCGGCCTTGGGTCTGGAGGGTGCTGGTGTCGCGTCCGCCGCCATCTTTGTGGCAATCATGGCCCATAAGGGTAGCGCAGGTTTTGCGCTTGGGATCGCGCTGGCAAAGGACGACGCAGAACCCGCCCATCACAATCGCACAATATTGATGTTTGCAGCCATGACGCCATTGGGCATTGCCCTGGGGACATATTTGTCATCAGCCTTTACAGGGACTACCGATCTGGCACTGGAAGCCGTGTTTGACGGCCTGGCGACGGGCACTTTCTTGTACGTCGCCTGTTTCGATATATTGCCGGGTGCCATGAGGTCGGGTGGCCGCACTGCCCTGAAATGGGGCGCCGTTGTTGCCGGATTTACCCTGATGGCCTTGATCGCCATATGGGCTTAGGGAGAAAGTAATGTCTTCAAGCCAACCCAAATGGTCTCGGCGCCATACGATCACCGCTGGGATCGCCGGCAATGTGCTGGAATGGTATGATTTTGCGGTCTACGGCTTTTTTGCCCCCATCATCGCCCGGCAATTTTTTCCGTCAGACGACCCGACCATCTCACTGATTGCAGCCTTTGGCGCCTTCGCCGCCGGGTTTTTGATGCGCCCCGTCGGTGCAGCCTTGTTTGGGCATATTGGCGACAAATTGGGGCGCGGGCGCTCGCTGATACTGTCGGTAATGTTAATGGCGGTCCCGACCTTCCTGATTGGCCTATTGCCGACCTATGAAAGCATCGGCATGGCCGCCGCCGTCTTGATGGTGCTGTTGCGGATGGCCCAGGGTGTGGCCGTCGGTGGTGAATATACCAGCTCGATCGTGTTCCTGGCTGAAAGTGCGCCACCGGGCAAACGCGGTTTCTTTACCAGTTGGGCCATGTTTGGTGCCGTCGCTGGCACGATGTTGGGATCAGCCGTAGGGGCAGGCCTCACCAGCTTCTTGACCGACGAGGCCCTCATGACCTGGGGTTGGCGATCAGCCTTCCTGGGCGGCATTGTGGTGGCCCTGGTTGGCTTTTTGATCCGCCGGGGCATGCCCGCCGAAGAGCCTGCTGCCCTTGCAGAATCCCCTGTTAAAACCGCTTTTACAAAGCATTGGCGCGAGATGCTGCGCGTATCGGCGCTGAATATTGTCTCGGCAGTCAGCTTTTATCTGATCTTTGTCTATATCGTGACCTGGCTGATAGACCGGGTGCAGGAACCCAACTCAACCGCCCTCGACATCAACACCCTGTCGATGGCCACATTACTGGTGTTCATTCCCATTGCCGCCATTTTGTCCGACAAATATGGCCGCAAGCTGATGTTGTTGATTGGCATGGGTAGTATGGCGGTGATGGCTTATCCATTATTGTGGCTGATGCATCATCCCGACATCACCCTGATTTTGACCGGGCAAATCGGGTTTGCCGCCATTATTTCATTGTTCATGTCTGTCCTGCCCGCGGCGATGACAGAGATGTTCCCGCACAATGTGCGCGTGTCGGCCGTCAGCCTTGGCTATAATCTGACTTATGCCATCTTTGGCGGGACAGCGCCTATTGTCGCGCTGTGGCTGATCAACCGCACCCATGATGATCTGTCTTTCGCGTGGTATATCGCCGCAATGGCAATTGTCAGTTTTTGTGTGGCCCTGACGATCCAGGACAGGCGCAACGAGCCGCTAAGTTAAAGCAAATGCATCCGATTGGCGGCGGCGCGCAATTCATCCCGAAAATCTGGGTGGGCAATGCCGATTAGCATTTCTGCACGTTCTGACAATGACCGACCTTTTAGATTAACCATGCCCTGTTCAGTCACCACATAATGGGTGTCCATACGCGTATCGGTGATGGTACCACCCTGGATGGTGGGAACAATCTTGGAGATTTTACCGTGTTTGGTGGCTGACCGCATGGCAATGAAGGATTTGCCCCCCTTCGATGAATAGGCCCCGCGCACAAAATCCAGCTGGCCGCCCGTCCCGCTGAAAGGCAGACCACCCATGGCTGACGCGTTGATCTGACCGGTCAGGTCAACCTCGAGGGCCGCATTCACCGAAATCATCCGGTCGTTCTTGCGGATGACAGCTGGGCTGTTTACCCAATCAGCCGGGTAACCCACAATCGACGGATTGTCGTCCATAAATTCGTAAGTATTCCGGTCGCCAATCGCCAGGGTGAACACATGCTTCATGGGCATCACAGTCTTTGCCCGCCCGTTGATGACACCACTTTTGATCAATGGAATCATGGGGGTCGAAAACAGCTCCGTATGCAGTCCCAAATCATTGTGATTGGCCAGTTCTCCCAGCACGATGCTGGGGACGGCCCCAATGCCCATTTGCAATGTCGCGGCATCGGGAATTTCGGCCGCCACCTGTTTGGCAATCACGATGTCTATGTCTTCTGGCGGGCCCAACACCCCTTCCATCAGGGGCACATCATTTTCGACGATGAAGTCCACATCGTTCACATGCACCAGGCATTCACCGAACGTGCGCGGCATGTGGGTGTTGACCTCGACAATGACATTTTTTGCGTGGCGCACGACGGTCGCGCCATAATCTGCATTGGTGCCAAGGCTGAAATAACCCGCCTTGTCCATGGGGGACACAGTTACGATGAAGGCGTCTGGGGATATATTTTCAGTCAGCAATCGGCCAGCTTGGTGGAACATGCAGGGGATAAAGTCGACCCAATCCTTGCCCTGGTCCCGCCCTTCTTTGGCCAACATGCGATCAAAGACACTCATAAACAGTGGATGTGGATGGATGACATCCATCAAGTCAGCCCGGATCAGGCTTTGCGCCGCAGCGGGCGATGCATGCATGTAATAGAGATTCAGATTGTTATAGCCGCCATTCTTTGCTTTGCGCCCAACGGCATCCATCAGCGCGGGCGGCATAGAGGCGCTCATGGAAATGATGAGGTTGGAGCGGTCTTCAATAGGCGCGACGGCCTCGTCAGGCGTGACCAGTTTTTGCTGATAGGTTTCTTGGTAGGAAATCATAATGGGCCAAAGATCTGAGACAGGAAATGGGTTAGTCAGCTGCCCGCAATCTGAGCTTGGAAGCCCCTTCGCGATCTTGCAACTTTGCGATCAGTGTCTTGTTCAAGATGACAAAATCGCCTTCATCTGTTTCAAACGGCAGGAACATCCGGTCGTCGTTCACCACATCGACCAGG
>SMXS01000119.1 GCA_004356955.1 Alphaproteobacteria bacterium | reverse complement strand
CTACGTTCGAAGGGTCGTTCGCGTCAGGAAAAGTAAATTAAACGGAGGATTGATTTTTGGCATTTTAGAGTGTCAAAAAGGCAACACCAGAGCCATCATCGTGTTGGCTCCAGTGTCGTTCAGTTTTCAGGCCGTAATGTATTATTCTTAAGTGGGCAGGCCTGCGATCATGCCGCCGTCGACCAACATTGCGGAACCGGTAATATAAGTACTGTCATCGCTGGCGAGGAAGACGGCCATATTGCCGATGTCATGGGCAGCATCTCCCATATACCCCACAGGCAGATAGCCTTCGATATGGGCGCGCATGGCGGCTGGGTCGGGTGCGGCCGCGAACGCGGGGTCCATGATGGGCGTGTCGATAATACCGGGATGGATCGAGTTGCAACGGATTTTCAGCGCGGCAGTCTCGACAGCCACAGATTTGGTGAGAATATGAACGCCGCCCTTACTGGCTGAATAAGCCGCGCCGCCAATTTGTCCGCGCAGGCCGGTGACGGATGATATATTGATGATCGACCCACCCGTGCCGCCTGGGTTTTTCTTCAGCGCCGCGACGCCATGTTTGCAGCCAAGGAACACACCGGTCAGATTGACATCGATAACGCGCTGCCATTCTTCCAGCGGCATTTCATCAATCGGGAAATTGTTGAAGATGCCCGCATTGTTCACCAGCGTATCGAGGCGACCATGGGCATCCAGAACAGACGCGATGACGCTTTCCCAATCGGACTCTTCAGCAACATTGTGTTGCAGGAATGTGGCACCCAGTTCGTCGGCGACCTCTTGACCTTTTTCTGTCTGGATGTCGGTAATGGTGACAATGGCGCCTTCTTCGGTGAAGCGCTTGGCGATGCCCGTTCCCAGTCCTGATGCGCCGCCTGTTACCAGAGCAATCTGCCCCTCCATTCTTCCCATAATGTCGTCTCCTTATTGAATTTCGTTGTAAGACGATTAACAGCGACAGAACAGGGACGCAAAGTGAATATGGCCAGCCAAAACAAATGTGGTGCCCATATCGGACGCATGCTTTAATCAGCGCACAAGGGAAATTAGGCGGCAGGAGCACAGAACCCCATGACATATGATCTGAAAATTACTGGTGGCACCATTATTGATGGGACAGGCGCAGCGCGCTATATAGGTGATGTCGGTATCAAGGATGGTGCAATTGTCGCCCTTGGGGACGCCACTGAGGACGCCACCAAGACGATAGACGCCACGGGCAAAATTGTATCGCCGGGCTTTGTCGATATCCACACGCATTATGATGCACAGATTATGTGGGATCGCATGATGACGATCTCGCCCTGGCATGGCGTGACCACAACAGTCGTTGGTAATTGCGGCTTTGGTGTCGCCCCGACAAGACCCGAACACCGCACATTGATTTTGCAAACGCTGGAACAGGTTGAAGGCATGTCGTTGGCGACCCTGCAAATAGGCCTGGGCGATGATTGGGGCTTTGAGACCTTCCCGGAATATATGGATGTCGTTGAGAATCTTGGCACGGCCATCAACATGGCTGTGCTGATAGGGCACACACCGTTGCGTATGTATGTCATGGGCGAAGCTTCCGTCGAACGCGCGGCCACCGACGACGAAGTCTCTGAAATGCAGAGGCTGGTTGCAGAGGCGCTGGATGCCGGTGCGTTGGGGTTTGCGACCTCCAAAGCCATCACCCATGTTGGTTATCAGGGCAAGCCTGTGCCCAGCCGCTTGGCAGAACAATCTGAGATCGAAGCACTGGTCCGGCCGCTGGCGGATCATGAAAATGCCATGACGCAGGTCAATATAGGACCGGGCTTCTATCTGAAGGAGCTCACCCGCCTAGCGCAGATCAGTGGCAAAACCGTTAGTTGGACGGCCTTGTTGTCTGGTCTATTTGGCGAGGGTGGCCATCGTCAGCAGTTGCAAAAAACGCAAGACTTGATTGACCAGGGTATCAACGTGATACCGCAGGTGGCGTGTCGTCCCCTGAACTTTGAATTCCAGTGGGAAAATCCGTTCCCGTTCGAGACCATGCAGATGTTCAATGACCTGGGCGCTGGTACGCGCGAAGGGCGTTTGGAAGCATTCGCGGATGCCGAGTGGCGCGAGGAATTCCGCAACAGTCTGCTGCCTATCTTCCAGGGTTGGCAAGAACGGACGATCATTGTGTCTTACAAACCCGACCCCTCGATCGAGGAACGCAACCTTGCCGAAGTCGCCGCCGAACGCGGTGTCGATGCCACCGACCTGGCGCTGGATATGGCGCTGGCCACCGATCTGCAGGCACGTTTCCGCCTTTCGGTCCTTAACATCAATGAAGAAGAAATTGGTGAATTGTTGAATGACCCCAATACCGTCCTGGGACTGTCAGACGCCGGCGCCCATGCCAGCCAGTTGTGTGATGCGTGTTTCTCGACCCATCTGCTGGGTTATTGGGTCCGTGAAAAAGGCGTCTTGAGCCTGGAGCAAGGCGTACGAATGTTGACGTCCCGTCCGGCTGAAGTGTTTGGTATCAAAGACCGGGGCACGCTGGCCGTAGGCGTACCCGCTGATGTTGTGGTGTTTGATGCGGACACGGTAGCCGCTGCACCGCTGGAGCGTGTCTATGACCAACCGGGCGGTGCCGATCGGTTGCGCGCCGATGCTATTGGTATCGATGCTGTCATCGTGAACGGCACGTTGTTGCGTCAGAACAATCAGGACATGGTGGACCCAGAGGGTGACCTGCCGGGTAAGTTGCTGCGCAACGGTATGGCAGCGGCCTACAGCATAGCGGCTGAATAGGCCGAAACTGAGCGTCAGATGGATACTACGCCCTTGATCATGCGGTGGATTTCCCTGCTTCTAGTCATGGGCTTTGTGGGTATTTTTGCGTCATCTGCGATTGCCGGCGATGATAGCTGGGCTGTCTATGGCGGCGATGCTGCCGGTACACGCCATTCCCAGGCGGACCAGATCACGCCGGAAAATATTTCGCAATTACAGCTCGCCTGGACCTACCACACGGGTGAGGTCGAACGCCGTGGCATGGCCAATATTCTGAACAGTTCGACCCAGAACACGCCCATCCTGGTGGCGGGAAGTCTGATCATTTGCACGCCCTTCAACAGGGTGGTTGCGCTGGATCCCGTCAGCGGCCAGGAAAAGTGGGTATTCGATGCTGAAGTCGAACTGTCGCTGACGATGCCCTTCTATCATAACTGCCGCGGCGTGGTGCAATGGCGCGATGATCAGGCAGACCAAGGGGCGCATTGCGCGTTGCGGATTATCCTGCCGACCAATGATGCGCGGTTGATTGCCATTGACGGTTTGAGCGGCAAATTATGTGATGGTTTTGGCGACAAAGGATCTGTCCATATTCCGCAGGTCGTGATGCCATTGTGGCCGGGGGAGTTGAAATTAAGTTCTGCCCCCGTTGTTCTGAACGGTGTCATTGTCACGGGCAGCATCATCATGGACAATTTTCGGGCCGACGCGCCCAGAGGCACTGTCTTTGCTTTTGATGTCCGCACGGGTGAACCAAAGTGGCAGTTCGACCCCATCCCACGCGATCCCAGCGATCCGGCGGCCAAGACATGGCTGGACGGGTCTGTGGAAAACACGGGGGCTGCCAATGTGTGGTCAACCATGGTGGTCGACGAGGAACGCGATTTGGTGTTTCTGCCGACCTCGAGCGCGTCCCCAGATTTTTGGGGTGGCGAACGTCCGGGGGACAATCTCTATGCCAGCTCGTTGGTCGTGTTGAAAGGGTCAACGGGCGAGATCGTCTGGCATCACCAACAGGTTCACCACGATATCTGGGACTACGATATCTCGTCACCGCCTGTTTTGGTCGATATCGAACGCGATGGCGAAACGATCCCTGCTGTTGTCCAAAATACCAAGCAGGGTTTCGTCTTTGTCTATCATCGCGAAACCGGTGAACCGCTTTATCCGATTGAAGAAAAGCCAGTGCCACAGAACGGCATGCCTGGCGAATGGCTGGCCAAGACCCAGCCCTTTCCCATCGAAGGTTTGCAATTATTGTCGACCCATTTAACACCCGAAGATGCCTGGGGCTTTAGTTTTCTGGACCGTGCGGGGTGCAAGGACTTGATTGCCAGCCTGTCCAATGAAGGCATGTTTACGCCGCCCACAACCGGTAATGGCGCGCTTTTCGCGCAAGGTAATTCTGGTGGCGCCAATTGGGGCGGTCCATCCTACGACCCGGATCGTCGTCTGATGTTGGTGAACATTAACAATGTCCCGCAGGTAATCACGCTGATCCCGCGCGAGGATGTCGGTGAAATCGACGGTATCAATATGAATGAAGATGGCGTTGTCACTGAGCAACGCGGCACGCCTTACGGGGCATCGACGCAATGGTTGCTGTCACCCTTTGGCGCGCCCTGTGTTGAACCGCCATGGGGTGAACTTGTGGCGGTTGATCTTGACGCAGGCAAAGTACGCTGGCGCGTGCCTCTTGGGTCGTTAGAACACTATCTGCCAGTGCCATTCGAGTGGAATTTGGGCACTCCCAATATTGGCGGGCCCATCACCACTGCAGGGGGCGTGACATTTATTGGCGCAGCCATCGACCAATATTTCCGGGCCTACAGCACGGATACAGGCGAAGAATTGTGGCGCTTCAAGATGCCTGCAGGCCAGTCGACCACGCCGATGACCTACCAGATCGACGGGCGGCAATATGTTGTGATGGTCACAGGCCACCATCTGTATTTTGGTGCTGAAGTTGGCGATTCAGTCGTCGCTTTTGCCTTGCCAGAATCGAGATAGCTATTCGCCGTCTACCGAATAGACCAGCAGTACATTCCCGGCCATGCGGCCACCATATAGATAGCCCGAATTGACGATCAGCTTGCCATTGGCAATGACCGGGCCATCGGATTCTATCGAGCCGCCGCGGGCGATGTCGCCATTGACTGTCTGATAGTCTTGCACGGTGTTGATTTCCCAGACCACTTCGCCAGTGGCTGCATCGTATGCTTTCAACACCCCATCAAAACCACCGGCAAAGACAATGCCAGGCATGGCTGTGGGCGCAGCCGACAGGCCAGGGTCGCAGGCGGGTTTCAGGTTTTCAGGGCAGGTGTCGAGGGCAGGAGTGAACCAATTTGTCTCGCCCGTCTCGATGTTCAGGCTATAGAGGCCGGGCTTTCGTTCGCCTTCCCAATAGCCGTAAAAATCTGTGTCCGCATTGGGGGCAAACAATACTTTGCCATCGGATGCCATGCCCCAATGGACACCGCCGGCAAAACCACCGAGACCAATACGTTTTTTCCAGATCAAGGCACCTGTCTCGGCATCAAGGGCATGGACGAAGCCAGACTTTTGCCCGGCCAATAAAATGTCCTGTCCGCTTTCGCTCGTGACCAGAATAGGGGGCGCGCCAAAATCAAAGTCCGGCCCGTTTTCTTCTGGGCAGCTGGATTTGTCGGCAATGGTGCAAGCCATGTTCCAGGCGTCGCCTGCCGTACCCTGGTAATGCCAGATAATCGAGCCGTCTTTCATGTCCATGGCGACAATTGAATCGCTGGTGTCAACGGCGGGCGACGTGTAGGCCTCGCCGGTACCCATATAAAGACGGCCACGCTTTGCATCCACTGTCGGACTGTTCCACACAGGCGCACCTGCAGGATGCCAGATCGGCGTGCCTGCACCATTTACACGGTCAGTTTTTGCGGGTGTGCCCGGGATCACGTGGCCGCGCCACAACAGCTCGCCGGTGTTGGCATCCAGCGCCACAATGTTCCCTCGGAAGGTGCAACATTCGTAACCTGGGTCTGCCGCAGAGGCCCACTCTTGGCTGGAGACGGGCACATAGAGGACGCCATCATAAAGCTTTGGTGACCCTGTGATGGTCGATCTGACATGGTCACCCACATTGCGGGTCCACAATTCTGCGCCAGATGTGGCGTCTACAGCATACACCTTGGCATTAAAGTCGCCAAAGTAGGCCGTTGGTGAGTTGTCAGCCCAGTCGGAAATGGTCAGGCCAGACCTGATCTCGGCCTCTGCCTGATAGGTCCAGCGAGCGCAGCCGGTTTCTTCGTCTAACGCATAGACTGTGCCGTCCTGGCTGCCCATGTAGATGGCGCCACCAGCAACAACGGGCTGCGACCGGGCCCGCGTCGAATCCGCATAGGCGAAAGCCCATTTCAGTTTTAGTTTGGGGACATCCTCGGCCACCAATCCGGCATGGTCTGCAGAAACAAATCGGGTGTTTTCCTGGGTGATACCCCAGGCTTCGGCTCGTCTTGGTGCGTCGAAATCGAATGGTGATGCCCCGTCTTCACACATTAGGACAGGTACAGCTGTGCTTTGCGCGCCGACCTTCTGGCCGGTTAAAAATTCTGCCAGCGCAATGCGTTCATCTGCATTCAACTCGGCCGCTTGTTGTGCCATCACCCCGTCCATTGCCGTGAGGATGAATTTTGCCGGGGCCATGTTGAAGGTCACCACGTGTGGTGCCTTGAACACGCCGCCTTCGTGACATTCCGCACAGTTTTCCTGGTACAGCGCCGCTCCATCAAGGACGGTGGCCTGTTCTGCGGTGGGCGGCTGTTGCTCGGCGGTACAACTACCCAACAAAAAAGCCGCACCCATACAGATCAGACGACGCAGAACCATCAAGTTGCCCTTAGAGTTCGTATTCCAGCGTCTCACGAGCAGCCGCCACGATCTTGGCCGTGTCCGGAATATAAAGGGCTTCTAGTTTTGGCGACGCAGGCACAGGCGTGTGGGGTGCGGTCACCTTTTTGATGGGGGCATCGAGTGCAGCGAAAGCGTGTTCGGCCACGATGCTTGATATTTCAGACGCCATCGAACAAATGGGGTTGGCTTCGTCCACGACCACCAAGCGACCAGTCTTGCGCACGCTTTTCAAGATGGCTTCCCGATCCAGCGGGGATGTGGTCCGCATATCAACAACTTCGACACTGAAGTCTTCAGACGCCAATTGGTCGGCAGCTTCGTTGCAGAAATTAACCATCCACGACATGGATACAATGGTCAGGTCCGTGCCTTCGCGGGTGATGGCAGCCTTGCCGAAATCGATCGTATACGGGTCTTCGGGCACTTCGCCTTCCATGCCCAACAGGCTTTTATGTTCGCAGAAAATGACCGGGTCATCATCGCGGATCGCCTGGATCATCAGGCCTTTGGCGTCATAGGGGTTGGACGGCACACAAACCTTCAGGCCCGGCACCGACGTTAGCCAGGGATAGATGGCTTGCGAATGCTGTGGCCCAGCCCCCATGCCCGCACCAATCATGGTGCGAATGGTCAAAGGCGTGACCGCTTTGCCGCCAAACATATAACGAAACTTTGCTGCTTGATTGTAGATCTGGTCAAAGCAAACGCCGATGAAATCCGCAAACATCAGCTCGGCAATTGGGCGCAAACCCGTGAGCGCTGCCCCGGCACCCATGCCCATAATGGCAGATTCAGTAATGGGCGTGTCGATAACGCGGTCGCGGCCAAATTCTGTCGCAAGGCCTGCCGTGATGCCCATGACACCACCAGCGGCTTCAGCGCCCCCAGCAGAGCCACCGGCGCCGCCGGCAACGTCTTCGCCCATAACAACAATCAACGGGTCACGGCGCATTTCCTGTGCCATGGCCTGGTTGATGGCTTCTCGATAAGTAATGACTGGCATGATTTTTTCCGCTCTATTGGTAGGTGTTGTAGACGTCTGTATAGAGGTCTGCTTCTGTTGGTTCAGGCGCAGCCATTGCCTCGGCCACGGCCTCATCGATCAGCGTCAGGACTTCGGCATCAATGGCATCCATCTCGGCATCGTCGAGCAGGGCAGCCTCGGTAACCCGTTTGCGGAAGTTTTTAAGCACGTCATGGTCTTCACGGACGCTGGCCAATTCCTCTGCCGAGCGATAGACCTGCGGATCTCCAGAGAAATGTCCGTGGAAACGATAGGCCGTGGCTTCAATAGCACTTGGGCCTTCACCAGCACGGGCACGGGCGATGGCCTCGCGGGCCGCCTCGTGTACGGCAAAGAAGTCATCGCCAGCTATGGTGGTCGCCGGCATGCCATAGGCCTTTGCCCGCGCTTCGATCGAACCAGCCGTGGCGTAAGAGGCGGCGGTAAACTCGGCGTAACCGTTGTTTTCAAACATAAAGACAACGGGCAGGTTCAGCACACAGGCCATGTTCATGGACTCAGCAACAGTACCCTGGTTGGCTGCGCCATCACCAATAAACGGAATGGCAACGCCGCCGGTCTTTAGTGTCTTGGCGGTCAGCGCTGCGCCAATGGCCAAGGGTGGGGCACCACCCACAATGGCGTTGGCGCCCAGCATGCCCTTGTCCAGATCAGCAATATGCATCGACCCGCCTTTGCCACCGCATAGACCGGTCGACTTAGTGAAAATCTCGGCCATCATGCCTTTGACATCGACGCCTTTGGCGATGCAATGGCCGTGGCCACGATGGGTAGAGCCGATATAGTCTATGTCTTCACTCAGATGCTCGCATATGCCAACGGCAATGCCTTCCTGGCCCGAATAAAGATGGATAAACCCTGGTACTGTTCCCTTCTGGAACTCAACATTCAGGCGTTCTTCAAATTCACGAATGGTGCGCATTTTGGTGTACGCACTCAATAGTTCGTCGCGGCTTAACTGCACGGATGATCTCCCCGGTATCTTTGATGGATTAAAGTTGCATCGACCTTATCGACTGCTCCTTGCACCATCAAGCACGTTTGAATGTTTTTTGGATTTTAGTTAAAAACCACTTCGGGCAACCAGGTCGCCAACGCGGGGAACAGGGCCAGTGCACCCAAGGCAATGACCTGGATGATGATGAAGGGGACGGCCCCGCGATAGATTTGCCCGGTACTGATGCTCGCGGGCGCCACGCCACGCAAGTAAAACAAAGCGAAGCCAAAGGGCGGGGTCAGGAAACTGGTTTGCAGGTTCAATGCCATCATCACGCCCAGCCAAATCGGATCGACACCCATCAGAAACAGGGCCGGGGCAACGATAGGGACCACCACAAAGGTGATTTCGATAAAGTCGAGGAAGAATCCCAGCACGAACATGACCAGCATCACCACAATCAGGGCAGTGATCTTGCCACCTGCCAAGTTTGATAACATGTCACGCACAATGTCGTCGCTGCCATAGCCCAGCAGAACAAGCGAAAATAACGACGCACCGATCAAGATAACAAAGACCATCGATGTGGTCTGCGCTGTCGATCGGACCACCGCCGTCAAGACGCCATTCCGAATGGTATTGAGGATCGCAGCGATAATCGCCAGGGCGACGAGTGCGCAACTCAACAGGGCCAAACCAATAGCGATCTGATTGGCCATCGGTATGACCACCAGATTCATGCGCAGATCAAAAAAGGCGTTCAGGAATAACAAAGTGATGATGGCATAAAGGCCTAGGTAAATGGGCCATTTGGACCCATCACCAGTTTTGATGGCCGCCAGGAACAGCGACCCGATTGCCCCGACGGAAGCGGCCTCGGTGGGTGTGGCTATGCCGCTGAGGATTGACCCCAACACGGCGACAATCAGCGAAAATGGCGGAAAGAATGCCTGTAACACACTGGGTGTTTCGCCTGTGTCGTGCTCGTTGTGGGCGTCATCATAGGGGGGTGCATCTTGGGGCCTGAAGATTGCCACACCGAACTGATACACAAGGTACATGACCACCAATGCCAGGCCAGGCAACAAGGCCCCGGCAAACAGGTCGCCGACGGAAATGGCGGTATGGGTGGCTGCGTCACCCAATTCGCGCCGGACATTCAAATAGGCCGTGGACAGCACGTCGCCTAACAGGATCAGCACAATCGAGGGCGGGATGATTTGCCCCAAAGTGCCCGCCGCTGCAATCGTGCCCGCGGCGAGTGAAGGACTATAACCGCGCCGCAGCATGGTGGGCAGTGAGATCAATCCCATGGTGACAACAGTGGCACCGACGATGCCAGTCGAGGCGGCCAGCAGGGCACCGACAATGGTCACCGATATGCCTAGGCCGCCGCGGACCCTGCGCATCAGATAGCTCATGCTTTCCAGCAATTCTTCGGCGACTTTGGAACGCTCCAACATCACACCCATAAAGACGAAAAGAGGCACGGCCATCAGAACAGAATTCGTCATGGTGCCGAAGATGCGGTCC
This sequence comes from Alphaproteobacteria bacterium, assembly GCA_004356955.1. Taxonomy (GTDB): domain Bacteria; phylum Pseudomonadota; class Alphaproteobacteria; order SMXS01; family SMXS01; genus SMXS01. The sequence continues at coordinate 17,214 of SMXS01000119.1, read as the reverse complement.
GGGTACAGCATCAGGTCGCGTAGTTCCAGCACGCCAGAGACAACGCCCAGCCCGCCAAAGATCAGCGCCGTGCCACCCAGAGTAAAGGCGACAGGAAAGCCGCAGAGCAAAAACCCGCCAGTGGCCAGCACCATCAATAGAATGAATATTTCAGCAAGTTCCATCGTTGGTTACAGCACCAATGAATCGTCTTCGGCTGAGACGGTTTCGCCGCGCAACACCAAGATAGATTTAATTGCCTCGGCGAGGGCCTGAATACCCAACAAGGCGGCAAAGACCAAAACGGCAGTTTTGTACAGGTACAAAAATGGCAGGCCCGAGGTTTCCTGAGACCCTTCCATGCTTTGCCACGATGCTTCGACAAATGGCATGCCAGACCACCAGATGAAAATCGACAGAGGCAACAAGAAGAACAGCGTCCCCAACAGGTTAACCAGTGCCTTGGTTCGCGCTGGTGCCGTGCTATAGGTCAGGTCGACGCGGACATGGCCATTATGTTTTAGGGTATATCCAGCGGCGAACAAAAACAGACACCCGTGCAGATAGATCAGGCTTTCGTCCAGCATCACAGCGCTGAAGCCAAACAGATAGCGCATGACGACAAGGCTGAACTGTAGGACCACCATGACCAGGGCAATCCAGGCAATGGTTTTGCCCAGGGTCTCGCTGAAACGGTCAATAAATTGATAGAGGGCGGTCACGAGCCTAGGTGTCCCTCAAGCTCTCAAGCATGCGGGTGCGTGCATAGCCGTATTCTGACACTTGGTTGTATTTGATCGACCGTTCCCGGAATTCGACAAAGCTATCGTGCACCCGCCTCGTCAAATCGTCTTCCTGAGCGATCTCTGCGAGGACTTCCCTGGCTGTCTGGGCGATGGCGACACTGACGTCATCGGGCAGGGACCGTACTGTGATGTCTGGCATTGCCAATATTTCCTCGTAGGAAACAGCGTTTTTGGCGTTGAATTCCGCCAGTGTTATCTCGACCTCCGCTGTGGCAGCGCTTTCAATGGCAGCCTGTTGTGATGGGGCCAACGAGTGCCAGGTATCCAGATTAATCCCCAGGGACATAACCGTGCCGGGTTCATGAAAGCCGGGGCAATAATAGTTCTTGGCCACTTTGAAGAAGCCCAACGCCAGATCGTTCCAGGGGCCTACCCATTCCGTACCATCGATTGCGCCAGATTGTAGCGCTTGGAAAATCTCGGAACCCGGCAGCGTAACGGAGGCGGCACCCAGCCGATTGAGCACTTCGCCGCCCAGGCCGGGCATGCGGATTTTCAAGCCTTTGAAGTCTTCCAGCGTATTGATCGGCTCTTTGAACCAACCGCCCATTTGCACGCCTGAATTGGCGATCATGAAGGGTTTGATAGAAAATTGGGCCGACAATTCGTCCCATAATTCCTGGCCGCCGCCCCAACGGATCCAGGCTGACATTTCGTTCGCTGTCAGGCCAAAGGGAACGGTTGCAAAAAAATTGAAGGCCTTTGACTTGCCCTGCCAATAATATTCGCAGCCATGATACATGTCAGCCAGGCCGCGTTGGACCGCGTCAAAGGCTCCCATAGCGGGGACCAATTCGCCAGCGGCATACACTTTGATCTTCACGCTGCCATCGGTGATTTTGTCCACGCGCCCGGCAAAGCGTTCAGCGGACGTTCCCAGGCCGGGGAAGTTCTTGGGCCAGGTTGTGACCATATTGAGGTTGAACGACTTGTTGGCGGTTGCCTTGGTATCGCCCCGCGTTTCCGGCGCAGTGGTGGCGATAACACCAGCCGCGGCAGTGGCTGCTACACCTGTCAAAAAGCTGCGGCGCAGGAACTTGCTGGTTTGGCCGTCCTTGGCGCCTGGGTCGTGGGGCGAGTCGTCAGATTGATCAGTCACAATTGGGCCTAGCTTTTAGTTGGGCTCAGGGGACGCCAGGCGTCATTTTCATAGGCTTCCAACGGTTGGAAGCGGGCTTTGTAGCTCATTTTATCGGATTCTTCGATCCAGTAGCCCAGGTAAACATAGGGCAACCCCAGGCGTTGGGCCCAATCAATATGATGTAAGATCATGTGGGTACCGAAGCTGCGTTCGCTGAGATCAGGGATATAGAAGCTGTAAATCATTGACAGGCCGTCATCGAGCATGTCTGTCAGACAGGCGCCAATCAGGGTTTCGCGGTCACCGTTTTCGCTGGATTTGCGGAATTCAACCACTCGGGTATCAACTGGCGTTTCCTCGACCATCGTCGTGTAGTCTTCGCGGCTCATGCCCGCCATGCCACCTTCCGCGTGGCGATTGTTCAAATATTGGGACAACAGGTCGTATTGTTCCTGTGTTGCCGTTGGCGGATAATCCGTTGCAGTCAGATCGGCATTGTTGCGGGATACACGCCGCATGGTGCGCGATGGCCGGAAAGCATTCACACTGATGCGTACGGAAAGACAAGCGTCACAATCTTCGCAAGCCGGTTTGTAGGCGACCTTTTGCGAGCGCCGAAAGCCTATTTTCGACAAAGAATTGTTCAGCTCTGTCGCATGACCATCCCTCAATTCGGTAAATATCTTCTGCTCAAAGCGGTCAGGCAGATAGGGGCACACCGACGGAACCGTCAGATAAAATCGGGGGAATTTGATGAATTGATCAGTCAATTCTCATGGTTCCTTGCATGCCTACATCCCAGTATGGGGTCAAAACCAACCGTATAGCCACGGTATGTAGAAAGAGAATGTCAACCATAGCAACACAATCAACGGCGTGCCAGCCCGAACGAAGTCGCTGAAACTATAGTGGCCGGGGCCCATCACCAGCAAATTGGTCTGATAGGAAATCGGTGTGGCAAAGGAACAATTGGCACCAAAGATAACGGCGAGAATAAACGGCATCACATCAACACCCATTTCCTGCGCCATGTTTACCGCAATGGGCGTGAATAAAACGGCTGTGGCATTGTTGCTCAGGACATTTGTCATGACGACAATCAAGAAGAAGAAGGCCGACAGCGTGACTGCCGGATCCATCCCGTCCAGCGCCGTAACCAGGCCATGGGCCAGGAAGGATGCGCCACCTGTAGCCTGCATCGATACCCCTAGTGCCAGGGCGGTGGCTACCAGCAACATGACGCGCCGGTCGACCGCTCGGGCGGCCTGACGAACATTGAGACAGCGCCCCACGACCATCATGGCTGCGCCTACCAGTGCGGCGACTTCAATAGGCAAGACTTCGGTTGCGGCGGCCAAAACAACACCGCCAAATATGAGCAAGGCCCGGGTTGCAAACGCCCGCTTGGGCATCTCGCGTGTCGACCATTCCATCAGCAAGACGTCTGGATTGTTGCGCAGCGACGTCACGTCGTCACGACGCCCCAGCACCAGGATCACGTCACCGGCTTCCAGCCGAATGTCGTTCATGCTGGTGCGGATCATCCGGGATCGCCGCTGAATGCCCAGGACAATGCAGTTGGTTTGGCTGTGAAACCCGGATAGTGCCAATGTCCGTCCATCCATGCGAGAGGCCGGTGCAATAACAACTTCAGCGACAATCCGACTACCCAGCTTGGGCTTGGTCACATCTTCGTCCGCCATGGGCAGTGCCGTATCTTCGACAAGATCGGGGTTGTGAGAGAACAATTCAGTCAATGCTTTGCGTGTTGCTGCGACAATCACCGTGTCGCCAGCTTGCAATGTTGTTTCGTCAAATGGTGGCAAGATGGCTTTGTCGCCGCGCTGGATCAGCCGCACTGTCATGCCAGGCAACTGAAGGAACATGCCAGCCACCGATTGTTCACCAGCCAACAGGCTGCCCGGCAGGACTTTGACTTCGGCTATAAATTGCCGGCCGTCTTCGTTGACATGATCGCCAGATTTTGCGCTGCGTTCTGGCAAAAGGCGAGGGGCGATAAAGACGACATAGACCAAGCCCACACCAGCAAGGACGGACCCTGGCAGCGTGAACGAAAAGAAGTCCAGCTGCTCCAGCCCCAGGCTTGCCATACTGCCCGAGACAAGCAGATTGGTGCTGGACCCGATCAGTGTCGTCATGCCGCCAAGGATGGCAGCGAAACTGAGGGGCATCATGACCGAGCTGGCAGATTTATCGAGCTTTTCTGCCAATGCACTCATGATCGGAATGAAGATAACCACCACGGGGGTGTTGTTGAGAAAGCCACTGATGAGTGCGACAAATAGCAGGCTGCCAATAATGACCAGCGCGCCCCGCCCGGTACCCAATTCGACCAATTTGTTGGCTACGCCATCCAGTGCGCCGGTCTGCACCAGTCCCTGGCCGACAACCAACAGCGCGATGATGGCAATCAGCGCCGGTTCGGCAAATCCGGCCACCAGCATGCGCGTGGTCAGCAGCAAATCGCCATCCGGTCCCTTTAGTGGGAACAGGTTAAAGAAGATCAGCAGCGCACCCAGCGTGACCAAAGACGTTATTTCGATAGGAAAGTCTTCAATTGAATAGGCCACGATCGCTGCCGCAATGACAGCGAATACAAACCACATTTGCCAAGCGACGACTGTTGCTTCGATAACCATTCTTACTTATATCCCCCGCCGTTTATTACCATAAATTGCGGCGACCATGGCAGTATTTGTCGCGGCAAAGACTGCTTCGCCATTGTTTTCAAGTGTTTAAGTGATCAGTTCGCCAAGAGTTTGGCGACGTCGAGCGCAAAATAGGTCAACACACCGTCAGCGCCAGCGCGCTTGAAGGCCAGCAGGCTTTCCAGCATCACAATATCCTTGTCCAGCCAGCCATTTTGGGCAGCCGCACACAGCATCGAATATTCGCCGCTGACCTGGTAGGCAAAGGTCGGTACGCCAAATTCAGCTTTGATACGATGGACGATATCCAGATAAGGCATGCCGGGCTTGACCATCACCATGTCAGCACCTTCTGCAATATCGAGCGCAACTTCACGAAGGGCTTCGTCGCCATTGCTGGGACTCATTTGATAGGACTTTTTACCCGCTTTGCCGAGGGTGGCTGATGACCCAACCGCATCGCGGAAAGGCCCATAAAAACCAGAGGCATATTTGGCCGCATAGGCCATGATCATTGTATCGTGATGCCCGCCGTCTTCCAGCGCCATGCGAATAGCACCGATGCGGCCGTCCATCATGTCGCTGGGGGCGATGATGTCACACCCGGCCTGGGCCTGAACAAGCGCTTGACGGACAAGGATGTCAACGGATGCATCATTGGCGATTTTGTCGTCGATGATCACGCCGTCCTGTCCGTGGTCTGTATAAGGGTCCAGCGCAACATCACACATCACGCCGATATTGGGAACCTGGTCCTTGATGGCCCTGACGGTGCGACAAATAAGATTATCTGGGTTTGTTGCCTCGGCACCGTCGGGTGTCTTGAGCCCTGGGACTGTATGCGAAAACAGTGCGATGGCAGGGATACCCAAATTGGCGGCACCTGCCGCAGCCTCAACCGCCAGGTCAATGCTTAGACGATCGACGCCGGGCATGGAAGAAACAGCGGTGCGGGTGTTGTCGCCGTCCTGGACAAAAATGGGCCAAATCAGATCATCGACTGTCACGCCATGTTCTGCCACCAATCGACGGGACCAGTCTTCCATGCGCGGGCGGCGCATGCGGGTCGCCGGATAGGCAGGCGTTGAGGGATTAGCAGGGCGTTTCGTCATCGATTTAGTTTCCAAGCAAAGCTGGCTGATATTCAATCATAAGGTCGGTGAGAAAGTCGCACACAGCCTCAATCCGTGCAACATGGCGCAAATCTTCATGAACCACGAGCCAAAATTCACGTCTGACGTCAATTTTATTGGGCAGCAATTGCACCAGGCTTGGCTCGGGATCGGCAGCAAACCGGTGCAGCAGGGCCAGGCCCAGGCCTGAAAGCGCTGCGTTAAAGTGGGCGATCACACTGGTGGATTTGAAGACAAATTTTGGTTCTCTGATCAATTCATCAATAAAGCGCAGCTGTGGCAGGGTCACCAGATCGTCGATATACCAGATGAAATCATGCTTTTTCAGATCGCCAATATTTTTGATCTGGGGGGATCTTTCCAGATAAGACTGCGCGCCATACAGGCCCAGAGCATAGTCTGCCAGCTTCCAGGCAATCAGGCGGCCAGTCTGTGGCCGCGACAGGGTGATCGCCAGGTCAGCCTCGCGACGTGACAGATTGAGGGGCGGGGTGCTGGCCACCAGTTCCAGCACAATGCCGGGGTGTTGTTCGCGAAACCGGTTCATATGGCGCGACAGAAATTCGATGGCCAGGCCTTCAGTGGCGGCCATGCGTACCGTGCCCGACAGGGTTGCGTCCTCGCCTGAGACATCCTGGTACAACCCGATGGATTGGGCTTCCATGGCCTCGGCATGGATCAACAGCGACTGACCCGCCTTGGTCAACTGGTACCCATGGGGCGTTCTGTCGAACAATCTGGCGTTCAGTGATTCTTCCAACGCGGCGATGCGTCGGGACACAGTGGTGTGGTCGACCTGCAAATGTTGTGCTGCGCTGATCAATCTTCCACGGCGTGACAGTTCTAGGAAGTGTCGTAAGTCATCCCAATTAAATATGATTTCACTCACCTCTCATCAGAATCAGTAATCTGCATATTTGCACACTATTAGCGTATAATTTCGCATAGTCAGGCATATTTGTCTTGTGTAGAGTAATCCTCAGAAATATCGCCCTGCCCCTTAGAAGTCAGAGCAAGTGAGACGACCCAAGGGATACTGCGATTTATTGCAGAACTGCTGGATCGTCTGTGTTATGCGTGCTTGGTAATTTCCGGCTGATGTAGATGGGATCTGCGGCAGCCTTCGGGGCAAACCTAGGACACTCAAGGATAAAGAGAGGCTGTCATGCTAGAAAAAGTAGAAAAGTCAGAAGCAGTTGTTGAAGCTGAAATCGAAATCGCAGGTTTGATGGAGCGCTCACGCGCAGCCCAAGCCCAGATCGAAAACTATACACAAGAACAGGTGGACGAATTGATCCGCGCCATGGTGTGGTCCGTTGCCCGCCCCGGCGTTGCAGAAAAAATCGCCCAGTTCACGGTCGATGAAACACAGCTCGGCAATTATGATGGCAAGTTCCTGAAGATCTCTCGCAAGACACGCGCCACATTGATGGACATTATCGACGACAAGTCTGTTGGTATTCTGGAAGAAGACACAGAGCGCAACATCATCAAGATCGCCAAGCCCAAGGGTGTTATCGGTGCTTTGGCCCCGTCGACTAATCCCGAGGCAACCCCGGTCATCAAAGCGATCCATGCCGTGAAGGGCCGCAACTCGATCATCGTTGCCCCACATCCTCGGGCCAAGCTGACCAACAAAATGATCTGCGACCTGATGCGCGAAGCCATTGTGAAATGCGGTGGACCCGCTGATCTGGTCATCGGTATTGAAACCCCAACGCTTGAAAAAACAACTGAGCTGATGGCCCAATGTGATCTTGTGCTCGCCACCGGTGGGGGTGCCATGGTCACCGCTGCTTATTCCAGCGGCACACCGGCGCTTGGTGTAGGTGTTGGCAATGCCGTTATTACTGTCGATGCCAGCGCTGACCTCGATGACGCTGCTGAAAAAATCCACCTGTCCAAGACGCTTGATTTTGCGGCTTCGTGTTCTTCCGATAATTCGGTTCTGCTGGTTGATGCCATTTATGATGACATGCTTGCCAAACTTGAAGGCACGGGCGGTTACCTTTGCTCTGATGAAGAAAAAATCTTGTTGCAAGCCACGATCTGGCATGACGGCCATCTGAACACGGCCATCGTTGCGCAGTCTGCTGGTTTTATTGCCGAGACGGCTGGCATCGACCTGCCTGAAGGCAAGGACTTCTTCATCGTCAAAGAAACTGGTTGGGGTCCTGAGTATCCGTTCTCAGGTGAAAAGATGTCCGTTGTTATGGCTCTTTACCATCCCAAGGATATTGATGAAGCCATTCAGATGACCAACGATATCCAAGCCTATCAGGGCCAGGGTCACTCATGCGGTATCTTTTCCAATTCTGATGAAAACATCATGAAGATGGCGCACGCAACCAAGACATCCCGCGTCATGGTGAACCAGCCTCAGGCAGCCTCCAACAGTGGTAACCTATGGAATGGTATGCGCCAGACGTTCTCACTGGGTTGTGGTTCTTGGGGCGGCAACGGCACCAACAACAACGTGTCTTGGCGTGATCTGATCAACGAAACTTGGGTTTCCAGGCCACTGGCTGTTTCAAAAGAGCTAAGGTCGGATGAAGAGCTGTTCGGCGATGTGATCCAAAAACTGGGCTAATTCGGCCCAATAAAGTACGAACAGACGCGGTCTGTTGTGTTTCTGACTGGTAACAAGGTCGGAAACATGCAACCGCGCTGTTTTTTTGGCCATCTGAGCAAATTTACATTGTTCCATAGCCTCGGCATTGGCTAAAAAGGCAGTTCACAATGGCACAACATTGATGCCGAGATTCCGGCGACGGTCGGTATCACGCCAGGTATCAGGGTGATTTTGGGAGGGTCGACACGCCTGCCAAAATCAGACGACGAGGAGACAATACACCATGGATTTCGATCTTACTGAAGATCAGCAAGCCTTTCAGGATGTGGCACGCAACTTCGCCCGCGATGTATTTGAGCCCAATGCAGCCCGCTGGGACGAGGAATCAATCTTTCCTGAAGACGAACTGCGCCAGGCAGCAGAACTTGGTTTTGCTGGCATTTATGTGAGTGATGATTTCGGTGGCGTAGGGCTTGGTCGTCTCGAGTCAGCCATCATCATTGAAGAACTGGCCGTTGGGTGCCCGTCTACGGCGGCTTATATCTCGATCCACAATATGGCGTCGTGGATGATCGACAATTGGGGCAACGAAGAATTGCGCCAGAGGCTGATACCCAAGCTTGCAACGATGGAGCTTTTTGGATCCTATTGCCTGACCGAACCCAGTTCAGGATCAGACGCAGCCAGTCTGCGGACAAAGGCCGTTCGCGATGGGGACCACTATGTGCTCAATGGCACCAAAGCGTTTATCTCTGGCGGTGGGCGGTCCGATGTCTATGTCATTATGGCTCGGACAGGTGCAGAGGGTCCCAAGGGCATTTCCACATTCGTTGTTGAAAAAGGCACACCTGGCCTGTCTTTCGGGGCGCCCGAGAAAAAGATGGGTTGGAAGTCGCAACCGACGTCAGCTGTGATCTTGGAGGATTGTCGTATACCTGCAGGCAATTTGCTGGGGTCAGAAGGCGACGGGTTTACCATTGCCATGAAGGGGCTGGATGGCGGCCGCATTAATATTGCGGCATGTTCGCTCGGCGGTGCCAGGTCCTGCCTTGAGCGCGCCATCGAATATATGAAAGAACGCCAACAATTTGGCCAGCCCATTTCCAAATTTCAGGCATTGCAATTCAAGTTGGCTGATATGGCCACTGAGCTGGAGGCCGCACGGTTAATGGTTTATCAGGCTGCGTTCAAGGTAAACCGGGGGGACCCCGATGCAACAGCCAAGGCCGCCATGGCCAAACAATTCGCGACAGATGCCGGTTTTCGGATCGTCAATGAAGCCCTGCAATTGCATGGCGGTTATGGCTATATGAAAGAGTATCAGATTGAACGCTACCTGCGGGATTTGCGGGTGCATCAAATACTGGAAGGCACCAATGAAATAATGCGGGTTATTGTCTCGCGCTATTTGTTAAGCGATACATATCCTGAAAATCGATAGAGGACCTGATCTCCATGACTGACGAAGCGGAAGTCCTGTTTGAAACTCGTGGCGGCATTGGCCTGATCACACTCAACCGACCCAAGGCGCTGAACGCGCTGACCCAGGGCATGGTGCTGGCAATCCACCCGCAAATGGAAGCCTGGGCCCAAGACGATGCCGTCAAGGCTGTCGTCATCGTCGGGGCCGGTGACCGGGGCTTTTGTGCCGGGGGCGACATTTTGTGGCTGCGCAATAACGGGCTAGAGGACCTCCCCAATGCGATTGGTTTTTATTGGGATGAGTATCGCCTCAACCGCTATATCAAGAACTACCCAAAGCCCTACATCGCCTTTATTGATGGCATCACGATGGGCGGTGGCTGTGGTCTGTCTGTGCATGGCGACTTTCGGGTTGCGACGGAACGCACAATGTATGCCATGCCAGAAACGGGCATTGGCCTGTTCCCCGATGTAGGGGGTACCTATTTTATGCCGCGGTGTCCTGGCGAAACAGGTATGTACAGCGCCCTAACGGGTGATCGGCTGAAGTCGGCGGACGCCGTTTATTTGGGTATCGCCACACATTACATGTCGTCGGAAAATGTCGACGGCGCACTCAAGGCACTGGCAGATGGCGACATCACAGACAACGCCTCTGTCGCTGCCATCCTCGACAAGTTGGGCGAAGATGCTGGCCCATCAGATGTGCAACGCCTGCAGGGCCAGATTGATGTCGTTTTCCGCGAAGACAGTGTTGAGGGCGTCATGAATGCGTTGGAAACCAATGGCTCTGACTGGGCAGTCAAAACCCTGAAAACGCTGAAGACCAAATCACCCACCAGCGTCAACATTACCTTCCGCCAGATGCGGGAAGGGGCCAAGTTGGACTTTGACGATTGCATGCAGCTGGAATATCGCATTGTCAGTCGCGTGATGGCAGCGCATGATTTTTATGAAGGCGTTCGCGCGGTGATTGTCGACAAGGACAATGACCCAAAATGGGCTCCGGCAGAATTTGCAGACGTCAGCGCAGCAGACATCGACGTTTATTTTGAAGGCCTGGGTGACCAGGACCTGCACTTTAATGGACCCGTCGGAACGCGGGCCTAAAATTAATGGACCCGTCGGAACGCGGGCCTAAAATTAGTGGACCCGTCGGAACGCGGGCCTAAACACCAGATTATACGCCGCCATTGAAGGGCGCGACAACAGAGAGGAAAACATCATGGCATCGATCGGATTTATCGGCCTGGGTAATATGGGTGGCCACATGGCCCACAATTTGATCAAGGCCGGGCACTCGCTCAAGGCATTTGATCTTTTCGATGCAGCCGTGGAAACCGCTGTGTCTCGTGGCGCAACGGCGGCCGCCACCGCAGCGGACGCGGCAACCGACGTTGATGTGCTGATCACCATGTTGCCGGCTGGCAAGCATGTCCGCAGCGTCTATGTCGAAAACGATGCGCTGATTGATGTTGTGAACCCAGGCACGTTGATTATCGACAGTTCCACCATTGATGTGCAATCAGCACGCGACGTGATCGCCAATGCGACTGCCAAGGGCATCGATATGATCGACGCGCCCGTGTCAGGTGGTGTTGGCGGGGCCGAGGCAGGCACGCTTACCTTCATGTGCGGCGGGTCGGACAAAGCCTATGCACGCGCCAAGCCGTTCCTGGATATCATGGGAAAAAATGTCTTTCATGCTGGCGCCGGTGGTAACGGCCAGGCAGCAAAAATCTGCAACAACATGCTGTTGGGCATTTGCATGATCGGCACCAGCGAAGCCTTCAATTTGGCTGATAAATTAGGCCTGGATGCGCAGACATTTTTTGATATTTCTTCCACCGCCTCGGGCCAAAATTGGTCGATGACATCTTACTGTCCGGCACCGGGTCCTATCCCCACGTCGCCGGCCAATAATGACTATCAGCCGGGCTTTGCCGTCGACATGATGCTGAAAGATTTGCGCCTGGCCCAAGAAGCTGCGCGAAGCGTCGACGCGGCAACGCCCCTTGGCAAAGACTCCGAGGAAATCTACGGCAAGCTGTCCGACGACGGCCATGGCGGGCTGGATTTCTCGGGCGTTATCAAGATGCTGGCAGGCAAGCTTTAAGCGACATCACCTGTGACCCTTTTGACAAAGATGTGAATTCGCTCTCGTCTGCGCCTATATTCTGTAGGAGTAGCAAGGAGGGTTCCTCATTGCGTGTTCTGGCAATCGGATTATTGGCGTTTTTTGGTGTTGCCTCGCTGACGACAACAGCTGCAGCCAACGAATATCGTTGTTTCGATGACGAGAATATCTGGTGTGCCTGGACGGTGCGGGAAAGTGCGCCGGAACTGGGGTGGCGGGCTGTCAGCAAAACCCGCATTCAAAGCCTGGTTATCGAAACGGTCATCGATTCCCGAAACAACAGTGCTGCCCTGCGCGTGCATGTGTCCCCGATTACTCCCCAGGAACAGGTCGCCGTAAACCTGTCTGTTCGTGAAGACCCGGACGGGTGGCAAGACTGGCAGAGCTTTTCGGCGACGATGTTGGACATGCAAGACGGCCGTGCGAACTTTGTTTTAGACCGGGCAGCTTTGGTGGCGGTGTTAGAGGCCACTGACAATGCGCATCTTTATGTCTTTGTCGAGCTGGATAACGGCACCAAGAGTTACAAAGTTTCCCGCAAGATCAGCCTTAAAAGTCTGGGTGCCGCCTTGTTGTTTGCGCGCACAGGACGGTAGGCATACAATACCTTGTGGCCGCCTCAGACGGTAATACCACAACAGCAGCTAAGCCCTTTTCATTGCATTTTTTGCCAGTAATATTGATCTCAATCATTTGTGTTCGGGGGCATGACCCATTAGGGTGCAATTTCTGAGTGCGTTCAAACGCGCGTGGCAGGATGACAATTCACGATGGATTACGAAGCCAAGTTTGAAGAAGCAATTGATGCTTTAAAAGCAGAAGGTCGCTATCGCGTCTTCATGGAGATTGGCCGCCGTAAAGGCGCCTTCCCGAATGCACGCCATTATGATGGCGATGCTGAACGGGATATTATTGTCTGGTGCTCGAACGATTATTTGGGCATGGGTCAACACCCCGACGTCATTGCCGCGATGGAAGAGGCCCTGCACACCAATGGCGCTGGCGCTGGTGGCACCCGCAATATCAGTGGCACGAACCACTATCATGTGCTGTTGGAGCGTGAGCTTGCGGAACTGCACAACAAGGAAGCAGCGTTGCTGTTTACCTCGGGCTATATTTCCAATGATGCGACACTGAGCACGATTGCCAAAATCCTGCCTGACTGCATTGTCTATTCTGACGAACTGAACCACGCTTCGATGATTGAGGGCGTTCGTCATTCTGGTCAGAAGAAACTGATTTTCCGGCACAATGATGTGGAACACCTTGAAGAATTGTTGGCACAATCTGACCCGGATGTGCCCAAGTTAATCGCCTTTGAGTCGGTCTATTCCATGGATGGTGATATTGCACCCATTAAGGAATTCTGTGACCTAGCCGACAAATACGGCGCAATGACCTATCTGGATGAAGTGCACGCAGTTGGCTTGTACGGCGAATATGGTGGCGGTGTTGCCGAGCGCGAAGGCCTGATGGATCGTATCTCGATCATTGAGGGTACGTTGGGCAAAGCCTTTGGCGTGATGGGTGGGTATATCACCGGTACGAAAAACATCATCGACGTTGTTCGGTCTTACGCACCGGGCTTTATCTTTACAACATCTCTTTCGCCGGTTCTTGCTGCCGGCGCGCTGGCAAGCATTCGCTATGTTAAACATGCGGGTGATCTGCGCGTGAAACACCAGGAACGCGCGGCAACCTTGAAGCAGATGTTCCGGGATGCAGACCTCCCCGTCATGGAATCCGTCAGCCATATTGTGCCCGTATGGGTGGGCGATCCCAGCCTGTGCAAACAGGTGTCGGATGAGCTGATGCAGAAATTCGGCATCTATGTGCAGCCGATCAATTACCCAACTGTACCGCGCGGGACCGAACGGTTGCGCTTTACACCAAGCCCCAACCACACCGATGAAATGATGCAAGACCTTGTCGTGGCACTGAATGTCGTGTGGGAAAGCCTGAAAATTACCCGCGCAGCGTAGGGTCCTGACCCAAGACTACTTTTCACCGCTCAAGTAACGATCTATCTCGGCATGCAGATGGCGCAGGCGTTGTTCCTGCTCGCTAAAACGTAACCCACCAAAACCTTTGGACTTCAGGCCCTGTTGCACAACAGGGATCAGAATGGAATCTGCTTCTAGCACAGACCCCAGCCCAGGTTCCCCGCGCTTGATATGGCGACGCTCAGGGCGCGTCTTGCCGGAACAGTCCGTGCCTTCCTCGACGCCCATATACATGGGGATAATCGCGTCTTCAACCGGGTGCAAAATCACTTCAATGTCGTAGATAAAACCCTCTGGGTCTTTGGGGTCGGGCCGAAAGCGCTGCATCAAAAAGCCTTCGGGGTGAATGTTCAGCGTGACGTTGGGAAAGATGTAAAACGCCCAATCGTCGGTGGCTTGGTTGTCGACCAGGCCGTCAAGCCATGTTCCATCGGCTTTCATTTGCGCGACCTTGTGGTCCTGGATTGCGCGGCGAACACCGCTGGCGGGGCCCTTGTATTTCGACGGGTCCAGGCCCGCGTCTGCCAGCATGCCTTGCAGGCCTTCGTTGACGGTGTCCTGGTCATCAAGGCGTGGGCTGACGGTGCCAAATTCCATCAGCATGCGGCTCATGCCGTTCCCCATCAGGTCCCATTGTTGGTAATAATCGTCGTAGAATCCCAGGATCTCTGAGTGGATCGAATGGACGTGATAGCTCTCCATAAACGCGTCCAGCGCTGTCTTCCAATTGGCGGGCCACCAGGTCTGCACATCCTTGACCACGACCATGTCTTCAAACCTGTAGGGGGCCAATTGGTCCGCAACAGGGGATAAAAAGTTCGCCAGAGGCTCGCAGTCAGGGTCCATATTGATAAACACAAAACCACCCCATGTGTCGCAAGTGACCGAGGCCAAGGGTGGGTTATCGGCAATAGTTTCTGCCCGAAAGGTTTCGCGATCGGTGATCTGGTTCAAGGTGCCGTCAAGGTTCCACTGCCAGGAGTGGAATACGCAAGTGAAGTGTTCGGTGCTGCCAAATTCATCCAGCACCAGCCGATTGCCGCGATGCTGGCAAACATTGTAGTAGGCTGCGATATCACCATCATTGGTTCGCGTGATGATGAAGCTCTCTGGCCCTAACGCATAGGTAAAGTAATCGCCAGCCTCGGGGATGTCAGACACGCGCCCGGCAATGGTCCAGACCCGCGTCCACAGGCGGTCCCACTCCAACTGGGCGATCTTGGGATCGTAATAGCGGGCTGCATCATGGATATCGGTGCCGTTGTCAATATAGGGAAATTTGCGCTCTAACGAAGACGCAGGCGCGTCATCGTTGATGTGCCAGCCCTCGATATGGTCGTAAGTACGATCATCAAAATTCTCAAACTTCATAATTGTCTTCCCCAAAACATCATCTATTCCCACTAGATTGAGTGGCATCTTAGCCTGTCGAATGCCTATACTGCCACTATGAACATTATCACTGCAGATCCGGAGATTTTGGCGCGTCGCGACGCGTTGATGGCGCGGCTGGAACAATTGGTGCCATCGGAGTGCCTGTTGACCCATGAGGACCAGTTGCGCGCCTATGAAAGCGACGCGCAGACCATGCACAAACAGATGCCCATGGCTGTGGTGCTGCCCGAGACCACCGAACAGGTTTCTGCCGTCATGGCGCTGTGCAATGAAATGGGCATCAAGATTGTGCCGCGCGGGGCAGGGACGGGCCTGTCGGGCGGCGCGTTACCGCTTGCAGATGGCGTGTTGATTGGCATGGCCAAGTTCAACAAAATTGTCGATGTCGACTATGAAAACCGCTGTGTGGTGGTCCAGCCCGGGGTGACCAATCTGGCGATCAGCGACGAGGTTCGGGGCGATGGCTTTTACTATGCACCCGACCCATCCAGCCAAATCGCCTGTACCATCGGCGGCAATGTGGCCGAAAATTCTGGCGGGGTGCATTGCCTGAAATATGGCCTGACCACCAACAACATCCTGGGCGTCGAGATGGTGCTGATAACCGGCGAAGTCGTGCGCTTTGGCGGCAAGCATATGGACGCCGACGGTTATGACCTGTTGGGCGTTATCACCGGGTCAGAGGGCCTGTTGGGCGTGATTACCGAAGTCACCGTCCGCATTTTACCAGAGCCCGAGACGGCCCGGGCTTTGTTGCTGGGGTTCGATTCTGTCGAGGCGGCGGGTCTGTGTGTTGGCACCGTGATTGCCGAAGGCATCATCCCAGCTGGCATGGAAATTATGGACCGGCTGACCATTGATGCAGTCGAAGCCTATTGCCATCCTGGTTATCCCGAGTGTGAGGCTGTCTTGATTGTCGAGCTGGACGGGACCGAAGCCGAAGTCGATTTTCTGATCGACCAGGTGTCAGAGCTGGCGCGACAGGCACAAGCGACGTCGATCAGTGCGTCGACCAGCGAGGCGGAACGCTTGCGGTTCTGGCAGGGACGCAAGGCCGCTTTCCCGGCTGTGGCGCAATTGCGGCCGGACTATTACTGCATGGACGGCACCATCCCACGGAAAAAGCTGCCCGAGGTGCTCGGCAAGATCAGCGAAATGGCTGATCGTTATGGCCTGTTGGTGGCCAATGTGTTTCATGCCGGTGACGGCAATCTGCACCCGCTGATCCTGTATGATGCGAATGTTCCGGGCGAGGTCGAAAAAGCCGAGGAATTCGGGTCGGAAATCCTGCGTCTGTGTGTGGCTGTTGGCGGTGTGCTCACTGGCGAACACGGTGTCGGCACGGAAAAGCGTGATTTGATGTTGGAAATGTTCTCGGAGGCTGATCTGGAACACCAGCAGCGGGTCAAATGTGCTTTTGACCCAAATGGTTACCTTAATCCTGGTAAAGTATTCCCGACCCTGCATCGCTGTGCCGAATTGGGCCGGATGCATATCCATCGCGGCGAGATGCCGTTCCCCGATCTGCCCCGGTTCTAGAGACTGCCTTACCCTGTATGACTGATATCTTTCAACCAGAAAACCAGGCGCAATTGCGCGATCTGATCCAGTGGGCCAATGCTGAAAAGTCGCCATTGGAACTGGTCGGCCAAGGCACCAAGCGCGGGTTGGGTGCGCCCATCGTGGCCGACAATCAGGCCGATCTGTCAGCCCTGTCAGGGGTGATGGAGTATGATCCCGAGGAATTGATCATCACCCTGCGCCCCGGCACGCCCTTGCAGGACGTCGAAGGCTTGTTGTCTGACAAAGGCCAGATGCTGACGTTCGAGCCCCAGGATTGGGGGCATGTTTTGTCGGGCACTTCTGCCAAAGGCACCATCGGCGGTGCAGTCATGGTTTCCAGCAACGGGCCGCGCCGCTTTAAGGCCGGTGCTGTACGCGACCATCTATTGGGCTTCAGTGCTGTCAGTGGCAGGGGTGAGGAGTTCCGTGCGGGTGGCAAGGTCGTTAAAAACGT
>SMXS01000008.1 GCA_004356955.1 Alphaproteobacteria bacterium | reverse complement strand
CTGTCGACGCGCAAATCCATAGCCGAAGGTGTGCACACAGCCAAAGCCGTGGCCAGACTGGCCGAACAACGATCCGTCGACATGCCGATCTGTCTGGCCGTCAATCGCGTTTTGCATCACGGTGCCGCCGTGAATGACGAGCTTGAAGCCCTTTTGTCCCGACCCTTTGTGGCCGAGACCATCTAACCCATCTGTCAGGAGACCCCCATGCAATTTGTCATCTATGCCAAGGACAAGCCCAACAATCTGGAACGGCGCATGGAAGTCCGCCCATCGCATCTGGAATATTGGGGCAAAAATAGCGACAAAATCCTGCTGGCGGGGCCACTGCTGGACGAAAATGACAAACCCTGTGGCAGCACATTGATTGTCGAGGGCAATTCGCTGGAAGAAGTCCGCGCCCTGGCAGAAGCCGACCCCTATTGGACGGATGGCGTGTTTGGCACCATGGACATTACCGCGACCAATTTGTTTTTAGGCAAGCTGGCACCGCAGGGCGATTGATCCAACTAACCACTGATCGACCCAAACAATGAATAATCGAGCACCCAAGACCCCTGACCCACGGCCAGATGCCCTGTCATTGACCAGCCTGGCCAGTCCGACTGATGGCCCCCAGGCTGGCGACGTGTTGTGCCAGCTAGGTGATATTGAAGACGGCAAGGCCAAAACTTTTACCTTCAAAAAGGGGACCTGGCGCTTTGAGGTGTTTATCCAGCGCCAGGGTGAGGCCTTTTTTGCGTACGAGAACACCTGCCCGCATGTTGGCCTGCCGCTCAATCTGAACCCAACCCGATTTTTAGACATCAAAGGCGAGGCGATTTTCTGTATCAATCATGCGGCCTATTTTAACATTGCTGACGGTCTGTGCACCAAAGGGCCCTGCCGTGGCAAATGGCTGACCCCCATTGCGTTAGAACTGATAGACGGCCAGATCATCGTCGCTTAGAGGCTTGTCATACGGCTGGCAGGCTTCGTATCATCCTTTTCCCTCATTCTATTTCAGGACCTACTTATGTCTGACGAACAATTTTTTCCTGTCTCGGCCGAATGGTCGGCCCGCGCGCTTGTCAACAGCGATGCTTATGAAGACATGTACGCGCAATCCATCAACGACCCGGACGGGTTCTGGGGTGAACACGGCAAGCGTATTGACTGGATCAAGCCCTATACCAAGGTCAAGAACACGACCTTCGAGGGCGACATATCGATCAAATGGTATGAAGATGGCACCCTGAATGCCTGTTACAATTGTGTTGATCGGCACCTGGAAACACGCGGCGACCAGACCGCCATTATCTTTGAAGGCGATGACCCGGCAGATTCGTCCCACATCACCTACAACCAGCTGCACGAACATGTTTCCCGCTTTGCCAATGTGCTGAAAAGCCGGGGTGTCAAAAAAGGCGACCGCGTCACCATCTATATGCCCATGATCCCCGAGGCGACCTATGCCATGCTGGCCTGCACCCGCATTGGCGCGGTGCATTCCGTGGTGTTCGGCGGGTTTTCACCCGACGCGCTGGCGGGGCGTATTCTTGACTGCGACAGTACCTGCATCATCACCGCCGACGAAGGTATGCGCGGCGGCAAAGCCATCCCGCTGAAGGCCAACACCGATGCGGCGCTGGAAAAATGCCCGGATGTCGACACCGTAATCGTCGTCACCCGCACCAATGCAGGCGTCAATATGGTGGAGGGCCGCGACGTTGTTTACGAAGACGCCGCAGCATCTGTCTCTGCGGACTGTCCGGTCGAGGAAATGAATGCCGAGGACCCGATGTTTATCCTTTACACATCGGGGTCGACGGGCAAACCCAAGGGCGTGCTGCACACCACGGGTGGCTATATGGTCTATGCGTCGATGACCCACCAATATGTCTTCGACTATCACGATGGCGAAATTTACTGGTGCACCGCCGATGTGGGGTGGGTCACCGGGCACTCCTATATCGTCTATGGGCCGCTGGCCAACGGCGCGACCACCCTGATGTTTGAAGGCCTGCCCACCTATCCGGACGCCTCACGCCTGTGGCAGGTCGTCGACAAGCACCAGGTCAACATCTTCTACACCGCGCCCACCGCATTGCGCGCCCTGATGCGCGAAGGCGACGAGCCCGTCACCAAAACATCGCGCGCCAGCCTGCGCCTGTTGGGGTCGGTCGGTGAGCCGATCAATCCCGAGGCCTGGCTGTGGTATCACCGCGTGGTCGGCAACAGTCGTTGCCCCATTGTCGATACCTGGTGGCAGACTGAAACCGGCGGCATCATGATCACGCCGTTGCCTGGCGCCATCGGTCAAAAGCCGGGCTCGGCAACCAAGCCGTTCTTTGGCGTCCAACCCGCCTTGGTCGATGCTGATGGCAAGGAACTTGAAGGTGCAGCGTCAGGCAATCTGATCCTGAAGGACAGCTGGCCCGGCCAGATGCGCACGCTTTATGGCGACCATGACCGCTTCAAAGAAGCCTATTTCAAAACCTATAAAGGCAGTTACTTCACCGGCGACGGCTGCCGGCGTGATGAAGACGGCTATTACTGGATCACCGGCCGGGTCGATGACGTGATCAACGTTTCCGGCCATCGCATGGGCACAGCAGAAGTCGAAAGCGCCTTGGTCGCCCACCACGACGTCGCTGAATCCGCGGTCGTGGGTTACCCGCACGACATCAAAGGCCAGGGCATCTATGCCTATGTAACCTTGAACACGGGCGTCGAGCCCACAGATGATCTACGCAAAGAATTGGTCCTGTGGGTTCGCAAAGAAATCGGCCCCATTGCGTCACCAGACCTGCTGCAATGGGCCCCTGGCCTGCCCAAAACCCGTAGCGGCAAAATCATGCGCCGCATCTTGCGCAAAATCGCTGAAAACGACTTTTCCAATCTGGGCGACACATCGACGCTAGCGGACCCTGCGGTGGTGGATGATTTGGTCGAAAACAGGATGAACAGGTAACTCCATGGAACTACTCACTGACCCGACCATCTGGGCCTCATTGGCCACGCTGACATTGCTCGAAATTGTGTTGGGCATCGATAATGTCGTGTTCATTTCGGTGTTGGTGGGACGGTTGCCGCAAGCGCAGCAACCACGGGCGCGCACCTTTGGTCTGCTTGGGGCGCTGGTGATGCGTGTGATGTTGCTGTTTGCAATTGTCTGGCTGACTGAGTTGACGACGCCGGTGTTTGAGGCCTTTGACCTTAGCTTTTCATGGCGTGATTTGATTTTAATCGGCGGCGGCGGCTTCCTGTTGGCCAAGGCCACCAACGAAATTCATCATTCTATCGAAGGCGCAGGCGTGGTGGAGCGCCGCAAAAGCACGGGCGCGGGCCAGTTCTGGCGCGTGATTATTCAGGTGATGCTGCTGGACGTCGTGTTTTCGATGGATTCGGTGCTGACGGCCATTGGAATGGTACAACATATCGAGGTCATGATCGCCGCGGTAACCATTGCCATTGGTGTGATGTTGTGGATGTCCGGGCCGATTGCTGCCTTTATCCAAAAGCATCCAACCACCAAGATGCTGGCGTTGTCATTCCTGCTGTTGATCGGCATGGCCCTGGTTGCCGACGGTTTTGGCATGCACATCCCGCGCGGGTATTTCTACTTCGCGATTGCGTTCTCAGCTTTGGTCGAAGTGCTGAACCTGTCCTTTGCCGCCCGTCGCAAAAGACGAGCGCAGGCCAGTCAGAGGTCCTAAAACAGCATCATGAGAAGCGGGATCAAGGCCCCCAGGAAGGCCACCAACAAGGCCAACAATGTGATGACAAATCCGGTCGTCCGATTGGAGGGGTCGCGTCGGTAAGCGCGTGCATAGATCATGCGACCGATGACCCACACCAGGGCTGTCCCACCACCATAAAAGTCGCCCCAATGGGGGGCTGCCAGCCACAGAAGCGGCAAAAAGATCACCAATTGTTCGATGGTGTTGTAGTGAATGCGAAAGGCTTTTTCGAATTCAATATCCCCGGTCGTGGCTGGGGCCTTAACGTTGCCGCGCATTTTGCCAGCGCCCATGCTGGCATAAAAGGTAAAGGCAACGACCAATATGGTGCCTAACGATGTCAGTGGCATTGCTGTAAGTGCGCTCATGGTTCCCCCCGAATTTTTGACTTCCCCGGCTACACTAACGCAAACGCGCGATGGCACCAGAGCCTAAAAGTCCGCCGCTAGAAATCAGAAGTGATGCCGTTCTTTTCCCAATCGCCATAACGGGTGGCCTCTGGCCCGTCGCGACCACCAAATTCATCGGCAAATTCATTGGCACCTTCATTGCCCCGCTTTTCTTTCGCCATTTTTTCTTTTTGGATGGCGCGTCTTGCCTCTGCCTCTTTAAGGGCGTCGGCAGCGTGGTCCTTTGTCTTTTCTTGGGCCTTTTTGTCACTCATGGTTTTACCCTTGCATCCTTTGCGGCCTATTTCACGCCTTGATAAACCAATCTTCAAGGTATAGGCAATCGCCATGGATATGCCCCGGCAAATTGCCACCACCATTTTAGGCGCGATACTCGACAATCGCATGCCCCTTGATGACGCCTTTGAAGCCGTGCCCGGCGGCATGGAAGGCCGCGACCGCGCCTTTGTGCGCCAGCTGGTCACCACCACCATCCGACGCCTGGGGCATATTGATCTGCTGATCAACGAATGCCTGACCAAGCCCCTGCCACCGAAAATGAAAGTGGTCCGTAACATTTTGCGACTGGGCATCACCCAGCTTTTATATCTGGATGTCCCCGACCATGCGGCAATCAACACATCGGTCGACTTGCTGTCCAAGCAGAAAGACAAGCGGACATCGGGCTTTAAAGGGTTGGTGAATGCCATATTGCGGCGCATCACCCGCGAGGGCCAAGAGATGCTGGCCAAGCTGGATGCCTATGACACCACGCCAGACTGGCTGTGGCACGGCTGGGTAGAAACCTATGGCATCGACAATGCCCGCGCCATTACCCTGGCGCATCTGGTGGAAGCACCGCTGGATATCACCCTGAAAGCGGGCGAGGACCCGGCTGAATGGGCTGCCAAGCTGGATGCCAACATCCTGGCAAATGGCAGCCTGCGCCGGACGAGTGGCGGGTCAGTATTCGATTTGTCGGGCTATAATGAGGGCCATTGGTGGGTGCAGGACGCGGGCGCAACGTTGCCTGTGTTGCTGATGGGCGATGTCGACGGCAAGGATATCATTGACATGTGCGCCGCCCCTGGTGGCAAAACATTACAGCTGGCCAGCGCTGGCGCACGGGTAATCGCGGTCGACCGGTCCGCCAACCGCCTGCAACGGGTGACCGAAAACCTGAGGCGCCTGGGATTGAAAGCCGATATTATTGAGGCTGACGGCAAACGCTGGCGGCGTAAAAGCGGGCCTGTCGACGCCATTTTGCTGGACGCCCCCTGTTCGACCACTGGCACGTTGCGGCGTCACCCTGATGTTGCGTGGCTAAAGGACGAAACAGATGTTGCCTCAATGGTGCCTGTGCAAAGCGCGATCCTGCAAAATTGTGCCGGGATGGTGAAACCAGGCGGCTTATTGATTTATTGTGTGTGTTCCCTGCAGCCCGAAGAAGGCCCTGATCAAATCGATAAATTCCTGCTGGCACATCCTGAATTTACCCGCCAATCCATCACCGCTGACGAGCCAGGCATGATGCCTGAGTTCATCACTCCCGATGGCGATGTGCGCACCTTACCCAGCCATATGGCAGACCAGGGTGGAATCGACGGATTTTACATTGCGCGCCTGCAGAAAAACCCCTGATTGATTTGTTCACTTGCAGGGCGGCATGCAAGTTGCTAATGACGCTCTATGCAACAGCCAACCCGTATATCGCCGTCGATATTATCTGCTGATTTCTCAAAGCTTGGTGAAGAGGTCCGCGCCATCGATGCTGCGGGCGCAGACTATATCCATATCGACGTGATGGACGGCCACTTTGTGCCCAATTTGACCATTGGTGCTGGCGTCGTAAAGTCGTTGCGACCCCATACGGACAAGCCGTTCGACGTACATCTGATGATTTCGCCCGTCGATCCTTTTATCGATGGGTTTGTTGATGCCGGTGCTGACATTATTACTGTGCATCAAGAAGCGGGACCCCATCTGCATCGGACGATCCAGGCCATTAAGGCGCATGGGATCAAGGCAGGTATTTCGCTGAACCCATCAACGCCTGCCGATACCATCAAACAAATGATGGACGATATCGACCTGGTGCTGGTGATGAGCGTGAACCCCGGGTTCGGCGGACAAAGCTTTATTAAAAGCCAGCTGGACAAAATTCGCCAGATCCGCGCCATGATTGACGCCACCGGCCGCACCATCGATCTAGAGGTCGATGGTGGCATTGACCGAAAGACAGCACCCCTTGCGATCGCAGCAGGGGCTGATTTGTTGGTAGCCGGAACCGCCACCTTCACCGGTGGCCCCGCTAGATATGCCAGCAATATTGCGGGTCTGCGGGGCGCGGGCCTGTAAGGCCGCATATTGATGGCAGGTCGCGCTTCTAGCCCCGCTTTTGTTGACCCGTCGCGCGCGCGCAATTTCCGCCAACGCGCACAATACGCTTTTTTTGCCACCGGCCTTTATCGACGGCTGTTGCGCGGTTCGCACCCTGTCCAGATTGATTTTGTCCCACGCGAATTATGGCCGGGCGACCCGGATGAGGCTGACCGCCTGTTTCGTGGCGAGTATGAATTTGCCGGGCGGCTGGTATCTGCCCCCAATGGCAACCCGTGGCGGATACGGGCGCCCAGCCAGGCCTGGGCAGACGAAATTCACAGCTTTGGCTGGCTTCGACATTTTCGGACTGCAGGCGGCGAGGCCGCCCAACGCCACGTCGAGGCCATGATCCGGTCTTGGTTGGAAGATTTTGACAATTGGCACCCCGGTGCCTGGCAGCCCGAAATCATTGCCCATCGCCTGATTGCCTGGTTGACCCATTCACCCATCGCCGTCAGCACCAATGATTTGGTCTATCACAGCACGGTCATGAACAGCATGGCCCGTCAGGCCCGGCACCTGGCCCGCACAGCTGACAGTGCCCGAGATGGCCTGCCGCGGCTGACCGCGGCCATCGGCCTGGTCTATAGCGGGTTTTGCCTGCCGCAAGGGGAACGTCGCCTGCGCAAAGGCTTGGCCAGCATGACCTACGAGCTGGAACGACAGATACTGCCTGACGGCGGTATCGCCACGCGCAGCCCCACAGAACAATATGAGGCCCTGCGAATTCTGGTCGCGCTGCACACCGCCCTGAAGGAAGCTGGCGAGGACATGCCGCCTGTTCTATTGCAAGCCATCGATCGGGTTGCACCCATGCTGCGATTTTTCCGGATGGGGGACGGCAAACTGGCCCTTTTCAATGGCGGGTTTGAAGAAGATGCCGATGCCATCGATACCATCCTGGACCTGTCGCGCGCGCCCGGCCACCCGGTCACAGGTGCTGTTTACACGGGCTTTCAGCGGGTCCAGGTCAAAGACGTGATGGTCATCATGGATAGTGGCGCGCCGCCCGATGATGAGCTGAGCATTCAGGCCCATGCTGGTCTCAACAGTTTTGAGATGAGCGTGGGGAGCGATCGAATGATCATCAATTGTGGGTCAAGCGAACCAATGGAAACGAATGATTGGCAACGAGCCTCGCGCACCACAGCAGCGCACTCAACACTGGTCGTCGACAATCGAAATTCCAGCAGCATCCTTGAAAACCAACACATAGGCCGTCGCCCCAGCCAGGTGAAGGTGCTGCGCGATGAAACCGATGAGTCCATTACCTTGGATGTTAGCCACAACGGCTATGAAGGCCCCCTGGGGCTGGAGCATAATCGCAAACTGCGCATTCGCCGCGACGGCAATGAAATTGCGGGTACCGACACGCTGACAAGCGTGGGCAAGTCCAAGAAAAAGGATGCCAGCACCTACGATATCCGGTTCCACCTGCACCCCAGTGTTGATACAAGTCCCAGCGTCGATGGTGGCGCTGTCGAGTTGCGTCTGCCCGGTGGTGATGTTTGGCAATTGGAATGCGTCTCTGGCCTGATGATAGAAGAAAGCATCTATCTTGGTGAACGGGGCAACCCGCAACGAACCAACCAAATTGTCATCCATGGCACCGTCGAGAAGCCTACTACCGTGGTGCGCTGGCTTTTGTCTCGCCTTTCTCACCGCTAATATGTCATCCCACCAACCCGTCAGAGAGATCACATGAGTTCCCAACCTATCAAGCGCGCGCTTCTTTCCGTTTCCGACAAATCCGGCCTGGTGGAGTTTGGCCAGTTCCTGGCCGGACAGGGTGTTGAAATCCTGTCGACCGGCGGGTCGGCAAAAATGCTGGCCGATGCCGGCGTACCGGTGACCGAAGTCGCTGATTACACAGGCTTTCCCGAAATGATGGATGGCCGCGTCAAGACCCTGCATCCCAAGATCCATGGCGGACTGTTGGGCTTGCGCGACAAGCATGCCGACGCAATGGCAGAACACAACATTGGGGCCATCGACTTGTTGGTCGTCAATCTGTACCCGTTTGAAGAAACCGTCGACAGCGGCGCTGACTTTGATATTTGTATCGAGAATATCGACATTGGTGGCCCGGCAATGATTCGCTCGGCGGCTAAAAACCACCTCTATGTCACCGTGATTGTCGAGGCGCAAGACTATGCCGCCGTGCAACAGGCCATGACCGACAATGCTGGCGCAACAACGCCAGAGCTTCGCCGGGAACTGGCCGCCAAGGCGTATGCCCGTACGGGGTCCTATGATTCGGCAATTTCCAGTTGGTTCGCCGGGCAATTGGGGCAAACCTTCCCAGACCGCCTGAATGTAACAGCCCAGCGGCAGGAAACCCTGCGTTACGGAGAAAACCCGCACCAGGACGCCGCCTTCTACACAACGCGCAACCCGCGTATTGGTATCGCCACCGCTGAACAGGTGCAGGGTAAAGCGTTAAGCTATAACAATCTGAATGATACCGACGCGGCCTTCGAGCTGGTTGCCGAGTTTGACCCAGCACAAACAGCCGCAATCGCCATCATCAAGCACGCCAACCCTTGCGGTGTGGCAACAGGTGAAAGCCTGGTGGAAGCCTATAAAAAGGCCCTGATGTGTGACCCGGTCAGTGCTTTTGGCGGCATTATCGCCCTGAATGGCACGCTGGACGGGCCAACTGCCGAGGAAATCTGCAAGATCTTCACCGAAGTGATCATCGCCCCCAATGCCGATGATGAAGCAAAAGAAATCTTGTCGGCCAAGAAGAACCTGCGCCTGCTATTGACCGGCGGCCTGCCCCCGGCCCACGCCGATGGCATGACCATGAAGTCGGTCGCTGGTGGTTATCTGTTGCAGGGCCGCGATAATGGCCACATCACCGAGGCCGACCTGAAAATCGTGACAAAACGCGCGCCCACCGCCCAGGAAATGCAAGACCTGCTGTTTGCCTTCACCATCTGCAAGCATGTGAAGTCCAACACCATTATCTATGCCAAAGACGGCGCAACCATGGGCGTCGGCGCCGGGCAGATGAGCCGACTTGATTCGGCCAAGATCGCTTATTCAAAAGCAGTCGAGGCTGCCGCCGCTGCGGGTATTGAGGGCAGCCTGACCAAGGGCTCTGTGGCCGCCAGTGATGCCTTTTTCCCGTTTGCAGACGCGCTGGAGATAATCGCCGAGGCAGGAGCCACTGCCGTTATTCAGCCCGGCGGGTCAATCAGGGATGATGATGTTATCGCCGCCGCTGACAAGGCCGGGCTGGCCATGGTCATGACCGGGATGCGCCACTTCCGGCATTAAATCGCTCACGGCAATAAGCCGTTGGCTTAGGCCTGCGCGTGCGCGGCAAAAAAGTTCGCCGGGGCGCAGTCGCACCCTTGGATTCAAACGTGCCGCGCGTACCGTTCGTCTCGAATGGCGCGAAATGAAGTGAAGCGTTGTATCGAGAGACCTGACGCAAGCACGCATCTCGATACAGTTTTTCGCTTTACGAAAAACCACTCGATACGAACGGGATCGTTAGCTGCTCTAAAATTCATATCCCAGTAACTCCAATCCTGGTGCGCAGGCCTTATTCAGCGCATCTTGGTCGGCTTGGGACAATTGCTTCCAGGCTGGGTCTTTATAACGCGGCAAAGCGGCTGCTTCTGCCAGCCATGCTTCATTGTTCAGGCCCGGCCCTATGAAATCGATCATCCGTGTTAGCTCAAGTGTTGGGTTTTCGACCAGATCTT
>SMXS01000118.1 GCA_004356955.1 Alphaproteobacteria bacterium | reverse complement strand
CCTCCGCCACCAAAGACCAGCTGGATGTTTGCTTTAGCAAGGATATGGCCCAACTTTCCGGCGATCTCGGAATGACGGGGATTTGTGCCCGTCCTAGAGCCGCAGAAAACACAGACGGAATGGATCGAATTCATACGCAGTAAAGCCATAGTTACTTGACATTAAACCGCCCAAAGCTCAGATACTGGGCAGGGGATTTGGTAGTGTTTAAGGCATTGGTCTTCGGATTGAAATGGTTTGGTCACAATGTCGCCTTAATTGTGACTTATGCCATCAAAATTCGAATACGGCGCTGATATATTTTGAGGAAAAAGTGAAGACGACGACCACTGTTGCTATTGCGATAGCCGCTATTGCCAGTGCATTGCTGGCAGTCCTGATCTGGCCTGAAGGTGAAGACCTCGCAGCTGCCAGTGCTCCAATTGTGCCCCAAACCGCCACGACTGCTGTCGTTGGTTCGCCGGTTGCGGCCGTTGATGTCATCTTGCCCTCCTTTGATGTTGTGCGTATTTCCCGCGAGGGCACGGGCGTAATTGCCGGGCGCGCCGCGCCTGACGCTTTTGTTGAGGTGAAGGTTGGCGATCAGATTATTGGCCGCGTTCGGGCCAATCAGGCGGGTGAGTGGGTATTGATATTTGATGCACCGCTAGAAGTTGGCCCGCAGGAACTATCTCTGGTCGCTCATTCAACCGGCATGGATCCTGTTCAGTCAGACAATATTGTGGTGCTGGCCGTGCCGGTCCGAAATGACGGCTCAACAATCACGACCGAAAATGGCGTGATTGCAGTGCTGACTTCCCGTTATGGCGGTAGTGTCAGCCGGGTGCTTCAAAAACCGGGGTCTTATATCGGCGCGTCGATCCTTGAAGTTTCCACGCTCGACTTTGATGAACGCGGCAAGGCTATCTTCTCAGGGGTCGCAGACTCCGGCGTGGATATCCGCATCTATCTCGACAATGAATTCATCGGTACTGTTTCGGTCGAAGCATCAGGCCAGTGGGTGTTTTCACCGGATAATATGATTTATGCAGGTGGCCACGTTTTGCGACTGGACCAGATGAGAGAAGGTGACATTGTCGAATTGCGCGTCGAGCAACCGTTCGATACCACCGATGCGATGGACATGGTGATGGCCGAAAGCAGTGTTGTTATTATGCCCGGCAATAATTTGTGGCACATTGCCCGCCGGGTCTATGGCAGTGGCATTTTGTATACGCAGATATTTAGGGCCAATAACGAGGCCATCCGTGATCCCAACCTGATCTTCCCCGGCCAGAAATTCATTCTCCCTCGGGCAGAAATATCCCTGAACAGAGATATCTAAGACGCTGATTGCTTTCACAGACAAAACTGTCGTTTTGGCGGGCTTTGTCGGGTATTAGCCTGTATGACAGTCAATACAACATGGCCCCGCGACATTTGCTGCGGGCTTGCACTTGAACGACCAGGACATTATGCGACCGGGAACTCATCAACCCCCAGAACTAGAAAACTACAATCAGTGGCAGACCGTGCGTACTCTGCTGCCCTATTTGTGGCCTGTTGGCGAGAGCCAGATGAAGCTGCGAGTGCTGGGCGCTCTGCTTTGTTTGACAATTGCCAAGGTTGTCACTGTCAGTATCCCGTACATCTATAAAGAAATCATTGCAGCAATGACTGCTGACCCTGGCATGACGCAGCACCTGACGGTGGCTGTGCCGGTCTTTCTGATTGTGGGCTATGGCATAGCGCGATTGTTGTCACCCGCCTTTGGCGAATTGCGAGACGCCGTCTTTGCGCGGGTTGGACAGCAGGCCTTGCGCCGCATTGCCTTGCAGGTATTTCGCCATTTGCATCATATGTCGCTGCGCTTTCACCTTGATCGCCGCACGGGTGGGCTAAGCCGGGTTATCGAGCGCGGCACCCAGGGTGTTGATTTTATTTTGCGGTTTATGCTGTTCAACATCATTCCGACAGCACTGGAAATAGCCTTTGTAACCGTGATGATGTGGACCATCCTTGATTGGCGATATGCGCTGGCGACGCTTGGGTCGATCGGTGTCTATGTGGCCTTCACATTTATGGTCACAGAGTGGCGCATTCAGTTCCGCCGTGAAATGAACAAACAGGACACCGAGGCCAACACCAAAGCCATCGACAGTCTGCTGAATTATGAAACGGTCAAATATTTCAATAATGAAGAGCACGAAGCTGCTCGCTTTGATCAGGCGCTTCAGCGGTACGAAAAAGCCGCGGTCAAAAACCAGGTGACTTTATCTGGGCTGAATATTGGCCAGAACTGCATCATTGCTAGCGGTCTGGTTGTGGTGATGATTATGTCGGCTAACGATCTGGTATCTGGCCGCCATGGTATTGACGACTTTGTTTTTGCGAATATGTTGTTGGCTCAGATGTTCATGCCTTTGGGCTTTTTGGGTTTTGTCTATCGCGAGATGAAACGGTCTCTTATCGACATGGAAGCAATGTTTCGGTTGTTGCGACAAAAACTTGAAGTCACAGATGTTCCAGATGCACCAGAGCTGCAAAGTTCGGGCGGTGAGGTCGTTTTTGACAATGTCAGCTTTGCTTATGATCCGCGCCGAACTGTTTTGCAGAACGTGTCCTTTACCGTGCCGGCTGGCCATACGGTGGCGATTGTCGGCCATAGCGGGGCAGGAAAGTCGACGATTTCTCGTTTGTTGTACCGATTTTATGACGTCACATCGGGCGCTATTACCATTGACGGTCAGGACATCCGCCTGGTGACGCAGGAGAGCCTGCGTGCGGCCATTGGTATCGTGCCGCAAGACACGGTCTTGTTTAATGATTCGATTGGCTACAACATCGCCTATGGCAAGCCGTCAGCGTCCCAGGACGAAGTCATTGAAGCGGCCAAGCTGGCCTCGATCCATGATTTCATTTCGACCCAGCCTGAAGGCTATGACACCAACGTCGGCGAGAGAGGCCTCAAGGTTTCTGGTGGCGAAAAACAGCGGATTGCAATAGCCCGCACGATTATGAAGGACCCGCCGATCCTGTTGCTTGATGAAGCGACCTCTGCACTCGATACCAATACCGAGAAGGAAATTCAGGCTTCGCTCAAGAAAGTATCGCTTAATCGTACGACCCTGGTCATTGCCCATCGGCTGTCGACTGTGGTGGATGCAGACGAGATCATTGTGCTGGACCAGGGTAGAATTGTGGAGCGCGGCAAACATTCGGTGCTTGTCACCATCGAAAAAGGACATTATCAAGCCATGTGGCAACGGCAGCAGGAAGCTGTGGAAGTTGCCAAGCGCCTGGAAGTATTGGCAGAAGAGCTGTAGTCAGGAAACCTATGAGTGTCGTTGAAAGCGTAAAATCTGTCATGGTGCCGGTCCACCCGGAAGGCCTGAAATTTGTGGCCATCTTTGCAGTGATCGCCCTGATCCTGTGGTGGATATGGACTCCCCTGGGCGTTGTCGGTGGCATCCTGAGCGTTTGGTGCGCCTATTTTTTCCGCAATCCTGAACGCCACACGCCGACAAGGGCCGGACTGGTTATCAGCCCGGCTGATGGTGTCGTGCAAATGATATTAGACGTCACGCCACCGCCAGAGCTGGAACTGGGTGATGAACCACGCACCAGGATCAGCATCTTCATGAATGTGTTCAACGTGCATGTAAACCGGTCGCCCATGACCGGGACAATTGTCCGAAAGGTGTATACGCCGGGGGCTTTTGTGAATGCGAGCCTAGACAAAGCCAGCGAAGACAACGAGCGTATGAGTATTGTATTGGCCACAGAAACGGGCAAATCGGTTGCCTTCGTGCAAATTGCCGGATTGGTGGCGCGCCGAATTCTTAGTTTCGTCAATGAAGGTGACAGCCTGCAAGCTGGTGAACGGTTTGGTCTCATCCGATTTGGCAGCCGGGTGGATGTCTATCTGGATGATGGTATGGTGCCTATGGTATCGGTAGGTCAGCTGGCCATTGCCGGTGAAACAGTAATTGCAGATGAACAGAGTAGCGAGGAACAACGTTGGGCGGAGATCCGATAGAACCCAAGAAGCGACGCCTGAGGCAATTGCCCAGGGTCATCCCGGTCCGGTCATTGGCACCGACCGTGCTGACTGTCTTGGCCCTGTGCTCGGGCGTGACCGCTATTCGGTTCGCCATCATGGCAGACTGGCAGATGGCGGCCGTGGCGATCTTGATGGCCGGGCTGTTTGATTCGCTTGACGGCAGAGTCGCCAGGATGATCAAAGGCACTTCGCGCTTTGGCGCAGAAATGGACTCATTGTCCGATGTCATTTGTTTTGGCGTCTCGCCCGCGTTGGTGCTGTATTTCTGGAGTCTGGATCAACTGGGCGGCATCGGCTGGGCTGTGTCGCTGCTTTATTGTGTGTGCTGCGCTCTGCGGTTGGCCCGCTTTAACATCCTTGATCGTGACGCAAAGGAAAGCGGCGAGGTGCAAAAACACTTTGTCGGCATTCCTGCACCAGGGGCCGCTGGGCTGTTGCTGCTACCACTATATGCCTCGCTGGCTCTTGAAGGTCTGGAGTTCCAGCCTGTCCTCATCGCCATCTACATGGTTATTTTGGCCCTGTTGATGATCTCTCAGGTGCCGACTTATTCTTTCAAATATGTCCGGATTGAACGGTCTTATGTCGTGCCCATATTGGTCGGCGTTGTCGTTTTTGTCGGCCTGCTGACGTCGTTCTTTTGGTGGACGATTATTTTTATCGGCATGATCTACATGGTGTCGATTTTTGTCAGCGCAGTCAGGGCTTTCAGAAATCGCCATAATGCCGCTTCCGAATCTGTCGAAGATACCGACCTCAGCTAGTTACTCGGCGGGCGCTCCAGCTGATGCCAATTTGGCGCGTCGCAAGGCCATTCGTTCCTTCACGACATAGGGTGCTGCAATCAGGCAAGGTGTGACCACCAATGTCAGCATAGTTGCGAAACTAAGTCCAAAGACAATGGCCATCGCCACATCGACCCACATGTCGCTGGTTGGGGCACCAAAGCCCATCTCCCGATTGATGAAATCAATAGACAACTGGCTCATCATTGGCAGCAGGCCCGCTACGGTCGTGAAAGTCGTTAGCAGCACAGGCCGAAGGCGCTGTGCACCCGTGCGGACGATTGCATCAAACGGCGCCATGCCTGCCTTTTTGAGACGATCGAACGTATCAATAAGCACGATGTTGTTGTTCACGACAATCCCTGCGAGGGCAATGATGCCAACGCCTGTCATGACAACATAGAAGGGCCGGTCAGTAACAATCATGCCAATGACCACGCCGAAAGTGGACAAGATCACCGCCGAAAGAATTAAAAGTGTGTGATAAAAGCTGTTGAACTGGGTCACCAAAATAATCGCCATTATGAACAGCGCAACAATGAAGGCTTTGATCAGGAACATGCCTGCCTCGGCTTGTTCTTCGGCCTGTCCGCGGAACTGGATGGCAACGCGTGGGTCGAAGTTCTGTTGTGCCAGCCAATCGGTAATCTGCGAAACCTGTTTGTCGGTAACATAGTCAACCCCGGTATTGGCGAATATTTTTACCACCGGTCGCCCATTGACACGTTCAATGGAACTGACGCGAGGTTCAGAGGTCCGTTTGACGAAATTAGAGAAAGGGATGGGCCCATAAGGCGTCTGGTGCTGCAGTCGATCGAGCGTGTCGATACTGCGCTGTCCTTTTGGAAACCGGACCCGAATATCAAGTTCTTCATCGGCATCATCTGGCCTGATTTCGTCAATCTTAAGGCCGTTGGTTACCATCTGGACCACGCCACCGACGGTGGATATATCGGCGCCGAATTTTTGCGCTTGCGCACGATCCACAGTAATTTCCCACTGAATACCGGGCAGGGGCAGCGTGTCGCCAATATCGAACAGTCCCTCGACATGGTTTTCCATATAATCGAGGATTTGCAAGGCGATGGGCTTCATTAATTCCTTATTGGTCGACGCTATTTCCAGCTCGATGTCCTTGCCATCCGACGGGCCAAATGCCATCTGAATAGGCACAATGATAATGCCGGCAAGGTGGTCGGTGCGCTGGCGGATGTCTGCCACAATGTCGTTTGATCTGCGCCGAACGCGCCAGTCTGCAAGCTCCAAAGAGATCAGACCAATGCGATCGGAAGCCGAACCGCCGGTCCAGCCGGTATCGGCCTCGGCACCGCCGCCGCCTACATTGGCATACATCGAATCGATATCATCAATGTCTGAAACCAATTCCTCGACTTCAAGCACCAGGGCGTTTTTCTCCAGCACAGACAGATTGCCGCGCGCGCGAATTTCCAGATTGATCAGATGCGAATCGCCGCTGGGCATGAACTCCATGCCGCGGTCCAGCGAGAAGAAATAGGTCCAAAGGGATATCAGCAATACAACCGCCGCTATCAATACGCGAAATGGCGTGCGGATCAATTTGCTGAGGGTTCGTGCATAGACGCCGGTAAAGCCGGTCAGGGCTTCTGTGTCGACGGACTGTGTTGCCGCCAATGCGGCCAGTGTTTCGGTCTTCTTGGCATCGGAACGGCCGAAAATAGCCCCCAGTGTAGGCAAGAAGATCAACGCGGAAATGAGCGAGCCAACGAGCGTCGTCATCAGTGTTACGGGCAAATACTTCATGAACTCGCCCATGGTACCTGGCCAGTAGAGAAGCGGTAAAAAGGCGGCCAGAGTCGTTGCAATGGACGCAGTGATCGGCCAGGCCATACGCTTGGCGGCCTGGGCATAGGCCTCGCGTTTATCTATCCCCTCGGCCATTTTTCGATCGGCAAATTCGGTGACAACAATGGCCCCGTCAACCAGTAATCCAACAGCCAACACCAGGGCAAACAACACCACTGTATTCAGGGTGTACCCAAGCGCGCTCAAACACAGGATGCCGAAAAGGAACGACGTGGGAATGGCCATGCCAACCAGCAAGGCAGACCTTGCCCCCAGGGCAATGATCATCACGATTACCACCAGCAATACAGCCGTTATGACGCTGTTTTGTAACTGCGATACCTGGTCGTTGACGAAGTATGACTGGTCTTGTGAAAAGAAGGGCGCAATGCCTGCGGGCCAATGTTCAGCGTGGCGCAGGGTGATTTCTTTTACCAACGCGACAGTTTCCAAAATATTGGACCCGACGCGTTTTTTGATTTCCAACCCAATGGCAGGTTTGCCGTTGAGACGCGCAATGCTGGTTTGGTCTTTGAATGTTCGTCGGATTGTCGCGATGTCGGACAGCGTAACCACAGCGTCGCCATTGACCTTCAGCGGTAGGTCAAGGATGTCCTGCGCGGTCTCGAGCAAGCCGGGTACTTTGACCGGGAAACGCCCCTGTCCGGTATCCAGCGTGCCGGCGGCAACAACGCGATTGTTGCGCGAAATACGTTCAATCAGGGTTTCCTGCGAGATATTGTAGGATTCCAGCTTGGCAATATCGATATTGACCTCGATAACTTCTTCCCGCGTGCCAATAAGCGGCGCTTCCAGGACAGCAGGGATCGTCTCGATTTCGTCTTGCAGTTCTTGGGCCAGATGCAGCAATGTCCGTTCCGGCATGTCGCCTGAGATTGAGACAACCAGAATGGGGAAGTTTGAGAAGTTCATCTCGTTAACGATGGGTTCTTCCGCGTCCGCAGGCAATTTTGACTTGGCGATGTCGACTTTGTCGCGCACATCGGCGAGAGCACTTTTGATGTCGACACCTGCGCCGAATTCAACAATGACGGTGGCGCTGTTTTCGCTGGCCGTGGCTGTTATTTCTTCAACACCCGGGATCGACTGCAATTCTTTTTCGATTGGCTTGACTAAAAGGCGCTCGGAATCTTCGGGCGAGATGCCTTCGTGAAACACGTTCACCATCACAAAGGGAAGCGATATGTCGGGGTCGGCTTCTCGTGGGATGGTTACATAGGCATAAACACCAGCGATGAGCACCAACGCCAGCGTCGCGAGAACAGTCCGCGACCGGCTGAGGGCTGCGTCGATGATTGCATTCACTGAACGGCCCCGACTTTGGCTTCGCCGAAATCAGCGCGGACATGTTGGCCTGTTTGGACAAATTGATGGCCCACTGTGATGATCTGTTCTGTGTCGTCGAGACCTTGTATCCAGGTGCCCTCTAGTCCATCGCCCAATATCTGTACTGGTTTGAAGGCAACAATATTACCATCAGCCAATGTGCGGACGCCGATGACGCCATCATCATTCAAAACCAGAAAAGCGGACGAAATAAGATGCGCCATGGTTTCCCCAATGGGCACGGTTATGACGGCGGTGATGCCATCTCGCAAGCTTCGATCATGATTGTCCGCGATCAACTCGACGCGGAAAGTACGGGTCATTTCATTGGCAACCGAAGAAATGAATCGTACGGAGGCAGCGATTGTTCTGCCGTCAGACAATTGCACTTCGCTTTGCGTGCCGTTTTGCAAAAAGATGACTTCTTGTTCTGACACGCTACCCACAATCAGGATCGGGTCTTCTTGTACCAATACGGCACACGGATCGCCCTTTTGCAGATAGGCACCAGCCTCTACCAGCCGATCATTGACGATGCCATCAAATGGTGCCCGGATTTCGGTGTTGTCGAGTTCGATGGTCATTTGGGTAACCAAGGCTTTGGCGCCATCTAATTGTGCCTGGGACGCTGCTGCCTGCGTTTCTGACCGGTGCCCCTTGGCGGCCAGGCGTTCTGAGGCGCTGGCTTCGAGTTCGCGCTGACGTGCCAGGGCTTTGGCTTCGGCCAGGCGCGCGGCGCGGTCGTCTATAGAAATTCGACAGATTACGTCGCCTTCCTTGACGCGGTCACCCTTTTCAGGCGGTGTGGCGACAACCTGACCGTCGATTTTGCTGCGTAATTTCACCTTGCGAATAGATTGTGTTCGGCCGCGGATGGATATCTCGTTGGTGTGCATCTGCGCTGTGATCGTTTCAACGCGCACTGCGGTCAGTCGGTCAATGGGGTCTGCCGCCTTTTCAGGGGCGGGCTCGCTCTTGAGCAGGCCAGAAAACTGCCACAACGAGATCGCTACGACGATTATAATGGCGGTTGTGTGCTGGCGGCGGAGTTTCATTGGACGGCCTCGGCATTGTCATCTTCATTTTGATCAGCTTCCAACAGGTACCTATTTTCCTTCAGGAACTGGACATTCGAGGCGTGGTACATCATGGCATAGCGGGTCAAAAAGGTTTCCCCGACGCTCTGTGATTCCTGTTCCAGCTCTTTAAGGGCTGCTAAGCGATCAGCGTGGAATTCTTCCCGCTCATCCAAAATTTCTACCAGTCGCGACTCTGGCATTTGGCCGCAAAAGAACATGGCCGCCAAAAAATCAGATCGAAATTTGTCTGCCGTTGGCGGTTGCAACAGCGCCATTTCAAAGGTGTTCATACCCTTGGTGGTTATGCGATAGACCTTTTTGTCGGGGCGCTTGTCTTGGCTGAGTTCCTCACAGGTCACCAGGCCATCTTCGGTCAGACGATTGAGGGCAGGGTAGATGGCACCCAAACTGGCGTCATAAAAAATACTGGCATGACCATTTGTGATGGCTTTTTTAATTTCGTACCCGGTGGCCTCCTGCTTGACCAACAGGCCCAGGCACATTGTTCTGACGTCCATTCGACGCAACCCTTCCAAACTGTCATATATCAGTCTGATATATCTAGCGCAGGATGTATGGCGAGCAATGCGCGGATTGTCCAGCACAAACGACGACAAAAACGGCAGTGCCGACGATTGGGCCAGAATTAATCCTGATTGAATGGGGAGCGACAGGTTTCGTCGCCAGGAGTTAAACCAAACTGTCCCACAACATCCGTAGCGATGTCAGGGCCAGGAACAACGCAAAAGCCCGACGCAGCATTGTTGGGTTTAGCCAATGGGCCAGTTTTACGCCCAGGGGGACAGCCAAAAGCGTGGCGGGTACGATTAGTCCAAATCCGATCAGACTGACATACCCAAACGAATACAGAGGCAAATTGGCCGCGTCCCAGCCGTTGACAACGAATCCAATCGTAGCAGGGACCGCAATGATAACGCCAAAGCCTGAGGCCGTACCAACGGCACGATGAATAGGCACGTTGAACAGCGTCATGGTTGGAACGCCCAATGTGCCGCCACCAATGCCCATCAGGGTCGAAATGGCTCCTGTCACCAGTGGCAGGGCTGATCCTAATGGTCCCTGGGGCAATCTGTCCGCAATGGTCATGTCAGGCGAAGAAAGGACCATATGCAAGGCCACTGTCAAACCAATGCAGCCAAAGATCAGGATCAAGCCACCGGTGGAAATATACGCGGCGATGATGGTACCCAGTAAGGCACCGGCAAATAGCCACGGGCCCCAATGCTTCAGTATGCCTATGTCAACAGCATCGCGGCTGTTGTGCTTCAGGACAGATCGAATGGACGTTGGAATGATGGTCGCCAGCGAGGTGCCTACAGCCAGATGCATCAATATGTCGGGGGCTATGTTCAGGTAATTGAACAATAAATACAGGGAAGGGACAATGACAATGCCGCCGCCGACCCCCAGCAGCCCTGCCAAAACGCCAGCAACCAGACCGACGGTCAGTAACATCAACCCATAAATGATCAGAAATTCTGTCCCGCCCATGGCCCGCACTTTAGCGGCGGTTTGCGGGACTGCATAGTCCTGGTGAGGGAGCGCCATGCCGATGGCCCGGTAGTTGGTTGGGGAACCTGGATTCGAACCAGGACCGACGGAGTCAGAGTCCGTTGTTCTACCGTTAAACTATTCCCCAACGGCAATCAGCGCGGCCAACATAGAAATGCGGATTGTCTGTGTCAATCACTTGCCTATGAACAAATTCTGTTTAAAGTCGGTTTTTACAGATTAACTGCGAAAATGAGTGAATTTAGAGTGAGTAAGCCCGCAGCCATACCTTCAAACCCACAAAAGGTTAGAGAAGATTTGCGTGTTGCTCGTCATGGCTCTGGTGAAAATGTCTTTGCCGCAATTGATTTGGGTACCAATAATTGCCGATTGCTGATTGCTCGTCGCTCTGATGATGGCTTCAGAGTGATCGATTCGTTCTCACGCATTGTGCGTTTGGGTGAAGGCCTGCGCGCAAACGGCGATTTTACCGAGGATGCGATGACGCGCACCATCGACGCGCTGAAGATATGTGCCGACAAAATGCGTAAACAAGGCGTCACACATGTCCGTAGTGTCGCCACCGCCGCTTGTCGCTATGCGGAAAACCGCAACGAATTTGTGCAGCGCGTAAAACAAGCCACTGGCATCAATATCGAAATTATCTCGGCCGCTGAAGAAGCCCGCTTGGCTATTTCGGGCTGCGTGTCGCTGTTTGATGATAAATCAGACTATGCATTCGTCTTTGACATTGGCGGCGGTTCTACCGAATTGATCTGGTCCGCAATCGATCCACCGGGCACATGCGACATTCTGGAATGGACGTCGTTGCCCTTTGGTGTTGTGACCCTGACAGAGGAATATGATTGCGAAGACGTGTCTCCAGAACAATATTCGATGATGGTAGCAGAAGTTGAAAAGAAACTGGCGCCCTTTGAAGCCCGTCACAAACTTAGTTCCTATATCAAGAATGGCCAGGTTCAGATGGTTGGCACATCGGGCACAGTGACGACGGTGGCCGGTATTTATCTGGGTTTGCAGCGCTATGATCGAAATCGCGTAGATGGCTTGTGGATTGACCGGGACCATATCAATGGCATATCGCGTCGCCTTGCAACCATGACCCATGACGAACGTGTGGCTGAACCCTGCATAGGCAAAGAACGAGCCGACCTGGTGGTGGCCGGCTGCGCCATCTGGGAGGCCATCAGCAATACATGGGCGTGTGACCGTATTCGTGTTGCAGACCGCGGCCTGCGCGAAGGCATGCTGTTAGACCTGATCAAGGTCGCCACCCGAGAAGATAGGCGCCATGCCTAGTCGTCCTATTCACCGCAAGAACGCCAAGCCTGGTGCCAAGAAAAAATCAGAGAGCGTTCCGACCCGGCAATTGCACAAGCGCGTTAAATCGGCGCGGGGGCGTAGCGTTTCATCAACGAGGTGGTTGGAACGCCAGCTCAACGACCCCTATGTAGCCGAGGCAAGTCGGCTGGGTTATCGCTCTCGTTCAGCGTTTAAACTGGCCGAGCTAAACGACAAGCATCACTTGCTAAAACGGGGTGCCGTTGTTGTTGACCTGGGTGCGGCACCCGGTGGATGGAGCCAGATCGCTGTCGACAAAGTTGGTCCATCTGGCAAGATTATCGGTATTGATCTACAGGAAATTGAACCGCTGCCAGGTGTTCATTTTGAAGTGATGGATTTTCTTGACGAGGACGCGCCACAGCGGTTGCGGGCGTTGGTTGGCGGCGGTGCAGATTTGGTCATGAGCGACATGGCCGCGCCTGCCACGGGCCACAAGGCAACAGATCATATTAAGATCATGGCGCTGTGTGAGGTGGCTTTGGAATTTGCCGAACAGATCCTTAATCCAGGGGGGCACTTTGTTGCAAAAGTCCTCAAAGGAGGGGCGGAAAACGAACTGTTGCTGAGCATGCGGACAAGTTTCAAGACCGTTCAGCATGCTAAGCCAAAGGCGAGTCGCCAGGATTCGGCCGAGGCCTATGTCGTTGCACTGGGCTTTAAAGGTTAGAAATCCGCCGTTACTGCGCCGGTTGCAGACAAAACTTGTTCATTGAAGGGCGGCTGTGGCATAGTCCGCGCCACTTCGGATACCGGCATTGGGAATTTCTATGGAAATTAAAGAGGCGCTGACCTTTGACGATGTATTACTTGTCCCTCAAGCGTCAAGTGTTCTGCCTGGACAAGTAACGACAAAAACGCGCCTTAGCCGATCGATCGAATTGGGCATACCTTTGATCTCGGCCGCCATGGACACAGTGACCGAAGGACGCCTGGCCATTGCCATAGCGCAGGCTGGTGGGCTGGGTATTCTGCATCGCAATATGTCGGTGGAAGAACAGGCGGGCCAAGTTACCATGGTGAAGAAGTTTGAATCTGGCATGGTGGTTAATCCCGTTACCATTGGACCCGACCAACCTTTGGCTGACGCGCTTGAAGTGATGACCCACCACAAGATTTCGGGCATTCCGGTTGTTCAGCCAAGCAACGGTAAATTGGTTGGTATTATCACCAACAGAGACGT
Organism: Alphaproteobacteria bacterium; assembly: GCA_004356955.1. Taxonomy (GTDB): domain Bacteria; phylum Pseudomonadota; class Alphaproteobacteria; order SMXS01; family SMXS01; genus SMXS01. The sequence goes on along the minus strand of SMXS01000118.1, from coordinate 18,281 downwards.
GCGCTTCGCCACTGAACTGAATCAGCCTGTTAGTGAATTGATGACGCGTGAGCTGATCACTGCCAAAGAAAGCGTTGGCATGGAAGAGGCAAAACGTCAGCTTCACCTTCACCGCATCGAAAAGCTGTTGGTTGTTGATGACGACTACCGATGCACCGGTCTGATCACGGTGAAAGATATAGAAAAAGCCCAGCTGCATCCTGATGCCTGTAAAGACAGCCAGGGTCGCCTGCGTGTTGGTGCCGCCGTCAGCGTTGGTGACGAAGCCATTGACCGTATGCATGCGCTGGTCGATGCCGGTGTTGATGTCATTGTTGTTGATACGGCACATGGCCACCAGATCCGCGTTCTAGAGACAGTAAAGCGCATGAAAAAAGAATGCGAAGTTGATGTTATTGCGGGCAATATTGCTACGGTCGATGCTGCGCGAGCCTTGATCGATGCTGGTGCGGATGGATTGAAGGTAGGTATTGGTCCCGGGTCAATTTGTACCACCCGTATTGTCGCTGGTATCGGCGTGCCTCAGTTAACAGCCCTGATAGATGTCCAGGAAATTGCGGCAAAAAATAACGTTCCGTTCATCGCAGATGGTGGCATCAAGACGTCGGGTGACGTCGCCAAAGCCATTGCGGCAGGGGCTGACTGCGTCATGATTGGTTCTCTGCTGGCAGGCACTGAAGAGGCGCCTGGCGAAGTGTTCCTGTATCAGGGCCGGTCCTACAAGAGCTATCGTGGCATGGGGTCCGTGGGCGCCATGGCCCGGGGCTCTGCTGATCGCTATTTCCAGGAAGACATCAAAGATACGCTGAAGCTGGTGCCTGAAGGCATTGAAGGCCAGGTTCCCTACAAAGGTGGTGCATCCAGTGTTATTCATCAATTAATCGGTGGACTACGTGCGGCAATGGGTTATACGGGCGCTGAAACGATCAGTCAGATGCAAGAACGCTCGAAGTTTGTCCGGATCTCCAGTGCTGGTCTGCGCGAAAGTCATGTTCATGATGTTGTGATCACGCGAGAATCGCCCAACTACCCAGGTCCAACCTAACCGGACCTTTTAAGGACACCCTTATCATGAAGCCAGGTGCCCGATTACAGGCAGCCATCGAAATTACTGACCTTATTCTGCAGAGTGTGGAAGAGGGCGGTGCCGCTGCCGATCAAATCGTTCGACAATATTTCAGCCGACGTCGCTATGCGGGGTCGAAAGATCGTCGCTCTGTGCGCGACACGACCTATCTGGTTCTGCGCAATCGAGGGGTCATTCAGTGGATGCTCCAACAAGCCGACATCCCCATGGTTGGGCGCAGTGCGTTGATCGTCGCCACTATTCTTAAACAGGATGGCGAAACCGACAATTTGCCGGTGCTGTTCTCAGGCGAAAAATATTGCGCAGACGCACTGACAGACACAGAACTCGCTTTGATAGAACAGGTCAAAGCTGGGTTTGAAGGTGAGGTGCCGGACTGGGCCGACAATAACTATCCCGAATGGATGGATGCTTCTCTGAAGCGCCGATTCGGTGAAGGCTTGGAGGAGGCTATGATTGGCCTGTCTGAGCGGGCCACACTGGATCTTCGAGTTAATACACTGAAAGGCAGCCTAGAAGACGCGGCTGCCTTGTTGCCACACGCGACGCAGACACCCTTTGCGGCCAACGGCCTGCGCATTGAAGAAGACAACAACATCCAGAGCGCCCCTGTCTATCGCGATGGCCTGGTCGATATTCAGGATGAAGGGTCGCAATTGGCCGTACAGGTTTGTGCCCCGCAACCTGGAATGACGGTGCTGGACTATTGCGCTGGGGCGGGGGGTAAAACCCTGGCTATGTCGGCCATGATGCAGAACGAAGGGTCCATATTTGCCCATGATTCAGCACCGGAACGATTAGAGAGAATTGCGCCACGATCCAAAAGATTGAATTGCACTAATATTAATATAATCAATAAATTAGAGCGTATTCTTAAAGATATGGATCGAGTTGTGCTCGATGTGCCCTGTTCCGGTACAGGGACGTGGCGACGCAGCCCTGAATTGCGCTGGCGTCTGACGCAGGAACGCCTGGACGAATACATTAATATTCAGCGAGAAATCCTTGCAGATGGGGCCGCCCGGGTCGCTGTTGGTGGACAATTGATCTATATCACCTGTTCTGTATTGCCCGAAGAAGACGAAGACCAGATCACCGCATTTTTGGCAGAACACGACGAATTTTCTCTGGTGTCCTATCAGGACAATCTGGTCGACCAAGTCGCCATGATGCCCGAGACATTGTCTACCATGCCGGAATGCCTTCTTTTGGCACCGCACCGACATAAAACTGATGGGTTTTTCGTTGCTGTGATGCAGCGGGTGAACTAGGTTTCGCGCCATGAATGATCAAGTCCTTATCGTCGAGTTTGGCTCGCAGGTTACCCAGCTGATCGCGCGCCGCGTACGCGAAGCGGGTGTGTATTGCGAGATCGTTCCATTCAACAAGATTGATGGGATGATCGAGGCCTTCAACCCCAGGGCAATCATCCTCTCGGGTGGTCCTGCCTCGGTGCTGGACATTGATACGCCGCGCGTTCCCGAAAGCGTGTTTGCACAAGGCGTACCGTTGCTGGGTATCTGTTATGGCCAGCAAACCATGACGGACCATCTAGGTGGTAAAATCGAAAACGCCGACCACCGCGAATTTGGCCGGGCGTTCCTTGATATCAAAGCCGAATGTGCCCTGTTTGATGGTGTCTGGAGCGTTGGTGAACGTCACCAGGTCTGGATGAGCCACGGCGATACAGTAACAGCCATTCCAGAAGGGTTTACAGCCGTCGGGACCAGTGAGAACGCGCCCTTTGCGGCGATCGCTGACGAAGATCGCCAGTATTATGGCGTACAGTTTCATCCCGAAGTCGTCCACACGCCAGACGGCGCCAAGCTGCTCGGCAACTTTGTTCACAAGATTGCCGGGTGCAGTGGCGACTGGACCATGGCTGCATTCATGGAAACCAAGATCGCCGAAGTGCGTGACCAGGTGAAAGATGGTCGTGTCATTTGTGGATTGTCGGGTGGTGTCGATTCTTCTGTTGTCGCGGCCCTGTTGCACGAAGCAATTGGCGAGCAATTGGTTTGCGTGCTGGTTGATACGGGCCTGTTGCGCCACGGCGAGGCGGATCAGGTCATTGACCATTTCCGCAGCCATTACAATATTCCGTTGCGCCTGGCAGATGCCGGAGAAAAGTTCTTGTCCAAGCTTGATGGCGTGACGGACCCAGAGCAAAAACGCAAAATTATTGGCGCGACCTTCATCGATGTGTTCGAGGAAGAAGCCAAAGCCGTTGGTGGCGCTGACTTCCTGGCACAGGGGACGTTGTATCCTGATGTCATTGAATCAGTCTCGTTCCATGGTGGTCCCAGTGCCACCATCAAGTCGCACCACAATGTGGGTGGGTTGCCCGAGCGTATGAATATGGACCTGGTCGAGCCCCTGCGCGAATTGTTCAAAGACGAAGTCCGGGATTTGGGCCGCGAATTGGGCCTGCCAGAAGCGCTGGTGGGCAGACATCCGTTCCCGGGTCCTGGTCTGGCCATTCGTCTGCCAGGCGAAATTACCGTTGAAAAGATTGATATTCTGCGTCAGGCAGATCGCATCTACCTGGAAGAAATTCGTAATGCTGGTCTTTATGACGCAATCTGGCAGGCTTTTGCCGTATTGCTACCCGTCCGCACGGTTGGTGTGATGGGTGACGAGCGTACCTACGAATTTGTCTGCGCCTTGCGGGCGGTTACATCCACCGACGGTATGACTGCCGATTATTATCCATTTGACCACGATTTCCTGGGGCGCGTGACCAATCGCATTATCAACGAAGTTCGTGGTATTAATCGGGTGGTCTATGATACGACGTCAAAACCCCCCGGGACCATCGAGTGGGAGTAACCCATGTCAAAGTTTGAACGCACATCAGATGTCACGATCCGTGATATCGCCGCCCGTAAAGGTGGCGAACCCGTTGTCTGTCTGACAGCCTACACCGCGCTGGTGGCACAATTGTTGGACCGTCATGTTGATCTGATCCTAGTCGGCGATTCCGTCGGTACGGTAATCCATGGCCTGCCCAACACGATTGGCGTGACGATGGAAATGATGATCCTGCATGGACAAGCCGTCATGCGGGGCGCACCTGCTGCATGTGTGATTGTCGATATGCCATTTGGTTCCTATGAGGAATCCAAAGAACAAGCCTTTCGCAACGCCGTCCGGATTATGCAGGACGTCGGGTGCGCCGGGGTCAAGTTGGAAGGCGGCCAGGACATGGCACCGACCATCGAATTTATCGTCAAGCGTGGTATCCCTGTGATGGGGCATGTTGGGTTGCTGCCGCAATCTGCCAAACTGACCGGCTATGCTGCGCGCGGTCGCCATCGCGACGAATGGGACGTGATTATTGCAGACGGTAAAGCCGTTGCCGAAGCCGGCGCTTTTGCGACAGTGATCGAAGCCGTGGCAGAAGAACTTGCGGCCAAAATCACTGAGGAAGTGACCAATGTGACAATTGGCATCGGCGCGTCAGCGCAGTGCGACGGGCAGATTTTGGTAACCGAAGACATGATCGGCCTGTTCACTAAAACGCCAAGTTTCGTCAAGCGATATGCAGAATGGGGCGCCGCAATTGATGAGGCCGCGGCCAACTATGCCGACGAAGTGAAATCTCGCCGTTTTCCATCGGCAGAACATACCTACAAGATGAAAGATTAACCTGGTTTATTGTGCTGCAATGCTTGGCGAGGGGGAACCTTCGCGTTACTGTAGCGCGCATATACGACCCAATAAGAATTGCCCGTAAAGGAGGCACGTGTGACAGATATTTTCCGTGAAGTGGCAGAGGACGTTCGCCAAGAACAACTCACCGACTTTTTGAAGACTCACGGTGTTAAAATCGCCGCCGGAATTACTGCGCTGATCATTGCCTATGGTGGCTTCAATTACTTGCAAGACCAGAACGCTGATCAGGCGTCGGCGGCCAGTGATCAATATGCTGCGGCTGTCGAGCTGTTGGCCGATGATGCCGCTGGCGCGGCCGCCCAATTTTCTGCTATTCGCGCAGAACGGGGTGAGGCCGATTACGGCTTGCTGTCGGGTTTCCGTGAAGCTGAGGCTTTGACGACTCAGGGCAACATTGATGGTGCCGTCGCAATCTATGACCAGATCGCAACAAGTGGTGCCGATAAGTTCGTTCGAAATCTTGCCGCTTTCTATGCAGCGTCATCCATGATTGCCTCTGGCGATGCCGCAGTAGGTGCCGCGCGGCTGGAACCGTTGCTTGAAGCAGGTAACCCGCTACAGCCCCTGGCTCTTGAGGCCAAAGGTTATTGGCTTTACAGCACTGGAAAAATCGACGAAGCACGCAATATCTTTACAGAGCTGCAGGCAGTTTCTGTAGACGGTACCAACTACGACTCTCGGGCAGCCCAGATGTTAAGTGTCATTGGCGCTGGCGAAGCAGAAGCGGCCGAGTGAAGGCGGAATAGGGAATGATGATGGCGGACTTTGTGCGAAACAGTTTCCCAATGGGGCGTCGGCTGGCCATTGTCGGGCTGACCTTACTGTTGGCAAGCTGTGGCGGTGACGATGACGATGAAATCGTTATCGAGGGCGAGCGCATTTCTGTCATGACTCTGGAAGACCAGTTGTTTGTTGATCAGAGCCTATCCGGTCACCGTGTTTCGTTGCCCCGACCTTACGTCAATACCTCTTGGCCACAAGCTGGTGGTCAATCGCACCATGCAATGCAGCATCTTGCGCTGGGACAGTCTCCACAAGTGGTGTGGACGGCAGCCGTCGGGCGTGGTTCCAACGCCAACTTGTTGATGTTGGCGCAACCGATTGTTGCGGATGGCATGGTTTTTACACTGGATGCCAGCTGGGTGGTCTCTGCCTTTGATGCAAATTCGGGCGAATGGCTTTGGCGTCATCCCTTGAAGGATGGGAACGAGTCCAAGGACTCTGCATCCGGTGGTGGTCTTGGTTATCGTAACGGCAGATTATACGTCACCATCGGCTCTGGCTTTGCGGTTGCTTTGGAACCCTCAGATGGGTTGATCATTTGGCGCACCGATTTCGACGTTGCGCTGCGTGGGGCCCCAGGGATCGATGACCGCCAATTATATGTAACTTCCCACGACAACCAGCTTTATGCCCTGTCCGCTGAAACCGGCGAGATCGAATGGCAGCATTCGGCCATTACCGAGGCGGCAAGCCTGATTGGCGCGTCAAGCCCGGCAACTTTGGGTGATACTGTGGTTGCAGCATTTTCATCCGGCGAGCTTTTTGCACTGCAGTCACTTAATGGTCACGTGTTATGGGCTGATTCTCTGACCCGTACTGGTCGTGCCACACCAATTTCTTCGTTGAACGACATCGATGGGCACCCTGTGATTGATCGCGGTTTTGTCTATGCCATTGGCCATAGCGGGCGCATGGCGGCTATTGATCTGGTCACTGGCGAACGTGTTTGGGAAAACAATATTGCAAGTTCGCAAACACCATGGGTTGCCGGTGAATATATCTATGTTTTGACCACTAATAACGAGGTTGTTTGTCTATCTCGCACATCCGGCAAGATTTATTGGATGGCAGAGCTGCAACGATATAAAGACAATGACAAGCACGATGATCTTGTGATTTGGTCTGGCCCTGTTTTGGCAGGGGATCGGTTGCTGCTTGTATCTGATCATGGTTTTGCTGTATCGCTGTCGCCTTACGATGGCAGCTATCTTGGCGGCATTAAAATGCCCAAGCGTAACTATATTTCGCCTGTGGTCGCCAATGGCACGTTGTATCTGTTGTCAGACGATGGCGAGCTGTTTGCCTTGCGCTAGGCGCATAGTCTGATCAAACCTGTGGCATGTGAGGCCAAATATGTCTTTTACCGTCGCGGTAATCGGTCGTCCCAATGTTGGTAAATCGACCCTCTTCAATCGGCTGACCGGCAAGAAGCTTGCTTTGGTTGACAATACGCCCGGTGTGACCCGGGACCGTCGTGAAGGTGCGGCCCGCATTTCCGACTTGCATTTCACCTTGATCGATACTGCCGGTCTGGAAGACGTCACGGATGATTCTATGGAATCACGAATGCGCCAACAGACTGAACAGGCGGTGACCGACTGTGATGTCGTCATGTTTATGATCGATGCGCGGGCAGGACTGACACCATTGGATAAGCATTTTTCTGAATGGGCGCGCCAGTCTGACAAGCCGGTGATTGTTGTCGCCAATAAGTGCGAAGGCAAAGGCGGCGACGCGGGTTATCTCGAGGCTTTTTCGTTGGGACTGGGGGATCCAGTCCAGTTCTCGGCAGAACATGGCCAGGGTCTGGCGCAATTATATGATGCGTTGGTAGAACAAACCGAATTTTTGATCCCCGAGATCGAAGAAGACGAAGACCCTGAAGGTGATGTGCTGAATATCGCCATCATCGGCCGACCCAATGCCGGCAAGTCGACGCTGATCAACTCTCTCATTGGTGCTGAACGTCTGTTAACGGGCCCAGAGGCAGGCATCACCAGAGATTCTATTGCGGTTACCTGGCAAGAAGATGGCCAGACGCTTCGTCTGTACGACACCGCCGGAATGCGCCGTCGGTCCAAAATTCATAACAAGCTTGAGAAGTTGTCGGTTTCTGACGGGTTGCGGGCAGTGCAGTTCGCCCATGTGGTTGTATTGTTGTTGGATGCCCAGTCTCCCCTGGATCGCCAGGATAAAATTTTGGCACAATTGGTGGCGCGCGAGGGACGTGGCCTGATTGTTGCGCTGAACAAGTGGGACCTTGTCGAAAACCAAGACGAGGTTCGCAAAAAAGTCGAAAAGATGCTCGATCTCGATATGCCTGAAAGTCGCGGTGTCTCGATCCTGACGATTTCCGCGCTGACGGGCAGGGGCCTGAACAAACTGCTGCCCGCCATTCGCGATACTTATGAAATCTGGAACAAGCGCATTCCGACTGCGCAGCTTAATCGCTGGTTGGAGGGCATGCTGAGCGCCCATCCGCCCCCTGCACCTGGTGGAAGACGGATCAAGATCCGCTATATTACGCAGATAAAGGCGCGCCCTCCGACCTTCATCATGTCGTGCAGCCGGCCAGACGACCTGCCTGCATCCTACCAGCGCTATCTGGTTAACAATTTGCGGGAATCATTTGATCTGTGGGGCACGCCTATCCGCTTGCGGATGATGAAGGCTAAAAACCCCTATGCTGACAAATCATCACGCTAAATCGGTGATGTGAAGGCGTTGGCCATTCGTTTCCCAGTTTGGCAAAAGCATCTTTACAACCTGCTGGGCAATGTCTTTTGTCGAGGGCAAAGTGGTTGGGTCTTCACCGGGCATGGCGGCTGCACGCATGGATGTGCGGGTGCCACCGGGGTTCAGCAGGTTTACCTTCATATTGCTTTGGTCGACTTCTAGTGCATAGCTGAGAACAAGTGATTCCAGCGCCGCTTTGCTCGAGGCGTAAGCCCCCCAATAGGCACGGGGCTCCGCACCCACGGTCGACGTCATAAACAATGCGCGTGCTGATGGGGCTGCCTGTAATAACGCATCGCACGTCCGGATCAGTCGATAATTAGCGGTGACGTTCAAGGCATAAATGTCGTTCCAGACATCAGGGTCTAGATGAGCGACAGGTCCCAGGATGCCCAGCATCGCGGCATTGCCAACCAGAATATCGAGATGGCCCCACCGTTCTGCAATGGCGCCACCAATTTGGTCGATGGCATCGCCTTCACGCAGATCGGTTGGTACCAGTGTCGTGGATCCGCCTGAGGACTGAATTTCGTCATCCAGTTCCTCCAGGCCACCAATGGTTCTGGCGACTGCAATGATATGGGCACCGCGTGAGGCCAATTCACGCGCCAGGGCATAGCCAATACCCCTTGATGCGCCTGTGACAAGCGCAATCTGGCCGTCAAGTTCCGTGGTCATCCTTGTTCAGCAAGCAACGATAATTGGCCGTCTTCACCACCATCCCTGTCAGTCAGCTTGATCGGATAATCACCCGAGAAACAGGCGTCGCAATATTGTGGCTGGTCGTTGTTGCGGCCTGCCAGGCCAACGGCACGATACAGACCATCCAGCGAAACAAAGGCCAGGCTGTCGGCATTGATGTGTTTGGCCATTTCTTCGACAGTCATTTGTGACGCCATCAGCTTTTCACGCTCGGGTGTATCAACACCATAGAAACAGGAATGTGTCGTCGGAGGGCTGGCGATGCGCATGTGCACTTCCTTGGCACCCGCCCGACGAACCATTTCCACAATTTTGACGGATGTTGTGCCGCGCACAATGGAATCGTCGACCAATACCACGCGCTTGCCCTTAATCTGGGGTTGATTGGCGTTGTGCTTTAGACGCACGCCGAAGTGGCGGATATTGTCGCTTGGTTCGATAAAGGTGCGCCCAACATAGTGATTGCGAATAATACCCAGCTCGAACGGCAAGCCAGATTCGCGGCCATAGCCAATGGCCGCAGGCGTCCCAGAATCAGGCACTGGAATGACCAGATCGGCCTCGACTCCGCTTTCACGAGCAAGTTCCTCGCCAATGCGTTTGCGGATTTCATAGACGCTGGTGTTTGCCGTTAGGCTATCGGGGCGCGAGAAATAGACGTTCTCAAAAATGCACGACCGTTGATTGGCTTTCGGGAAGGGCTTGAGGCTCTTGACACCATCTTCATTGAAGATAACGATTTCGCCAGGCTCTACGTCGCGAATATATCGCGCGCCAATAATGTCGAAAGCACAGGATTCTGACGCCAGCAAAGGTACGCCATCTTCGGTTTCGCCTAGAACAAGCGGCCGGATGCCAAGCGGATCACGAATGCCAATCAGCTTTTTTTGGGTCAGGATTACCAGGGAATATGCACCCTCGACCTGGCCAAGAGCATCGACCAATTTGTCAACTAATTTCGGATAGGAACTGGTCGCGACCAGATGGATAATGACTTCGGTGTCCGAAGTTGACTGAAATATCGATCCTTTTTGAATCAACGATTTCCGCAACGTCATGGAGTTCGTCAGATTGCCATTGTGGGCAATGGCAAAACCGCCACCCGACAATTCGGCAAACAGAGGCTGCACATTCCGCATGAGGGTGTCACCAGTGGTGGAATAGCGATTATGCCCAATGGCGGAATCACCCACCAGCGTTCTAATGACCTCTTCTGAGCTCAAACTGTCGCCAACAAGGCCATGGTGGCGTTGTGAAAAGAATTGGGTGCCATTGTAGCTGACAATACCCGCAGCTTCTTGCCCGCGATGCTGCAAGGCGTGCAGGCCCAACACTGTGTGAGCGGCTGCTTCGGGATGACCGTAGATCCCAAAAATACCGCATTCTTCGTGAAGTTTATCGTCGTCGAAGGGGTTCGTGATCATTCGTTTTCCGGTGTCATCTGGTCTCTGAGTTTCTGTTTGAGAAACTGACCAATATCTTCGTCTGGTGTATACCCGAACTCGTCGTTCGTGTCAGCGCCTGATTTATCCTCGATGTCTTCGTCAGGCAATTCAAACTCAAGCTCTGGAAGGGTGATATCGGCTGGGACAATATCCAAAAGCAGTACGGCGCCTTCTTCAACCTGTGGCAGCAGTCGAGAATCGGCAGCCCACTGCGGTTTTTTGCTGTCTTCGTCCACCAGCATCATTGTGAAGGTATACCCCAATATCACCAAGACGGCCCCACGCAGGATGCCGAACAACATCCCCAGCGTACGATCGAGCGGCCCGACCAGGGCGCTGCTTTGAACCATCTTTGAAATCAATCGAGCAATAATGGTCAGAACAACCAGCGAGAACAGGAAACTGCCACCGCCCGCGACGATACTGGCCCACATCTCGTTTTCAATATAGCCAAGCGTCCAGACGCGGCTGTCCGGGTAAAAGGTCAGGGCCAGCCAACCGGCACCGATCCAGGCGGCGAGGGACAGCACTTCGCGGACAAAGCCGCGGATCAGGCCAACAATTGCAGAGAGGCCAGCCACCACCAGGATGACAATGTCGAGTACGTTGATGGGTATATCTTCCATTAGTCGCTCGCAAACCGGGCCCGAAGGTCACCAACTTTATCAAGCTCGAACAGATCCAGCGAGGTATTTTGACTTTTGTCTGCCTTTTTGTCGCCGTGTTGATGGGGCGTGGGCATCCAGGCCTTGGTGAACCCCAGCTTGGCAGCTTCCTTCAGGCGGGCATTGGCCTGAGCCACTGGGCGCACTTCGCCTGCCAAGCTAATTTCGCCAAACAGAATCGCTTCTTGTGGAATAGATATATCGCTGATCGACGACATCAGGGCTGCGGCTACAGCCAAATCGGCTGCGGGTTCCATGACGCGCATGCCACCGGCCACGTTCAGATAGACATCCAGTCCGGCAAAGCTCATACCGCAGCGGGCCTCAAGGACTGCCATGACCATGGCCAGTCGGCCACTGTCCCAACCGACAACGGCCCGCCGTGGCGTGGCCAGGCTGGACGGGCTGACGAGCGCCTGGATTTCAACCAGAATGGGCCGGGACCCTTCCATGCCTGCAAATACAGCGGCGCCACTGACGGCTTCGTTGCGGCTGGTGAGGAAGAGGGCCGACGGATTGGGTACCTCATTCAGGCCCTGGTCGCTCATCTCGAACACACCAATTTCGTCTGTGCCACCAAAGCGATTTTTGACGGCCCGCAATATGCGGAATTGGTGCCCCCGATCACCTTCGAAATACAAAACAGTATCGACCATATGCTCGAGCACCCGAGGACCAGCGATCTGACCATCCTTGGTAACGTGGCCGACCAGCAAGACAGCAAAGTCGCGTCGCTTGGCCAATCGGATGATTTCTTGTGCGCTGGCGCGTACCTGGCTGACGGAACCAGGAGCAGATTCGACCGTATCGACAAACATGGTCTGGATCGAATCAATGACCACAATGTCTGGCTTGGCTTCGTCGATGGTCGATAGGATATTTCGTAGATTGGTCTCGGAGCACAATTTTAGGGGCGCGTCTTCCAATCCCAGCCTCGTTGCGCGTAACCTGATTTGGGCGACGGATTCCTCGCCTGACACATAAAGGCAATTCAGCCCTTTGACTGACAAGGCGGCCACGGCCTGCAACACCACCGTAGACTTGCCAATGCCGGGATCGCCGCCAATCAGAACAGCAGAGCCGGGCACCAATCCACCGCCACAAGTGCGGTCGAATTCGGCAATGCCAGATTCCCAACGGTCTGGATGGCTGGTTTCGCCCTTTAGACCAACGAGCTCAATGGCCTTGCCTTTACCAGCCTTCAATCCCTTAGGGATGCTGGCCATGGGGATTTCTTCAACAATCGAATTCCACTCGCCACAGGAATCACAACGCCCTGACCACTTGTTGTGGACTGAACCACAGGACTGGCAAACATATCGATCGGCGGCTCGGGCCATTAGGTTATTTTATCCGTGTTTGGGTCTGCGTTGATGGGTCCATCAGCGCGACCGTGAATGAATTGTTCCAGGTACTCATTACCAGATTGATCGATCTGGTCCACAGGGCCTGACCAAATAATTTTACCGTCATGCAACATACTGACATGGTCAGCGATTTTGCGGACACTGGCCATATCGTGCGTAATCGTCAGTGTGGTGGCACCGAGGTCGCGAACACGCTCGACAATCAATTCGTTGATAGTATCGGCGGTGATGGGGTCCAGGCCTGTGGTGGGCTCATCAAAAAAGATCATTTCTGGACTGGTTGCGATGGCCCGCGCCAGGCCGACGCGCTTTTGCATGCCGCCCGACAACTCTGATGGCCGCAGATCACACACTTGTCTGCCCAGGCCAACCTTGGCCAGGATTGTGGCCGCAATGCCCCAGGCGTCCTTGCGGCTTATTGTCCCTGCAGATAACAGTCCAAATGTCACGTTCTCCCAAACGGGCAGGCTGTCAAACAGGGCCGACCCCTGAAACAGCATGCCAACGCGACGCAACAGGGCCTCGCGGTCGCGTGTGCTCATCCCCATGGTCTCGACGCCGTCGATCTTGATGCTGCCAGCATCAGCATCCAGAAGACCCAAAATACACTTTAACATCACGGACTTACCCGTCCCAGACCCGCCGATGACAACGACCGAATCGCCGGGCATGATGTCCAGATCAAGTTTGTCGAGGACAAGATTATCACCAAAGGACTTGGTCACACCGCGCAGTGATATCTTGGGAATAATGGTACTCATTGGGCGAACAACAGTTCAGTGATGATGTAATTCGCCGCCAGGATCAGGATCGAGGCGGACACCACAGCATTGGTCGTGGCCCGGCCAACGCCCTGTGCGCCACCGTCGCTGCGGTAGCCGTGGTAACAGCCCATCAAAGCAATGAGGAAGCCAAAGACAGCAGCCTTCACCAACCCTGAAATGACATCGGCCACTTCCAGAAAGTCGATAGTGTTGCGCAAATAGGCAGAACTGTTGAAGCCCAGCAACTCGGTGCTCATGAAATAACCGCCCATAACACCGATGACGTCGCCAATGAACACGAGAACAGGCAGAACGAGTGCTGTAGCCAGTATCCGAGGGGCAATCAAATATTTGAATGGGTTGGTTGCAAGGGTCTGTAGGGCATCAATTTGTTCGCTGACCCGCATGGTACCGATTTCTGCAGCCATGGCAGCACTAACGCGCCCGGCGACCATCAGGCTGGCAATCACCGGGCCTAACTCACGCGTGATGCCAAACACAACGATGGTGGGGACAGCGCTCTCTATGCCAATACGACCCGTACCGATATAAATCTGACGGGCAAGGACAGCGCCGGTAAATAGGGCGGTCAATCCGACGACTGGGAGCGAGTAATAGCCAACAGATACAATCTGCCGCCACAAAAGACGAAAATAGAAGGGCGGGGCGAAGGTGTGGAATACGGCCTTGCCCGTGAACACAGCGATATTGCCAATCGTCGCCAGAAAACCGAGAAAGCTACGGCCAACAATGGCGAAAATATTCATTTGAGTGTGTTCCCAGCGCTTTGCTTGTTCCCGATTCCCTAGAAACTCTTATATCTGCTCAGGTAGGTAGTCGTCATCAGCCAGATTGCCAAATTTGGTGAATTCTTTGGCGAAATGTAATCGAGCTGTTCCGGTGGGGCCATGGCGCTGTTTGCCGACAATCACTTCGGCAACGCCCCTGATCTGCTCGCCTCGTTCCATCCAGGCGGCGTGATCGGCTGTATTCATCTCTGGCTGGCGCCGTTCATGATAATACTCTTCGCGGTACACAAACATCACCACATCGGCGTCTTGCTCAATAGAGCCTGATTCGCGCAAATCCGACAGCATCGGGCGCTTGTCTTCGCGCTGTTCAACGGCGCGCGACAATTGGGAAAGTGCCAGAACTGGTACATCAAGAGATTTGGCCATCGCTTTGAGACCACGAGTGATTTCCGAAATTTCCTGCACTCGATTGTCGATCCGTTCGCGTCCTGAAGAACGGGCCAATTGCAAATAATCGATGACGATCATCGACAGGCCTTTCTGCCGCTTTAGTCGCCGTGCCCGCGACAGGATCGCCGAGATTGACAAGGCTGGCGTGTCATCAATGTAAAAGGGAATATCTTCAATTTCCTGGGCCGCGTGGGCAAGATCCTGGAACTGCGTATTGTTCAACTGTCCCCGACGCAGTTTCTCGGACGGAATTTCTGCTTGCTCTGACAACATACGCGCGGCCAGCTGATCTGCTGACATTTCCAACGAGAAAAAGCCGACAACAGCGCCGCCAGATTTATCAGCGTCTTCACCCGCCAACTCGGCGCGGCGATATCGCCGGGCCGCATTGAAGGCCATGTTGGTGGCGAGTGCGGTCTTGCCCATGGACGGGCGACCCGCGAGGATGATCAAGTCTGATTTGTGGAGACCTCCCAGCAATTCATCCAGTTTATCGAGCTCTGTTGCCACACCGGTCAGGTGTCCGTCGCTTTTGACGGCAGCCTCTATGTTTTCCACAGCATCAGAGATCGAGGTCTTGAAGGGCTTGAATCCCTGGTCGTTTTCACCATTTTCAGCCAGGCTGAACAGCGCCATTTCGGTGTTTTCGATCTGGTCCATCGCTGACATGTCCGTGTCAGGCGTGGAGGCGGTGGCCGCCGATTCCTCACCAATCAGGATCAACTCGCGGCGCAAAAACAGATCGTGAACCGTCCGGCCATAGTCTTCTGCATGCGCGGCAGACGTGGCCGCTGCCGACAGACGTGCCAGATATTGAGCGCCCCCAACAGCCTGCAAGCCTTCATCGTTTTCCATATAGGTTTTCAGCGTCGCGGGGATGGCCAATTGGCCCCGGTCGGTCAGCGTCCGCAGTGTGTCAAAGACCCGTTGGTGCAGCGGATCAAAGAAGTGGGATGGTTCCAGGAAGCTAACCCGGTTGATGGCGTCATTATTTGCCAGAATGGCACCCAAAAGTGCCTGTTCTACTTCAAGATTATGGGGCAGAGGGGTTGCCTGTCGGCCACCAAACGCCTCTGGCTCGATGATTTTGTTGTCGCTCTGATTCGTGCTCATGAATCGACTATGGCCTGAATCTCTGGAATATGGATAGTGCCCGCATACACAAAAAAAGTAAAAATATGGGTTACCCACAACATAGATTCATTTCCTCTGATAACTATGGGGATAAGTCTGCAAATATGCGTGCATAAAAAAAGGGTGACCCAAGGCCACCCTTTTTAGATTCTATGTAAGAAAGACTATTCTTTGTCTTCCTCTGATTCAGCTTCGTCTTCAGTTTCCGCCGATGCATCGTCTTCTTCAGCAACTTCAGCAACTTCAGCAACTTTAGCTGGGGCTTCCGCTTCTTCCTCTTCGCTTTCGCCGAGGTCAACAGCTGCGGCCTGGGCCAATTCTTCAGATTCGAAGACAGCCTGTGCTTCTTCCAAAATCGATTCTTCGTTCACTGCTTCTACTGCGGCAACAGCTTCTTCTTCAGAACGAGCAACGTTTACCTGGATAGTGACCGACACTTCTGGGTGCAACACGATGCGGACTTTAGTCAGGCCGACCGTCTTGATTGGCTGGTCCAAAATAACCTGTTTGCGTTCCACCGCATAACCGGCTTCGGTCAGAGATTCAGCAATGTCACGGAACGAAACAGACCCATACAAATGATCAGATTCAGAGGCCTGACGTACGAGGACGATAGAAACCTCATCCATACGGGCAGCCACTGCTTCGGCTTCTTTGCGTTGTTCCAGATTGCGGGCTTCCAGCTGCGTGCGTTGCAGCTCAAAGCTTTCCATATTGGCTTTGGTGGCACGAAGGGCTTTGCCCTGTGGCAACAAAAAATTGCGTGCGAAACCGTTCTTTACGGTGACAACGTCGCCCATAATGCCCAGCTTCTCAATGCGCTCCATCAATACAACTTCCATAATATTCTCCTTACTGAATGAGGAATGGAAGCAGAGCAATATTGCGAGAGCGTTTGATGGCTTTCGCAAGTTCGCGCTGTTTCTTGGCTGAAACGGCCGTTATCCGGCTGGGAACGATTTTACCGCGTTCAGATACATAGCGCTGCAGCAACCGCGTATCTTTGTAATCGATCTTTGGTGCGTTCGGGCCAGTAAAAGGGCAAGTCTTCCGACGACGGAAGAATGGGCGGCGTGCAAATTGAGGACTACTCATGCTGCGTCTCCTGTAGGTTCAGCTGCAGGTTTCTCCGCAGGTTTTTCAGCTGGTTTTGCAGGTGCATCTCCACGGGGGGCACCATCACGGGGTTTGTCGTCACGAGGTCTGTCATCACGACGGGGGCGACGGTCGCCACCACGGTCGTCACGGCGGCCACGACGGTCGTCGCGTTCGTCACGGGTCCGCAACATTGCCGAGGGGCCTTCTTCAAGTTCTTCAACCCGAATGGTCAGGATACGGATGATGTCTTCGTTGATGCGCTCAAGGCGTTCCATTTCAACCACAGCGGCTGACGGAGCGTCGATGTTCATCAGGACATAATGACCCTTGCGGTTCTTTTTAATGCGGTAGGCGAGGGTACGCAGGCCCCACTGTTCAACCTTTTCAACGGAACCACCATTTTCGGTGATGATCGCGGACAGTTCTTCTGCCAGCGTTTCTACCTGCGCGGCAGATACGTCCTGTCGGACGATAATAATGTGTTCGTATAAAGCCATGGTTCTCCCTTTGGCTGTTGTGTCTGTCGCCCTAAATCTTGATTGGGCTGCACAGACGAAGCCGATACAGTTTGACGTCGCACCGGCAAGGAGTATTGCTATAAAGCGCGCGCACTATACAGCTTCTCAAGTTGCGTGCAAGGATTGGTTTTCCCTGCAATTCTGCGCCGTATTACGGGCCTTCAGGTGGATTGATCGCCTGACACGTTGCTTGACTTGGGGGCCCGGTTCGCTATGTGATGAAATCAACAGATAATCACCACCAGAAGGGCATTCTATGACATTTGCATTTACCTTTCCAGGGCAAGGCAGCCAGGCCGTTGGCATGGGCCAGGCGCTGGCAGATGCGTCTACCCACGCACGCGAGGTCTTTGAGGAAGTAGATGATGCACTGGAACAAAAACTCAGCAAATTGATGTGGGAAGGCCCGATTGAAGAGCTGACCCTTACTGAAAATGCGCAACCAGCTTTGATGGCCGTCAGCATGGCGGCTTTGCGGTTGTTGGAAAAAGACGGCGGCCTGGATCTGGCAGCCAAAGCCCAGTTTGTCGCCGGGCACTCCCTGGGCGAATATAGCGCGCTGGCCGCTGCTGGCGTGTTTTCGTTGTCAGATACAGCCAAACTGTTGAAACTGCGTGGCCAGGCCATGCAACGAGCGGTCCCGGTTGGGGAGGGCGCCATGGCTGCCGTCCTCGGGCTGGACCTGGACGTCGCCCGGCAAGTTGCAGCCGACGCTGCTGGTGACGAGGTTTGCACCGCAGCCAACGACAATGCCCCAGGGCAGATTGTCCTTAGTGGCAGCGTTGCAGCGATTGAACGGGCCATTGTGTTGGCCAAAGAAGCGGGCGCCAAGCGCTCCATATCTTTGCCGGTCAGCGCGCCCTTCCACTGTTCTTTGATGGAACCCGCCAAGATCGAGATGCAGGCAGCCCTGGCAGAGATTACGATGGTCGCGCCCTGCGTGCCGGTCGTCGCAAATGTCACGGCAACCGCTGAAAGTGACCCTAAGATTATTCGCAAGCTGCTGGTCAGGCAGGTGACCGGTGCAGTGCGTTGGCGTGAATCAGTGCTTTATATGGGCGAGCAAGGTGTGACCTCGCTGGCAGAGTTGGGCGCAGGTAAAGTT
>SMXS01000117.1 GCA_004356955.1 Alphaproteobacteria bacterium | reverse complement strand
AGGCGCCGGGGATCATGGTGCTCGACAAGCGTGAAGATGGCGGTTACGCCACGCCGCTTGAATGCGTCGGCGAATTTGCCACCTTCGTCAGCCGCATCCGCAAGGACCCAACGGTCAAATACGGTCTGAACATCTGGTGCGTGTCCGATAATCTGCGCAAGGGTGCAGCCCTTAATGCTGTGCAGATCGCAGAACTGTTGGGTCGCGAGCACCTCAAGAAGGTCTCCCAGAGTTAAAGCGATGAGCATCAATCCACAAAGTGTGCCGCACGGCCTGAATATCGGTATCGTTGGTGCCACCGGTCTGGTGGGCACCCTGATGCAATCTATTCTGGCAGAACGAAATTTTCCGATTGCATCGTTGCGCCTGTTTGCATCAAGCCGGTCTGCAGGCAAGACACTGCCGTGGAACGATACAGAAATCACCGTTGAAGACGCGGCCATTGCCGATTATGCAGGCCTCGATATTGTGTTCTTTTCGGCAGGCGGCGCAATTTCGCGCGATCTGGCCCCCGTGGTTGCCGCTGCGGGTGCCATCGTCATCGATAATTCATCGGCCTGGCGCAACGACCCGGACGTGCCTCTTGTCGTGGCCGAAGTGAACCCGGATGCGCTGAAGTCTATTCCCAAGGGTATCATTGCCAATCCAAACTGCACGACCATGGCGGCCATGCCGGCGCTCAAGCCATTGCATGATGCTGCCGGGTTGGAACGGCTGGTGGTTAGCACTTATCAAGCGATGTCTGGTGGCGGCCTGGCCGGGATTGAAGAGTTGGAGAAGCAGGTTAACGCTGCGGGCGCTGAAACAGCCAAGCTGGCTTATGATGGCGCGTCCATCGACTTTCCGCCATCCAGAAACTGGACGGTGCCAATCGCTTTCAACGTGGTGCCGATGAATTACGAAGTCGTCGAAGATGGTTATACCGAAGAAGAAATCAAGCTGCGCAATGAAACTCGCCGGATCCTCGATATTCCGGAACTATTGGTATCCGGCACCTGTGTGCGGGTGCCCGTCTATACTGGTCATTCGCTGTCGCTGAACGCATCATTCGCGCGCGCATTATCGCCGGAAAAGGCCTTGGATCTGCTGGGCAAAGCGCCTGGTGTCATTGTCACTGAGGTGCCCAATCCACTGGAGGCTGCGGGCCAAGACTCGGTTTATGTGGGCCGTGTGCGCAAAGACCCGACCTTCGACAATGGCCTTGCTTTGTTTGTGAGTGGCGACAATCTTCGCAAGGGGGCTGCGCTCAATGCCGTGCAAATTGCTGAAACACTCGTCGAAACATTGAATCCTGCCATATTCAAGCAGGCATCCTAGAGAACCCAAGACCAGGAGAACCTTCATGGCCGCGACTTTTCGCCCCCGTCGTTCCGTCCTCTACATGCCGGGCTCGAACGCCCGCGCGCAGGAAAAGGCCAAAGGGCTGCCCGCTGATGCGATCATCCTCGATCTGGAAGACGCCGTGGCGCCAGACGCCAAGGCTGAAGCCCGCGACATGGTCTGTAACGCGGTTAAAAATGGTGGCTATGGCACGCGGGAGATGATTATCCGCTGCAATGGGCTCGATACGCCGTGGGGCGCTGATGATATTCGCGCCGCCGTCGCTGCTGGCCCAGATGCCATCCTGCTGCCCAAGATCGAAACTGCCGACATGGTGCATGAGATTGAAAGCCACATGGTCGCCGCCGGTGCGCCCGACGACATGGCCATCTGGTGCATGATGGAAACGCCCATCGGCATCCTGAATATCAAGGAAATCGCCAGTGCCTCGCCGCGGATTACCTGCCTGGTGATGGGCACCTCTGATTTGGTCAAAGATGTGCATGCGCGCCATACGCCTGACCGCCTGCCCATGTTGTACAGCCTGTCCGTCTGTATTCTGGCAGCCCGCGCCAACGGCCTGGCTGTGCTCGACGGCGTGTATCTGGGCATCAAGGACCCTGAGGGCTTTCAGGCCATCTGTGTTCAGGGCATGGAGCTTGGCTTTGACGGCAAGACACTGATCCATCCAACCCAGGTACAGCCCGCCAACGCCGTATTTGGCCTCACGTCAGACGAAATCGACCATTCCCGCCGCGTAATTTTAGCCTTTGCCGAGGCCGAAGCCGAAGGCAAGGGCGTCGTTGTTGTCGACGGTGCGCTGGTCGAAAATTTGCATGTCGAAAACGCCCAACGTATCGTCGCTATGGCCGATGCCATCGCCGAAATGGAAGCGGCCGGAGCAGAATAGAAGGAACTCCTCCACGCCGTCATTCCTGCGGAAGCGGGAATCCAGGGGTTCCAGAGCATCCACCATTCTGGACCCCAGCTTTCGCTGGGGTGACGAAATAGAGTTGGTGGTAAAAAATTAGGCAGGAAAGCAAGATGACCAAAACTGTTGCCGGCAACTACTTTGAAGACTTCACCCTGGGCCAACAGATCGTCCACGCAACACCGCGCACGGTCACCCAAGGCGATGTCGCCGCCTACATCGCGCTGTATGGGTCGCGCTTTGCCATCAACAGTGCTGATACATTTGCCATGGCCAACGGTCTGCCTTGCGCCCCATTGGATGACATTTTGACCTTCAACTTTGTGTTCGGCAAAACCGTGCCCGATGTTTCGCTGAATGCGGTGGCCAATCTGGGCTATGCCGATGTGCAGTTCAAGGCGCGGGTCTATCCGGGCGATACCATCAGCTCGACCTCCGAAATTATTGGCCTGAAGCAAAATTCCAACGGCAAAACCGGCGTTGTTTATGTGCGCTCTATTGGCGTGAACCAGGATGGCGTCGAAGTCCTGAACTATGTCCGTTGGGTCATGGTCAACAAGGGCAATATCGATGCCCCTGCGCCCGAAACCGTGGTGCCAGAGTTGCCCGTTGCCGTTGCAGTTGCTGACTTGACCGTTCCTGAAGGGCTGGACTTCTCGAACTATGACCGCACCCTGGCAGGCAGCGTCCATGGTTGGGCTGACTATGACATTGGTGAAAAGATCGACCATGTCGACGGCATCACCATCGAAGAAGCCGAACACATGTTGGCAACCCGCCTGTACCAAAACACTGCGCGGGTTCATTTCAACCAGATATTACAAGCCGACAGTCGCTTTGGCCGCAGGCTAATTTATGGCGGCCACATCATTTCGCTGGCCCGCTCCATCAGCTTTAACGGCTTGGGCAATGCGTGCTTTGTCGCGGCCATCAATGGCGGGGCTCATGTCGCGCCCACCTTTGGTGGCGATACAATCTTTGCCTGGTCCGAGGTGTTAGACAAAGCCGAAGTGCCCGGCCATGACGATATGGGTGCGCTTCGTATCCGCACCGTCGCCACCAAAGACCAACCCTGCGCAAACTTCCCCGACAAAGGCGAAGACGGCAGAAGCGATGTATCTGTAGTGCTCGACCTGGACTACTGGGTATTGATGCCGCGTTAAACTCGGTCATCTTCTATTTCCGTCATCCCGGACAGGACGAAGTCCGGTACGATCCGGGATCCAGAAAATAACAATGACCCTGGTTTTGACAGGGACTTGTTTATTCCCTGGATTCCATGTCGTAACCTGACTTTCAGTCAGGGCATGGAATGACGGCTAATGTTGAGGGCAATCCTATGACACGCGGATCATGTTTTTGTGGGGCGGTGAAGTTCCAGTTTTCGGGCGAGATGACGCCTATTCAATATTGCCATGCAGAACGGTGTCGTAAATCGTCGGGGGCGGCGGCGGCTGTCGAGGCCCTCGCCCCGATCGAGGGGTTTGAATGGGTGTCGGGCGAAGATAATTTGACCCATTTTGAGGCGCCTTTGCTGGACAAGCCGCCTGCTTACCGCAAATCATTCTGTTCGACCTGCGGGTCGCCCATGCCATCAGAATTGGATGGCCTGCCATACATGTTTATCAATCCCGGCGTGTTGGATGATGATCCGGGGTCGCGACCGTTCCGCCATGCCTTCACAGCCCAAAAGGCCTGCTGGCACGAAATTACCGATCAGCTGCCCCAACACGAAGCCCTGCCGGACGGCCCTAATGTGGACACGTTGAAGGAATAGGTCTTTTCCACCCCGTTCGTATCGAGTGATTTGTCGCGATAGCGGGAAATTGTATCGAGATGCGTGCCGGTTTCACGCCTCTCGATACAATTCTTCTCTGCGTTCAGAACCACTCGAGACGAACGGGTCGAAGGGTTAATTCGTTCTGTTCGGCAGATACCCGTTGGTAACAATGGTTCGACCCAAGAATCTGACATAAATCAGGGGCTGGGGCCGCCTTACGCGTTGACCTGTTTGTGGTCGCGACTATGATGGCGGAAAATACGTTCAAGAACTCTTTGGAGTCTATTCATGGCGCAAGCGAAACGTCCTGTCTCGCCGCATCTGCAAGTCTATCGGTGGTCTGTCACCATGGCCTCGTCCATTCTGCATCGGGCAACTGGTGTGGCGCTTGGGGCGGGGACATTGTTGTTGGCCTGGTGGTTGCTGGCGGCAGCCACAAGTGACGAGGCCTATGCCCTTGTCCAGCTATGTATGGGCAGCGTGCTGGGCCAGGTGGTGATGCTTGGTTTCGTGTGGGCTCTGACCTATCACCTGTTTAACGGCCTTCGCCATCTGGTGTGGGACATGGGCTACGGCTTTGAGCTGAAGACCGCCCAGATCAGCGGCTGGGTCGCCCTGGTGGGGTCTGGCGCGGTGACGTTGGTCCTTGCCTTTGTCTGTGGGGGCGCATCATGAGTTTACGGACACCAATATCGAAGGTTCGTGGCCAGGGCTCTGCAGGGTCTGGTACGCATCATTTCTGGATGCAACGGGTGACGGCGGTTGCCTTGATCCCGCTGGTCATCTGGTTCTTGTACGCGCTGCTGTCGCACATGGGCGGCAGCCGCGATGAAGTGATTGCATGGGTCAGCCAGCCGATTGTGGCCGTTGCCTTTGTTTTGCTGTTGGGCGCAGGCCTGTACCACCTCAAGCTTGGCCTGCAGGTGGTAATTGAAGATTACGTTCACGGCGAAGGCATGAAGTTGGTCAGCCAGCTGGCAGTTACCCTGGTAACGGCAGCGGTCGGTGTTGCTTCTGTTTTTGCGGTGTTAAAAATTGCACTCTAATTCTGTGATGGGAGGCTAGGCCACATGAGCCAGGCATATCCAATTATTGATCATACTTATGACGTGATTGTCGTCGGTGCCGGCGGTTCCGGCCTGCGCGCGACCATGGGCATGGCAGAACAAGGCCTCAAGACGGCCTGTCTTTCCAAGGTTTTCCCCACCCGGTCGCATACCGTGGCGGCCCAGGGCGGCATTGCCGCCTCGCTGGGTAATATGGGCGAAGACAATTGGCAGTGGCACATGTTCGACACAGTCAAGGGGTCTGACTGGCTGGGTGACCAGGACGCCATCGAATATATGGTGCGTGAAGCCCCCGCTGCAGTTTACGAGCTGGAACATTACGGTGTGCCGTTCTCGCGCACCGAAGAAGGTAAGATCTACCAGCGTGCCTTTGGTGGCATGACCACCGATTTTGGCGAAGGCCCACCGGCCTTGCGCACGTGCGCGGCCGCTGACCGAACCGGTCATGCCATGCTGCACAGCCTGTACCAACAGTCGTTGAAATATGATGCGGAATTCTTCATTGAATATTTCGCGCTGGACCTGATTATGGTCGACGGCGTCTGCAAGGGCGTCATGTCCTTGGATATGGCCACCGGCGAAATTCATCGCTTTCGTGCCAATATGGTTGTGCTGGCCACCGGTGGATATGGCCGGTCGTATTTCAGCTGTACGTCGGCCCATACGTGTACGGGTGATGGCGGCGGCATGGTCTTGCGCGCAGGCCTGGCGCTGCAGGATATGGAATTTGTGCAGTTCCACCCCACCGGCATTTATGGCTCTGGTTGCCTGATCACCGAGGGTGCCCGCGGCGAAGGCGGTTATCTGGTGAACAGCGAGGGTGAACGCTTCATGGAACGCTATGCGCCGTCTGCCAAAGATCTGGCGTCGCGCGATGTGGTGTCTCGCTCGATGACCGTTGAAATTCGTGAAGGCCGGGGCGTTGGCCCCAATGGCGACCACATCTATCTGCATCTCGATCATCTGGACCCAGCCATTTTGGCCGAACGCCTGCCGGGTATTTCTGAATCCGCGCGCGTGTTCTCGGGCGTTGATGTGAACAAGGAGCCGATCCCGGTTCTGCCGACCGTGCACTATAATATGGGTGGCATCCCCACCAATTATCACGCCGAAGTGCTGACGCTGAAAGACGGCGATCCTGATTCAGTGGTCCCCGGCCTGATGTCTGTGGGCGAAGCGGCTTGCGTGTCCGTCCATGGGGCGAACCGTCTGGGCTCCAACTCGTTGATTGATTTGGTCGTATTTGGTCGGGCCGCGGCCCATCGTGCGGCCGAGATTATCCAGCCGGGTGATCGCAATATCGAGTTCAAGCCAGAAACCGGCGACAATGCGCTGGCCATGCTCGACAAGTACCGCAACGCGTCGGGTTCTATGGCCACAGCTGAAATTCGTGACAACATGCAACGCACCATGCAGAGCAATTGCGCCGTCTTCCGGACGGGCGACGTGTTGGAAGAAGGCGTCCGCCTGATCAATGATGTCTGGAAGCAAATGCCCGATGTCCGTGTGACCGACCGGTCCCTGATCTGGAACAGCGACCTGATTGAAACCATTGAGCTTGATAATCTGATGCGTCAGGCTGTGGTGACCATGGTGTCGGCTGAAAACCGCAAGGAAAGCCGGGGTGCCCATGCCCGCGAAGATTACTCAACGCGGGATGACGAAAACTGGATGAAGCACACGCTTGCTTGGGTGGATGATGCCGGGGACGTGACGCTCGATTATCGCCCCGTGCATGAATATACGCTGACCGACGACATCGACTACATCAAGCCCAAAGCCCGCGTTTACTAGGAACTGAATAATGGCTGAGTTTAGACTTCCAAAAAATTCCAGAGTCAAAAAGGGTAAAGCCTTCAAGGCACCCAAAGGGGCGACGAATACAAAGACGATCAGTGTCTATCGTTGGGACCCCGATGACGGCGAAAACCCGCGCATGGACAGTTACGAGGTCGACCTCGACAGCTGTGGCCCCATGGTTCTTGATGCCCTTATCAAGATCAAGAACGAGATGGATTCGACCCTGACATTCCGGCGTTCTTGTCGCGAAGGCGTGTGTGGGTCTTGTGCCATGAATATTGACGGCAAAAACGGCCTGGCCTGTACGACGGGTCTTGATGAAACCAAGGGCGACATAGGTGTTAATCCGCTGCCGCATATGGAAATCATTAAGGACTTGGTCCCCGACATGACCAATTTCTATGCGCAATATGCGTCCATTGAGCCCTGGCTGAAGACTAAATCAGTCGCGCCGCCAGATTCTGAGCGTCTGCAGTCGCACGAAGACCGCGCCAAGCTTGATGGCCTGTACGAATGTATCCTGTGCGCCTGTTGCTCGACATCCTGCCCGTCCTATTGGTGGAATGAAGACCGTTATCTTGGCCCTGCTGTGTTGTTGCAGGCCTATCGTTGGCTTGTTGACAGTCGGGATGAATATGCCGGCGAGCGCCTGGACCAGTTGGAAGACCCGTTCCGTCTGTATCGCTGCCACACCATCATGAACTGCGCCCAGGCCTGCCCCAAGGGTCTGAACCCCGCCAAGGCCATCGCAGAAGTAAAAAAGATGATGGTCGAACGTCAAGGGTAAGGGGGAAGGCACACCCCACCAACATCGTTACCCCGGACAGGGCGAAGCACCCCAGCGAAGCGCCGAAAATCGTGGACGATCCGGGGTCCAGATAATTACAGATGGCCCAGCCTATGGCTGGGTCATTTTTGTTTTCTGGATCCCGTGTCGCAACCTGACCTGAAGGTCAGGGCACGGGATGACGGTTTAATCGGTTGCAACATGAAAAGGAACGTTCGTGCCGAGTGATCGTGGCCGAAGGACAGGATTGTATCGAGGTATGAACGCCTAGATGTCAGTAGTGGAGGTCGGTTCTTTGTCCGAACCTCGGTACAATTTGCCGCTAGTGCGCCAAATTACTCGGCACGAACGGAATTTGATGGGCTATCAACAAAAGTCCCCTCACCCCTTGTATAATTTTATATTTCCATTATATTGGTAGTATGGAAAATAAAGATGTCGTCACCGCATTGTCCGCTCTGGCCCATGAAACACGGTTGAATGTGTTTCGGCAATTGGTCCAGGCGGGCCCCACAGGTCTGGCGGCCGGGGTCATGTCGAGCACGCTCGATATCCCGCCGCAGACCCTGTCGTTTCACCTCAAGGAATTGTCCCATGCCGGGCTTGTCAGCCAGCGGCGGGACGGGCGCAGCATCATCTATGCGCCTGATTTTGACCAGATTGTCGAAGTCGTTAGTTTCTTGGGGGACAATTGTTGTGGGGGTGCTTGCACTGTGTCAGCGGTCGCTGAGCAAATGAAGGAGGAATGTTGTGAAAACACTGCATGTTAGTCTGTCTGTAAAATCAATTCCCGAATCCGTCCTCTATTATACCGGCCTGTTCGGTCGCAAACCTGATGTGCTGAAGCCCGAATTTGCCAAATGGTGGCTCGATGACCCCAAGGTCAATTTCGCGCTGAATGCAGTCAATGCGGGTGTCGGGAAACCCGGGCTGAACCATCTGGGCATTGAAGTCGACGACGAGGCTGAGCTAGCCCTATATTACGAACGGGCCAAACAAGTCGGTGCCTTTGCGGAGGAAGGCGACACTGAATGTTGCTATGCCCAATCGACCAAAGGATGGGCGTCTGACCCGCAAGGCATCGCCTGGGAAATCTTCAAAACCAACGAATATTTGCATGATGCAGCCGAACAACCCGCGCAGGCTTGCCCAACCGGTTGCTGCTAGGTGCCATAGGCCTGTAAATCATGGCTTGCAAATCATGACAGGCGGTTCTAAGCAAATCGTCTGTCATGAACGAACTTTCCCATCATAACGGGCCCATAGAGGCCTATCGGGCAGCCATCGACGCTGGCGATATTCAGGCTGATCCGGCGCAGGAACAGACAGCGCAAGTGCTGCAATCTCTGCACGATCAGCTAGAGGCCTATACGCCTGCCAAGCCCACGGGCTGGCGCAAACTGTTTGGGCGCAAGGCGGACCCTGCCCCCAAGGGGCTGTATCTGTATGGCGGCGTCGGGCGTGGTAAATCCATGCTGATGGATCTGTTCTTTGACACGACCAGCTTTGAGCCTCGCCGTCGGGTGCATTTCCACGCCTTCATGCTAGAGGTGCATGAAAGCAACCATCATTGGCGCCAGATGACGGCAGATGATCGTCGCAGTACCGGGTTCAAGTCTGATGACCCGATCCCACCCCTGGCAGCGCGTATCGCCAACGAGGCCAAATTGTTGTGCTTTGACGAATTCCACGTCACCGACGTCGCCGATGCCATGATCCTGGGCCGCCTGTTCGAGGCGCTTTTTGCCGAAGGGGTCGTCATTGTCCTGACATCGAACCGCGCGCCGGATGAACTGTATGTCGGGGGCCTCAACCGCTCGCTGTTTCTGCCGTCTATCGAGATGATCAAAGAGCGCCTGGACGTGCGCCATCTGCATTCGCCCACCGATTACCGGTTGGAACGCATCAAGGGCATGCCTGTCTATCACTGCCCGCTGGATGAACGCTCGGCGAGCGAGCTGGATGTGTCGTTCAGGGCCCTGACAGACTTGGATGTTGGCGAGACGCAGGAAATTGCCGTAGCGCAAGGGCGAACCCTGCAAGTGGCACAGGCGGCCAAAGGCGTTGCCCGGTTTAGCTTTGAGGAGCTGTGCGCCCGCCCGCTGGGGGCCGCCGATTATCTGGCCATTGCCAAGCACTTCCATACGGTCGTCCTGGCAGATATCCCGCAGATGGACCGTGACAAACGCAACGAAGCCAAGCGCTTCGTAACGCTCATCGATGCTCTGTACGATAATCATACCAAACTGGTGTGCTCAGCTGCCGCCAGGCCCGAAGATCTGTACCCGACTGGCGATGGCAGTTTCGAGTTTTCCCGCACAGCCTCGCGCTTGATCGAGATGCAAAGCCATGACTATTTTGAGGCGGCAGAAGAAACCGGGTCGGATGCGAAATGAACAAATTGTATCGGGCGGCAAAAGGGCTGTTTGCTGCCGGGGTCATTGCCTTTGTGGCGGTGTGTATTTTGATATGGTTTGTGCAGGAAGACATTTTGTTTCAGGGAACTGCCGTACCTGAAAATACGGTTTATCAGAATCTGCCCAATATTGAGGATCTGTGGCTACACCGCCCGGATGGCGCGCGGCTGCACATCGCCAAAGTGACGGCAGCCAACGAAACCGGCACCATGCTCTATTTTCACGGCAATGCGGCTTACAACGCTTATTTGGATGGCATGGTCAATATATATGGCGGCATGGGCTATACGGTGGTCGGGCTGGACTATCGGGGGTTTGGCAAAAGCCGTGGGGAACGAAGCGAAGCGGCCATGTTGGAAGATGCTCTGGCTTTCTATGACAAAATCGTACCCGCTGGCGCGCCGCCGCCTCTGATCGTTGGCCGATCGCTGGGGGCGACTTTCGCGACCTATGTTGCCAGTAAGCGCCCGGCAAGTCGGCTGGTTCTGTATTCGCCGCCGGGTTCGATCCTTGATGCCGCCAGGCGCCACTATCCATGGATCCCTGGCTTTTT
>SMXS01000116.1 GCA_004356955.1 Alphaproteobacteria bacterium | reverse complement strand
CATGTGGGGCGGGGTGACAACGCCGACTGAACTGCGCGCGATTGCTGATGTGGCCGACAAGTTCAAAATCCCGTCCGTCAAGATTACAGGCGGTCAGCGGATTGATCTGCTGGGCGTCAAAAAAGAAGATCTGCCCGCTGTTTGGGCTGATTTAGGCAAGGCGGGCATGGTGT
Source organism: Alphaproteobacteria bacterium (assembly GCA_004356955.1). Classification (GTDB taxonomy): domain Bacteria; phylum Pseudomonadota; class Alphaproteobacteria; order SMXS01; family SMXS01; genus SMXS01. The sequence goes on along the minus strand of SMXS01000116.1, from coordinate 5,099 downwards.
CTGGCCACGCGTACGGTAAGGCCCTGCGGACAGTAAAAACCTGCGTCGGGTCTGAATGGTGCCGCTTTGGCACCCAGGATTCCACCGCCATGGGCATTGCGCTTGAAAAAATGTGCTGGGGGTCGTGGACACCCCACAAATTCAAGATGGCGGTCAGTGGGTGCCCTCGCAATTGCGCCGAGGCGACCATCAAAGACTTTGGTGTTGTGGCCGTCGACAGCGGTTGGGAATTGCATGTTGGCGGTAATGGCGGTGTGCGGGTGCGGGCGACCGATCTGTTGGTCAAGGTCACATCCGACGAAGATGTCATGGAATATGCCGGTGCCTTTATGCAGCTGTACCGCGAAGAAGGGCACTATCTGGAACGCACAGCCCCGTGGATCGAACGCGTTGGCCTAAGCCATGTGAAAGAGATTATTGTCGACGACCCTGATGCGCGCAAATCCTTGCATGAGCGCTTTTTACATTCGCAGACCTTCGTCCAATACGACCCCTGGGCAAATCGTGAAAAAGACCCTGAATTTGAACCAGTCAAAACCCTGGAGCTGGTATAATGAGGAGTCGGACCGAAAACAAAGCGGATTGGATTGCCGTCGGCAGCCTTCATGATATCCCGATGCTGGGCTCTCGCATCGTGCGATTGCCGCAGATGGACATCGCCATCTTCCGTGCCGAAGGTGACAAGCTGTTTGCTGTCGAAGACAGGTGCCCGCACAAACAAGGTCCTTTGTCTCAGGGCATCGTGCACGGGGCACAGGTGACCTGTCCTTTGCACAATTGGGTGATCGAACTGGCAACCGGTGAAGCCGTTGCCCCAGACGTTGGGTGCGTAAAGACCTATGATATTCGTCTCTCAGGGTCAGACCTCTATATTCGCATCGCTGTCGAGGGCACCGGTAGCAAAAAGGCAGAATCAGTAGTCGCATGACACTTCGAGCTCCCATCAAAACCACCTGTGCCTATTGCGGTGTGGGCTGCGGCCTTGTGGCGACGCCAGAAGGCGCTGAAGGCTGGTTGGTTACAGGTGACCCCGACCACCCCGCGAATGCCGGTCTTCTGTGCTCTAAAGGCAGTGCCCTGGATCAAACATTAGGGCTTGAAGGGCGCCTGTTGTCGCCGCGCATTGATGGAGAGAAATCCAATTGGGACAAGGCCCTGGACCTTGTTGCCGAAAAATTTACGGCCACGATCAAAGAACATGGCCCGCAATCGGTGGCGTTTTATGTCTCGGGGCAATTACTGACCGAAGACTACTACGTCGCCAACAAGTTGATGAAGGGCTTCATTGGGGCCGCCAACATCGACACCAATTCGCGCCTTTGCATGTCGTCCTCGGTGGCCGGGCACAAGCGCGCTTTTGGTGAAGATATTGTCCCCGGCAATTATGAAGATCTCGACCAGGCCGACCTGATGGTGCTGGTCGGGTCCAACGCCGCATGGTGCCACCCCGTGTTGTACCAACGGATGCAGGCGGCCCAGGAAGAACACGGCCAAAAAATGGTGGTCATCGACCCGCGTGGCACGGCCACTAGCCAGGGGGCCGAATTGCATTTGCCAATAAAGCCAGGCACGGACGTTGCCCTGTTCAATGGATTGTTTGTCTGGTTGTCGCAACAGGGCTTGGTCGACCAGTCTTATATATCGGACCACACCACAGGCTTTGAAGCGGCCCTGGAGGCAGCGCGGGTGGACGCGCAATCCATCGACCAGGTGGCCGATTATTGCGGCCTCGAAATCAAAGACCTGCTGAAATTTTACGAGATGTTTGGCGCGACCAAAAAAGTCGTGACGGCCTTCTCTCAAGGGGTCAATCAATCGTCCTCGGGGACGGACAAGGTCAACGCCATTATCAACTGTCATATTGCTACAGGCCGCATCGGCCTGGCGGGCATGGGGCCATTTTCCTTGACCGGCCAACCCAATGCCATGGGCGGGCGCGAAGTTGGGGGCATGGCCAATATGTTGGCCGCCCATATGGATATCGATAATGCCGCCCATCGCGACCTTGTGCAGGACTTCTGGCAGTCGCCCGTCATGGCCGACCAACAGGGGCTGAAAGCCATCGATTTGTTCGACGCCATGGGTCGCGGCGACATCAAGGCCTTGTGGGTGATGGGCACCAACCCGGCCGTCAGCCTGCCAGATGTGGGCAAGGTCAATGAAGCCCTGGCAAAATGTGACTTTGTTGTTGTGTCGGACATCATCGAGCAGACCGATACCACCCAACATGCCGACGTGCTGCTGCCCGCAGCGGGCTGGGGCGAAAAAGACGGCACGGTGACCAATTCAGAACGGCGAATTTCGCGTCAGAAGAAATTCATGCCCCTGCCGGGCGAGGCGCGGCCAGACTGGTGGATTATCTGTGAAGTGGCCAGGCGTATGGGGTTTGGCGATGCTTTTGCTTACGACAACCCCGCTGCCATCTTTCGGGAACACGCCGCTTTGTCAGGCTATCAAAATGACGGTCAACGCCTGTTTGATATTTCGGCGCTCGCCAATATGGACGAGGCCGCCTATGACAATCTGCAGCCCATCCAATGGCCTGTCACGTCTACACACCCCACAGGGACGCCGCGTTGTTTTCCCGCTGGTGGGTTCACCAAGCCAGAGGGCCGGGCGTCATTCCTGGCTGTGACGGCGCGGCCTCCTGGCGATCAGCCTGATGCGGACTTCCCTCTGGTGTTGAACAGCGGCCGCGTGCGCGACCAGTGGCACACCATGACCCGGACGGGTGCGGTGCCGCAATTGTCGTTTCATATGTCAGAACCTATCGTTGATGTCAGCCCCGAGGACGCGCAAAATTCGCAGCTTCAGGACGGTGCATTGGCCAAGATCAACACCCGCCATGGCCAGGCCATCGCGCGGGTGAATGTCAGTGACCACATGGTGGCGGGCAGTATCTTTCTGCCCATTCATTGGAGCGAGACCAATGCCGCCCAAGGTCGGGTGGGTGATCTGGTGAACGCCTTTGTCGACCCCGTGTCGGGCCAGCCCGAATTAAAACACACACCTGCAACCATCGCCCCTTATCAGGCTGCCTGGCACGCGTTTTTGTTGACTAAGGCGGCCCCAAACACAGCCCCAAACATTGACGGCATCGACTTTTGGGTGCGCGCCCAGGGCGATGGTTTCGCGCTGTACGAGCTGGCCGGTGATACCGAGCCCTTATCCTGGTCGGCGCTGGCAGACCAATTATTGGGTGATGACGACGGTGTCGAGCTGTTGGCCTATTCCGATGCGGGACGTGGCAATTATCGCTTTGCCCAGATCAGGGATGACCAGCTGAACGCCTGCCTGATCATGGGGCGAGACCATCACCTGTTGCCCCGGTCATGGCTCATGAGCCTCGTGGGCGTCGAGATCAGCGCCTTGGACCGTCAAAGCATCCTGGCTGGTCGCCCGGCAAAGGGTGCCGATACGGGTGCCATTATATGTTCGTGTTTCAGCATCGGCCTGAACCAGATTACGGATTGCCTGAAAGACGGTCGCGCCACCAATATTGAAGAAATTGGCAAAGCCCTGTCGGCGGGGACCAATTGCGGGTCGTGCCTTCCCGAGTTGAAGGAAATTGTTGCCGCCCGCCATCCACAGCCGGCCTAAGCGACCCTAGACGATATTAATCACCCGCTCGATCAACCAATAGCTTGCGATGATCCCGACGAAATATGATGCGGGCAGCGCAATTTGATCGCGTGATGGCGCCATGGGTATCCACCTGACGACAAAGCCGACAGCCAATATGGCCAGTATGAACAGCAACTGCCCCAATTCGATCCCCAGATTAAAGAACAAAAGTGCGGCGGCGGTTTCGGTCTGTGGCAGCCCAATATCGCGCAACACCGAGGCAAAGCCAAAGCCATGCAACAACCCGAAACTGGCCGATACCGCAATGGGGTGACGCCACGTCAGCGTGTTGCGATAGTCAGCACTGCGCTGGGCCCGCGCAATTTCTGTTGCCAGAAAGGCGACGCTCAGGGCAATCAGCGCTTCGATCGGTGCGGCAGGCAGCCTAATAAGGTCCAGGGTGGCTGCTGCCAGGGTCACTGAATGCGCCAGGGTAAACCCGGTGATCACAACCAGGATACGCCGCCCGGTCCCGGCAATAAACAACAGGCAAATTACGAACAGCAGATGGTCATAGCCTGCGAATATGTGATCGACACCCAGGCGCATATATTGCCCGGCAATCTGGGTTACGCTGTCCCGGCCCGGCAGGGACAATACAGCTTCATCAGGGTTGCCCAGGATCGTGTGCTTCTCCCCACCATAAAGATGAAAGCGCACCAGCGTAGAAACCGACGGATTAAACCTGGGGTATTCAATGGCGATATTGCGGCCATCCAAAGGCGTATCGCAGCGCCAAATATTGTCGACCCGCGTGCAGTCTTTGGGCAGCACAATTTGCGGCAAATTGAACGCCGGCACCGTGGGCGGCACTTGCTGGCGGATTGTGTAGGCGCTGGGGCTGTGCTCAGTGATCTCTACATAAAGCGGGCGGGCCTCATGGGCGTTGGCGTTGGCGGCCATAAAGGCGGTCGTTAGGGCCGCGACAATCAACAGACCCATCAATCGAAGTTCATGCATCATGGTGTTGTTGGCAAAAAGCTGTCGGGCAGATCGATTTTTGCCTCATAGGCATTAACAATAGCCTCGATGGCGGTCTCGGTCATTGCGCGCGCTGATTGTTCCAACAGATCACGTGTAATCTGCGTTTCTATTTCGGTTAGATCGGGGATCCGTCCCGGCTTGTTGGCGGTCATCATCACCAGATGATAACCATGGTCGGACTGCAAAGGGCCTTGCCATACAGTGTTACTTGGGGCCATGGCCAGCAAAGCATCAGCCATGGCGGCACCAAAGTGGCTGGCAACATAATCTGGCGTGCGGTCAACATAGTTCAGATGATACGCAAACAAGGCGCCGTGTTGCGGGGCCTGGCTAAAAGGCACCTTATTGTCGTTCAACTCCTGCAGTTTTAACTGGGCTGCATCCTCGGCGTTGGCCCCCGCCACAACGGGGAAAAACACATGGGTGAAGGTCAGCGATGGCTCCAGGGCATAGTCCTGCTTGTTGTTGGCGTAATAGGCTGCAATGGCGGT
>SMXS01000115.1 GCA_004356955.1 Alphaproteobacteria bacterium | reverse complement strand
GGCCAGCCCCAGCAAAGGTCTGATCCGCGAGGACTTCGACCCGCCTGTCCTGGCCCAGGCCTATGAGGCAGGTGGCGCAACATGCCTGTCGGTGTTGACGGACGTTCCCTATTTTCAGGGCGACGACGCCTATCTGGTCAAGGCCCAGCGTGCCAGTACCATCCCACTATTGCGCAAAGACTTTATGTTGGACCCGTATCAGGTCACCGAGGCGCGCGTTCTGGGGGCCGATTGCATCTTATTGATCATGGCCTGTCTGGAAGACGGTCAGGCGGCGGAATTGGCCGAATGTGCCCAAGCGCTGGGTATGGATGTGTTGGTCGAAATCCACGATGCTGCTGAGATGGACCGAGGACTATTGATTGAGGACTCGCTGTTGGGCATCAATAATCGCAATCTCAAGACGATGGAAACGACCCTGCAGACCACTCGGGACCTGGCGGCCATTGCCCCTGCGGGCCGCCTGTTGGTCAGTGAAAGCGGTATTGGATCGCATGACGATTTGTTGGATCTGTCCAAACATGGCGTGAATTGTTTTTTGGTTGGCGAATCCCTGATGCGCCACGATGATGTGACCCTGGCAACCCAGGCACTATTGGGACAGAATTGATGGCAGATCTAACGCATTTTGACAAAAAGGGCGACGCCGCCATGGTCGATGTGGGCGACAAAGAGATCACGGCACGCACGGCCATCGCTCGTGGGCGGATTTATATGGCCGCAGATACACTGAAAATGATCGAAGTTGGCGATCACAAGAAAGGCGATGTGCTGGCCATTGCACGCCTTGCGGGGATTATGGGGGCAAAAAAGACCTCTGAGCTTATTCCACTGTGCCATCCAATCGGCCTCGATAAAGTCTCAGTAGAATTGTCCTGCAACACGGCTGACAATTGTGTCGATATCGAAGCCACCGCCAAGGTGACCGCCAAAACAGGTGTCGAGATGGAGGCCCTGACGGCTGTGACCGTGGCAGGTCTGACGATCTATGACATGTGCAAAGCTGTCGATAAGGCCATGCGCATTGGCGACATTCGTTTGTCCTTCAAGGAAGGTGGCAAATCAGGCACCTATGAGGCTGATTAGATGATTGCCGTCGAAGAGGCGCTGGCGCAAATCCTCGCTCGCGCGACCCCGACCCCCATAGAAACAGTGAAGTTGCCAGAGGCGCATGAGCGTGTGCTGGCACAAGACATTGCCTCGCGGCGGACGCAACCGCCCATGGCGGTGTCTGCGATGGACGGCTATGCCGTGCGCGCCGAAGATGCGGTTCTTGGTGCCAGACTATCCCGTGTTGGCGAGGCCCCGGCTGGTGGGTCTTATGATCACCCTGTTGGTGCTGGCGAAGCTGTCCGTATCTTTACCGGCGGCCCTGTGCCCGAGGGCGCCGATGCTATCGTTTTGCAAGAAGACGTCAGTGTTGCAGCTGATGGCGCTATTGTTCTTGGTGAAGCTGCAATATTTGGCCAGCACATTCGCAAAGCCGGCGTCGACTTTGCCACTGGCGATGTGTTGCTGAAGGCAGGGCGGGTGTTGTCGCCCGCAGATGTGGGGTTGCTTGCCTCGATGGATTGGCCGGATGTGCCTGTGCGACAGCGCCCCAAAGTTGCCATTCTGGCAACCGGCGATGAACTGGTCTTGCCTGGTGAACCTCTTGGCCCCAACCAAATCGTCAGCTCGAATTCGTTTGCGATCGCGGCGCTGGTGAACCGCAGCGGTGGCGAGGCCATGGATTTGGGAATTGCCGAAGACAACATCGAAACGATCAAAGAGATGGCGTTGCGCGGCAAGGATGCCGATATTTTTGTGACGGTTGGTGGGGCGTCTGTCGGAGACCACGACCTGGTGCAACCAGCCCTTGCTGAATTGGGCCTGGACGTCGATTTTTGGAAAATCGCCATGCGGCCAGGCAAGCCGTTGATATTTGGTGGGCTGGCTGACCAAGCCTTTATTGGCCTGCCCGGTAACCCGGTTTCAGCCCTGGTTTGTGCCACGCTTTATTTGGCACCGATGATCCGACAAATGTTGGGCGTAACGCCCGCCAGCATCCCCACCAGACAGGCTCGGTTGGGGCGGCCATTGTCGGATAACAAAGCTCGACAGGACTATATTCGGGCAACGTTAAGCCTCGATGACAAAGGCCGCGATGTCGTGACACCATTTGATTTGCAAGATAGTTCTGTCCTGTCTTTGTTCGCCCATGCTGATGTGTTGATAATTCGGCGCCCACACGCGAAACCGGCAGAAGTCGGTGATATTGTTGAGGTTCTACCGCTCCGCTAAAGATTTCTACCTAAAGCACTTGACCGAAAAAAAGAACTAAACTAGAACATATGTGCAGTGTTTGTTCTTTTTAGGGGGTGTCACATGTTGACGCGCAAACAGTTAGAGTTGCTGAACTACATACATAATCATCTCGAAGTGACGGGAATATCCCCTTCCTTTGAAGAAATGAAAGAGGCTTTGGATCTAAAGTCCAAGTCCGGCATTCATCGTCTGGTTACGGCGCTGGAGGAACGCGGCTATCTGCGGCGTCTCAAGAACCGAGCCCGCGCATTAGAAGTGCTGCGCCTGCCTGGCGCAGAAGATGTCAAGCCAGCCCGTGTTGGCAAAAGCTCGAATGTCGTTGCGCCAAACTTCGGCAACCGCCTCGCCGTTGAGAACACACCCATCCCTGTGGATGACGCGGGGCTGATGTCTTTGCCCTTACACGGGGCCATTGCCGCTGGTACCCCCATCGAGGCGCTGCAGAATAATGATATGTCTATATCCTACCCTGCAGCCTTGCTGGGCCGTGGTACCCACTATGCGCTTGAGGTCTCGGGTGATTCGATGATTGATGCCGGTATCTTTGATGGCGATACCGTGATCATTCAGGAATGCGCGACTGCCGATAATGGCGAGATTGTCGTGGCACTAGTTGATGATTCTGAGGCGACCTTGAAGAAGCTGCGTCGCAAGGGCCAGTCTATTGCACTCGAGGCTGCCAATCCAAAGTATGAAACCCGCATTTTCGGCCCGGATCGCGTTAAAATCCAGGGGCGGCTTGTTGGGTTGATGCGGCAGTACTAGCTCAGCCGCTCACTTTCTATTTGGCGGATACTTGCTCCAGGGGCGTTGTCCCTGGTGGTCGGCGACTGTTTCCACTCTTAGGCCCTTATCACCTACCCAGATGGCGTGGCCCCCTGCCCGCCAGAGATCAAATCGATCGATCACCAGCTCGGTATCCCGACACCAAAAACGCGCAGGGACAGCGCTGATCACCACGTTTGTTCGTTGGCAGTCCTCTTGCAGTGCCTGGGGATCCTTAACGAGGGCGATGATGAGATCAGGGCGACCTGGCGGACGGTACAGACAAGACAGGCTGTCACACTGAAGGAACATCTCGGTGCCATTGTCGGTATCAATTTCGGACCATTTTTGCGCTGTTGCCTGTCCGTTACGCCGCAGCCATACTTTCCTGGCGCGACGGCTCGCTCGCTTGTCAGAGACGACGAGGTCGCCACTATGATCACGGACCGCAAACAAATTGCCTTTTCCAGTGACCATAATATCAGGCTGTGGTGTGAAGGCTGCCAGGGTCATACCCACGCCAATGACGACAATTCCCCAATATCGCCAATTTTGGTACCATAGACACAGCCATAGGGCCCCGCCCATAGAGAGGACGAAGCTGGACATGGGGAGCGCCGGGACCAACCAGACCGCTTGATCCCAGCTGGACACCTAATGCGCTGTCATCAACACCAACTCGATGCCTGCTTGCATGAGGGTCAGGCCGAATGACTCGAGGCCAAATGGCAGCAATACAAAAGTCAGGATCGCGGCCGGCATAATCCACAGGGCCATGATGGGAACCGCGACCAGATTGGCAGCCAGGCCCCAGGTTGCGTAGCGATTGAAGTGGAACGCGGCAATAAGGCCCGTGGCTAACCCGGCAATGATGCTGGTCATCGCCACCCCCGCCCCATAAACGGCTGCAGAGCGTAACCAGGATTGTCGTCGACCGGTCAGCCATCGCGTACCACGCATTTTCTCGTAGAAGGCCCCCAGAGCGATGACCGCACCAAATGACATCTGAAAACTGACATTCAACAGAATGTCAGGGCTAACCAGCAACAAGCCCACGGCGACGGCGACCAGGCGAAGCGTGGTGGCAAGTCTGTCGATGATGATGGCAATCAGAACGATAGCTGTCATGGCAAACGCGCGTTGTGTGGGAATCGTCGCCCCGCTGACTGCTAAATACAGCAACGCCGCCATCAGGCCGACCACGGCTGCGATCTTTTTAATGGGATAACGCAGCGCAATGGCAGGCGCCAAAGACAACAAGGACCGGATTACCAGCATCACCGATGTCGCAACCAGGCCAATATGCAGCCCCGAGATCGCCAGCAGATGCGCCAGGCCCGCGCTACGCATGGCTTCTTGGTTTTCCTCGGCCATCAGGTTACGTGCACCTGTCAGCAACGCGACAGCCATTGCCCCTGCCTCGCCTTCCGTTTGCGCCAACAGCCTGTCTATCAATCGGGCACGGAAACGAGCGACTTTGGCGGCAAAACCCAAAGATGGTGCAGTTTCCAGCAAAGACACCGACGAGATCGCATAACCCACAGCGCCCAACTGCTGGAATCAGGCCCGACGCGCAAAATCAAAGGCTCCAGGCGCCTCTGGTGCCGATGGCGGCATGATCTTGGCGCGAAGTTGCACGATGTCACCCGGCAACACAGCATCCCCCTTCGTGCGTACCGTCAGGCGGACCTTGTGCGGTGTCTCTTGTGCATTGAGGCGCGATATCGTGGGGGCTGTGATGACAATACGATAGGAACCGCCCTGAAACCGCTCCAGCTCAGTGATCTGACCTGTGATGCTCACGAAACTCAGGTCGTTTTGCAACACGGGTGCGTCCAGTCTCTCCGCCTGGAGCATAGCGGCGGCGAACCCAATCAAAACCAGCCAGAGGCTGATCAGCACAGCAGGTGGAGTTTTTCTGTAAATAGCTGCCGAAAACAGGCTGAGAATGCCAAATCCAACAAGTAACGCGTCCCGAGTGGGTTCAGTGGATAGAGCAAAGTAAAATCCAATACCCAACCCGATCAGTACAAGGGCCCCCACGATTTGGCGTCCGGTTTCCCGCTCGATTGTTTGTTGTATGTATTGAATTAGGTAAATATTATAACCACATATTTATTAACGATTAATTGAACTACTAGTGATTAGTCTCAAGAGTTTCTTAAAATGTTTCCGTTGCCCCTTACCCACAATTACATTTCGTGGTAAAAATCAGCCGAAATCAGCGCTTCTGCGTATTATAAGCGGCAATCTTGGTCGCGTCTTCTCATTTACCAGGACCCTGGCATGACAAAACCCGTAGTAACCCGCTTTGCGCCCTCTCCGACTGGATTTTTACATATTGGTGGTGCCCGTACAGCCTTGTTCTGCTGGCTTTATGCGCGTCACCATGGTGGGCAATATCTGTTGCGGATCGAGGATACCGACCGCAAGCGCTCTACAGATGAGGCCACGGCCGCCATCGTAGAGGGTCTTGATTGGCTTGGACTGCAACCGGATGGAGACATTGTCTATCAATCGCACAATCTGGACCGCCACACCGAGGTTGCCAAGGCGTTACTGGACAGTGGCAATGCCTATTATTGCTATTGTTCCAAGGAAGAACTGGCAGAAATGCGGGAAAATGCCCGCGCTGAGGGCCGACCCATAGGATATGACGGCAGGTGGCGTGACCGTGACCCGGCAGAGGCACCTGTTGGCGTTGACCCTGTTGTTCGCTTCAAAGCGCCCAAAGAGGGATCCACGACCATTCATGATCTGGTCCAGGGCGAAGTTACGGTCTCTAATAAAGAACTGGATGACATGATCATCCTGCGGGCTGATGGCACGCCGACCTATATGCTGTCTGTGGTTGTGGATGACCATGATATGGGCATCACCCACATCATTCGTGGTGACGACCATCTGAACAACGCTTTTCGTCAGTATCATCTATTTGGGGCTATGGGGTGGGATGTCCCTGAATTTGCGCATATTTCGCTTATCCATGGGGCTGATGGTGCGAAATTGTCCAAACGCCATGGTGCACTAGGGGTCGATGCCTATCGGGATATGGGGTATTTGCCCGACGCCTTGAAGAATTATCTGGTTAAACTGGGCTGGGGTCACGGCGATGACGAGATATTCTCGACAGAACAGGCGATTGAATGGTTTGACTTTGATGGCGTGGTGAAATCACCCGCGCGCTTCGATTTCACCAAGCTAGAGCACATCAATGGGACTTATATGCGGGAATCGGCAGATGACTATCTGACCGAAGCGCTATCCCCCTTCATTTTGGCTGAATTTGGCATCGATGAGGCGGAAATTCCCAAAGACAAATTGCTTGCAGCCATGCCCGGTCTGAAGGAAAGAGCCAAAACATTGGTCGAATTGGCCAAGAGTGCCTTGTTTTTGATAGCAAAACGACCGCTTGATCTAGACGAGAAGGCGCAAAAATTGCTACATAGTGACGCAAGAGAAATGTTAGCACGCGTCTTGACCGCATTGGACCTTGTTTCCGACTGGTCTGCTGAATCACTCGATGCAGCATTAAGGACGTTTAGCGAAGCCGAACAACTGAAATTCGGTAAAGTTGCGCAGCCCCTGCGCGCGGCTTTGTGTGGAACGACCACATCGCCAGGCATTTTCGATGTTCTTCAGGTCCTTGGGCGTGAAGAGAGTCTTGCGCGTATAGCAGATCAAACAATGAAATAAGCGGGCATTCGGCCTGCGCAGAAGAATGAGAAGGAATAGGAATGGGTGAAAATAAATTTGCTACGTTGAAATTTGGTGACAAGGAGATCGACCTCCCGATACTTGAGGGCGCAGTCGGACCAGATGTCATCGACGTATCCAAGTTATATGCACAAAGCGGCGTATTTACTTACGACCCCGGCTTTACGTCCACAGCCAGCTGTGAATCCAAGATCACTTATATTGATGGTGACGAAGGCATCTTGATGTATCGGGGCTATCCGATCGATCAATTGGCGCGGGAAAGTGACTTCCTGGAAGTTTGCTATCTTTTGCTCTATGGCGAATTGCCCAGCAAAGTTGAAAAAGACAAATTCGTTAAAGGCATCACCTATCACACGATGGTTCACGATCAGATGCGTGGCCTGTTCAATGGCTTCCGCCGCGATGCGCATCCCATGGCGATTATGGTTGGCGTTGTCGGGGCCCTTTCTGCCTATTATCAGGACAGCCTGGATATTGATGACCCGCACCAGCGGATGGTGGCAAGCTATCGCCTGATCGCCAAAATGCCGACGATTGCGGCCATGGCGTACAAATATTCCGTCGGCCAGCCCTTTGCATATCCGCGGAACGATCTGGGTTATGCAGAGAACTTCCTGCACATGGCGTTTTCTGTACCGTGTGAAGAATACAACCCCAGCCCAACGATTATTCGGGCCATGGACCGCATCTTCACGTTGCATGCAGACCATGAACAGAATGCTTCAACATCGACAGTGCGTTTGGCCAGCTCGTCTGGTGCAAACCCATTTGCTTGCATCGCCGCGGGCATTGCGTGCTTGTGGGGCCCTGCCCATGGCGGTGCCAACGAAGCAGTGTTGAATATGTTGAACGAGATTGGCACGAAGGAAAATATTCCTGAATATGTCGCCAGGGCCAAAGACAAGAACGATCCGTTCCGCCTTATGGGATTTGGCCACCGGGTTTACAAGAACTATGACCCCCGCGCCAAAGTGATGCAGGAAACCTGTCACGAAGTGTTAGCAGAACTGGGCATCGACGATGACCCGCTTCTGGAACTGGCCATCGAGTTGGAACGCGTTGCCCTTGAAGATGAATATTTCGTCGAGAAGAAGTTGTATCCGAATATAGATTTCTATTCGGGTATCACCCTGCGGGCCATGGGCTTCCCAGAATCAATGTTCACAGTGCTGTTTGCTGTCGCCCGTACCGTCGGCTGGGTCGCGCAGTGGAACGAGATGATTGAAGACCCCAAGCAGAAAATTGGTCGGCCTCGCCAGCTTTATACCGGCGCGACGGAACGGACCTATACGCCCATGCATAAAAGAGCCCACGACTAAGGCTGGCTCGGCATTGCTAACAATCCGGGGTGCTAAACCCCGGGGTGCTAATGATCAGGGGGCTTTGCGGCCCCCTTTTTGTTGGTAGTTTATTCGGCAGGCTCGGTCACGAACATGGCCGTGAAGTTTGCTTCTGCAACCACGACGTCGCCGACCTTTGCTTCGGCATTGAACCGCCATACGTTGCGACGGGCGCGCTCCTTGACTACATGAAGCTCTAGCCTGTCGCCCGGGACGACAGGTTGCCGGAAACGGGCATGTTGGATACTCATGAAATAGATCAGGCTTGTTGCGCCCTTGTCCAATTCAGCATCCATTGCAACCACGCCGGCTGTCTGCGCCAGAGCTTCGATGATCAGGACGCCAGGCATCACTGGCTTGCCCGGAAAATGCCCTGCAAAAAAGGGATCATTGATCGTCACATTCTTGATACCCACGGCAGATACACCCCGATCAAGCTGTTCTACCCGATCAACCAGCAACATGGGAAAGCGATGCGGTATCAAGGCCATGACCTGCTCAACATCCAGCGTTCTGAGTGCAGGTTTTTGATTGTCAGTGATCTTGGGTTCAGTGCTCATAATTTGGCTAGCAACTTCAATTTATTGTTGGGGCACGAAGTGAGGTCTTGATATTGATAGGCCCATTGGCGGGCAAAATCCAAAGAAAAAGCCTCCATTTCCAGAAGGAAATGGAGGCCCAATTCAGCAGTGCGTGATCTGCTTAATTGTTATTGAGGGACGACTCTGGAAGAACCATTTGAAGGGCTGGAAGTGCAACATCAAGTTTTTCAATTACTTCTCGTGTCACGTCCATGCCCGGACCAGATAGAATTAGTTGGTTTCTTTCTACAAGCATATTGGCGCCATAAGAGCTCATGATGGACAGATAGATTGGATTAAGAGCGCTTTGCAATTTGCGTTCAGCAGCTCGTGAAGCAATCTGAAAGCGATTAGCTTTTTCGCGCAAGTCTTGGTCAGCAGCTGCGATGCGCTGCTCTTCCGCACGGACCTTTTCAGCGTGAGCATCCGGGTTCATCAGGTCACGCTGCCGGGCCAAGGTTTCCTGTGTTGTCCGAACATCTTGCTGGATGCGTTGCTGCTCAGCGTCGATCTCTGCACGGTAAGTTTCTACTTGGCCTAGAAGATCCTTGCCGGCAAGTGATGAACGGGTAATTTCCGTGATATCCACAATTATGACTTTAGCCGTCTGAGCCGTCTGTGCTTGTGCAATATTTGTGGTCATCAGCGCCGCAAGCGCAATGATGAGTGTTGCAATGGTTGTACGCATGGTAGGTCCTTTTATCATTAGAAGCGTGTTCCAACATTGAATTGGAAAAACTCAGTTTCATCGAATGGTTCTTTCATGATTGCCTTGGCAAAGTCAAATCGAATTGGTCCAAATGGCGAACGCCAAGAAAAACCAATGCCGACAGACATCCTTAGGCCGCCTGATCGAGAGATGTTTTCTCTGTGCAGATCTGCCGTTTCATCGACACCATATACGATACCAAAATCGACAAAAGTACTGGCGCTGATGCCAAACTCTTCAATCGCCCCAAGCGGAATGAATATCTCTAGAGAGCCAGCCAGGAAGGTATTGCCGCCAAGCGAGGAGCTGTAGAAAATTTCGTCTTCAGGTGTGCTGGGGTGTGGCGCCGGTATATATCGGGGCCCAACACCAGCCTGTTCGAAACCACGCAGGCGACTGCCACCCAGGAAGAAGCGATCATTGATGTTCACCACATCACCGCCATAACCAAAGATATGCCCAGCTTCGACTGAGAAATTGAATACCCAGTTTGTCAGGAACGGCAAGGGCGTATACCAGTCATAGTTCAGGCGCGACCTGATATATTTTTGACCGCCAAGGCCTGCAAAATCCTGAGACAAGGTTGCCAGGAATCCTCTCGTGGGTTTGCGATAGTCGTCTCGTGTATCGTAATTGAGCGTATATCCGACTGAAGACGTCAAAAACTTCCCAACGGTGATGAAGGGCGAAGGCGCCAGACCGAGGATTTGCACGTCATCCTGACGAATTTGGTAGCGTAGACCCATGGTCAAATATTCGATGATCGGGAAAACAGCGCGCAGGTTGGCACCTGTTGATGCCTGCTCGAACGAGCTTTCATCATAATCAACTCGGCGATGGAACAGGTCCACGCCGGCTGCGATATTGCGGTTGAGGAAGTAGGGCTCGGTAAAGCCGATATCGATCTGTTGACGGCGACTGGAAATTGCCAATGCCAGGCGCAAGTCCTGTCCCTTGCCCAGCAGATTGCGTTCTCGAATGCTGATTTCGCCAATGACGTTTTCACGACTGGAAACACCAGCACCAATACTTAGCTCGCCCGTTGATCTTTCTTGCACAGTTGCTGTGACGATAACCCGGTCTGGCGTGCTGCCCTCAACCTGGTCGACTTCAACTTCTTCAAAGAAACCAAGTGAACGAATCCGGTCTTGTGAGCGGCGGATACGTGCAGTATTGAACGCATCGCCTTCAACTATACGCATCTCACGGCGGATTACCTTGTCGAGGGTGCGAACGTTACCAACGATATCAATTCGCTCGATGTATACGCGGGGCGCATCCATCACAACATATGTGATGTTGATGATTTGGTTCTCGCGGTCGCGCTTAATGCGCGGGCGCACATTGACGAAGGCATAGCCCAACAGGCCTGCGGCATCGGTCATGGCATCGATGGTGAATTCGATTTGCTTGGCGTTGTATCGCTTGCCTTCGCGGGTATAGACCAGCTTGCGCAGGTCTTCGACTTCAAGATCAGGGATCTGACTTTCAACGCCGATTTCACCGACGGTATAAATTTCGCCTTCTTCCAGCGTGATCGTAATGAAGAAATCTTTTCGATCACGGCTTAGTTCTGCAACAGCCGAGATGACATGAAAGTCCGCATAGCCTTGTTGCAAATAGTACTGGCGCAGTAGTTCGCGATCATAGAGCAACCGGTCCGGATCGTAGGTGTCGTTCGACGTCATGAAGCGCCACCAACGTGCCTCTTTGGTCGCGATCTCGCCTCTTAGGTCCTTGTCTGAATAGTCTTCATTGCCGATGATGTTGATACGCTGGATTGTGGTCTTTTCGCCTTCACTGATTTCGAAAATTAGGTTCACGCGGTTTTGTGGCAGCTCAACAATTTTGGGTTCGACAGTCGCGGCGAATCGTCCTGAACGACGGTACAACTCTACCAGTCTTTGAACGTCGGCCTGTACTTTCGCCCGAGTGAACACTACTCGGGGACGCAATTTCATTTCTTCACCAAGCTCTGCGTTGTCGAGCTTGTCATTTCCTTCAAAAGCAATGCGATTGATAATCGGATTTTCGCGCAATGACACGATGACGGTCTGGCCTTCCAGACGGATGGTGATATCAGCAAACAAGCCGGTCGCAAACAGACGTTTCAGGGATTGGTCAACGATAGCAGGGTCATAAACATCGCCAGGCGCGACAAGCATATATGATCGTACCGTTTCAGGCTCGATACGCTGGCTTCCCTCAACGCGGATCGTATTGATAATTGTACTGCTTTGGGCCATAACAGGACGCCAGGCACTATCCAAGGCACCAACGCCAACAAAGCACAGGCAAGCGACAATCAAACGGAAGACGCGGGTGGTCTCAATCAATTTCACCTAGTCGTTCCTTTTTAAGACTCTGCCATTTTGTTTGGATTTTCGTTGTCGTTGTTGGGTGGACCGCAGCATGAGTACTCAAGGACCACTAAGCCTGTCAATCAGACTTATGGCATCGTTCCAGGTGATGACAATCATCAGGCTTAAAATGGCGACCAGACCGACGCGAAAGCTGTATTCTTGGGTGCGTTCCCGCACAGGTTTCTTCTTGATAGCTTCAATTATGTAGAACAACAGATGGCCGCCATCGAGCATGGGTATCGGGAACAAATTGATGACGCCCAAATTGATTGACAGCAAAGCCGTGAACAGGACGAGAGGCAAAAACCCGTACTGCGCAACTTCCCCGGATATTTCACCGATTTTGAGAGGGCCGCCCAGTTCCTTGATTGACCTTTGACCGGTAATGAATTGACCCAGTGCTTTTAAGGTCAGGATTATGTAGTCGCCTGTCTGGGCTGTGCCATACCACAATGCCTCAATTGGGTTCCGATCAACAATTATACGACCACTGCCAATGACCCCAAGCCGGCCTATCCTTTCAGTTCGTCCGAACGGTGTCTCAAATTCTATTGAGCCAACGATCAGTCGAATGGATTCTGTTTTGTCCCCGCGCTGGATGATGAGGTGGACCGGTTGATCTGCATTCATCGAAATGTAGCTTGAGATGTCTTCGAAAGTCTTCACTCGGTAAGCGTTCAGGCTGAGAATAACATCACCTGGTTGAATGCCGGCCTCATCAGCAACGCTGCCTTCCTGAACGGCTGTGATTTCCGGAGACGAGTAAGGTTGGCCGTTAATGGCAAAAACCGCTGAAAACAATAGTGCGGCCAGCGCCAAATTTGCGATAGGGCCGGCGGCGACAATAAGTGTGCGTTGCGATAGCGGTTTGAACTGGAAGCAGCTCTCTTTTTCTTCATCGGACAACGCCTGCATGTCAGCTGAAGGTGTGCCGGCTTCATTGGCATCACCAAAGAACTTTATGTAACCACCCAATGGGATCGCGCTAACGCGCCATTCAGTCCCCTTTTTATCCACGCGAGACCACAGAGATGGGCCAAAGCCAATCGAGAATCTGTCTATCTTGACGCCAAATTTACGAGCGACTGAGAAATGGCCAAGTTCGTGAAAGAACACGAGAAACGAAAAGACACCAACAAAAGACAATACGGAAATTAAGAAATTCATGATGGCCGTTCCTCTCCTTTAAGTTCCCAACCGAGCAACTATTTGCTGGGCAATCTGTCTGGCCTGCTGATCGGCTTCATGGACGTCACCCAGACATGTTGGATGGATTACATCCAATTTGCCTAAGACCTCTTCTACCGTTGAGGGGATGTCCAGAAAGGCCAGCCGTTCGCCAAGAAACCCTTCTACTGCGACCTCATTGGCCGCGTTCAGGATAGTAGGTGCCGTCCCGCCAGTTTGCAAGGCCTGGCAGGCCAATTTGAGCGCGGGAAAGCGGATGAGATCTGGGGCTTCAAACTGCAAAGTTCCGACACTTGTAAGGTCCAGTTTCTCTACTTTGCTATCCATTCGGTCTGGCCAGTTCAATGCGTATGATATTGGCGTGCGCATATCTGGCGAACCCAATTGTGCCAGCACCGATCCATCAACATAGGAAACCAGACTGTGAACAACCGATTGTGGGTGAATAACCACATCAATCTGATCCTTGGAAACAGGGAATAAATGCCAGGCCTCAATAACTTCGAGCCCCTTATTCATCAGGGTTGCAGAATCGACCGAGATCTTGCGGCCCATATCCCAATTCGGGTGCTTTACAGCCTGAGCTGGTGTCACACATGACATTGCCTCAAGGGGTGTGGTTCGAAACGGTCCCCCAGAGGCGGTGAGCGTGATTTTCTCTATAGATTCGGGATGATCAAAATCAAACACCTGATAGATGGCATTGTGCTCTGAATCGACAGGCAGCAGGCGGGCGCCTGACTTGCTGACTTCGGACATGAATAATTCACCTGCGCAGACCAAACACTCCTTGTTGGCCAAGCCGATGGTGGCCCCTCGCCGTACAGCCTCCAACGTTGGCGCCAGACCTGCGGCCCCAACGATCCCTGCCATGACAAAGTCTGATGGGTATTGGGCGGCTTCACGCAAGCCCAACTCGCCCGCAGCGACCTGGATGTCGGTATCTGCCAGGGCTTGCCGCAAATCGTCTTCAAGGTGGCTTTGGCCAATAACGGCCAGCTTGGGATTGAACTGTCTTGCCTGTTGCGCCAGCAGCGCAACGTTCGAATGGGCAGTCAAGGCAACGACATCAAAGTCATTCGAATGATGTGCTACCAGGTCCAAAGTACTGCACCCGATGGATCCTGTGGACCCTAAGATTGTAACAGATTTACTCATACCGTTCTCAACGCTCCTGACGTTTGTGATGCGCCTTTTAGCCGTTGAGGGCAAGAAAGTTGGGCCATAGCCACAGCGCACCAACCAGTACAGGGAGGGTAAAAAGTAAGCTGTCAATGCGGTCCAAAACACCACCATGGCCCGGAATGATGGCGCCGCTGTCTTTGACCTTGAAATGGCGCTTCACGAGGGATTCGATGATGTCACCCAATTGTGACCATAAGGCCAGGCCAATACCGGCCCCAATCAAGACCTGGTTCCCGGCGATATTCAAATAACCGCCTGCAAGCCACGAGACCAAACAGGCAGTAAGGGCGCCGCCGATTAAGCCCGCCCACGTTTTGTTGGGACTTGCCTTCGGGACAAGTTTCGGCCCGCCGATCAGAGAACCTGCAAAATAGGCACCAATATCCATCGCCCAAATGATGAATAAAATCCAGACAACGGCTTCCCAACCGTAGACGTCCTGCATCCATACAATGCTAAGGATCGCCAAGCCGATATAAAGTTGTCCCCAGACAGCCCAGATAAAGCGCTTGTGTTGTGCCAGCGAGATCAAGCCACATGTCATGGCACCCAGCACAATAATGACCAGGCTGATCAGGCCCTCGTCCAATTGATAGGCGGTCAGAGAAGCCAGGAATATCACCACATTAGTCGTTGTCAGGCTGAGGGTTTTGACCCCGGCCATATTGTTCCACTCATACATGCCGATCGAACCAATGACACAGGCCAGCGCTGCCAGCCATAATTCGCCACCATAGACGGCAGCAAGGGCAATCGGCGCCATGATAAGTGCCGATGCGATACGGAGGAGAAGTTGTCGGGGTATCAGACCTTTTGTCACGCCTGATCGATCAGTTCTCGCGGGCGCCAAATCGGCGTTCCCTGCTCGCATAAGTATCAATGGCCGTCGCAAGGGCCTTTTTGTCGAAATCGGGCCAATATTCGTCGATGAATATCAGTTCCGCATAGGCAGATTGCCACAAGAGGAAATTGCTCAGACGTTGTTCGCCGCTGGTTCGTATCAAAAGATCAGGATCCGGAATATCCTTTGTATACATATGGTTAGATATCATCTTTTCATCTATATCATCGGGATCCATGTCCCCACATTTAACGGCTTTTGCGATGCGTCTTACGGCCTCTACAATTTCTGCCTGACTACCATAATTAAGCGCAACGGAAAGAACCATGGCTGTGTTGTCTTTGGTGGCATTCTCGCCCTCGTCGATCAGCTGGCAGATATCTTCGGCCAGGCCGCGACGGTCACCAATAATGCGCAACCGAACGTTCTTTTCATCCAGCTCTTTGATTTCACGGCGCAAATAAATTCGCAACAGGCCCATCAAATCATCGACTTCGTCGGCCGGGCGCTTCCAGTTTTCTGATGAAAACGCATAGATAGTCAAATATTGAATGCCCATTTCGCGGCAAGCCGTAACTGTTCGCCTGACCGCCTCGGCCCCTTCACGATGACCGGCAGCGCGCGGTAGATGGCGTTGCTTGGCCCATCGGCCATTGCCATCCATAATGATGGCAATGTGTCGAGGCAGCTTCGTGTCTGCGATATCAACAGGGGCTTCAAGCATTAGACTTGCATAATCTCCACTTCCTTGGTGGCCAGGGATTTGTCAATTTTGGCGATGGTGGAGTCTGTCATTTCTTGAATTTCGTCACCATAGAATTTGTGGTCGTCCTGGCTCATTTCGCCATCTTTTTCCATTTTCTTGAGGCCATCCATGCCATCGCGGCGGACGTTGCGGACGGCGATACGGGCCTGTTCAGAATATTTACCCGCGATTTTCCCCAGCTCGACACGACGTTCTTCATTCAACTCGGGGATGGGGATGCGAATCAATTGCCCTTCGACAGCGGGATTCAGCCCCAGGCCCGAATTTCGAATGGCCTTTTCGACAGACTGTACCAGCGACTTGTCCCACACTTGTATGCCAATCAAACGCGATTCCGGTACGCTGACAGTGGCTATCTGGTTCAGCGGGGTCGCAGCGCCATAGGCGTCTACGATAATGGGGTCTACCAGCGAGACCGAAGCCCGGCCGGTACGGAGACCGCCAAAATCGCGCTTCAACACATCGACCGCGCCTTCCATGCGGCGCTGCAAGTCGTCTAGATCTGGTTCTTCTGCCATTTTGTTATCCGTGTCTCGTTGTAAAGGTGCCCTCGCCCGCCAGCACCTGGCCGTTCCCGCCTTCTGTGCTGATTGCCCAGCTTTTTATAGTGATTGCACAGACAAGGATTGGTAATTCGTTTTCCCCAGCCAATGTTATGGCAGAGGTGTCCATCACTTTCAAATCTTGTGACAGCACATCCACATAAGAAAGTTCGGAATAGACCGTTCTATGCACCAATTGCGGCCATAATGTGAAAACCTGAACAAAAAGAAACCCCGGCCCATGTCGATGGGTCGGGGTCACCATACACTATCGTGTATAAAAACTATAAGCCTGTTCAGTGTGACAGCGCTATTTTTCAACTGAAGAAATACCGAAATTAGCTTTTGTGCAAAAGGTATTAGCTACCTGCTACTGCAGCCACTTCGGCGGCGAAGTCTTCTTTCTTTTTTTCGATGCCGTCACCCAAAATAAAGCACTCGAAACCTGTGATTTCGATCGAGGCACCCAGTTCTTTTGCCTGGGCTTCGACGATCTCACTGACCTTGCTTTCGCCATCAATGACCCAGGTTTGGGACAACAGCACAGATTCTTCAAAGAATTTACGCATGCGACCTTCGACCATCTTTTCGATGATGTTTTCTGGGCGGCCGCTGTCTTTGGCCTGCTGGATCAGGAATTCGCGTTCGTGCGCAACCGCTGCTGGGTCCATGTCACCTTCATTAATCGCCACGGGATGAGCCGCAGCAATGTGCATGGCGATTTGCTTGCCAAAAGCTTCCAGGGCTTTTGTATCACCATCAGACTTGAGTGCGACCATAACGCCGATTTTGCCAAGGCCATCTGCGACGGCGTTATGAATATAATTGCCGATGGCACCTGGGGATACCGACAGTCGAGCAATCCGACGCAGGTTCATATTTTCGCCAATTGTGGCGATCATATGGGTCAGCTGTTCTTCAACATTGCGGCCATCTTCAGGATAGGCAGCTGATTTGACGGTATCCAGGTCGCCACCCTGTGCCGTTGCAATAGAGGCAATCGTGCTGACGAAGTTTTGGAAAATGTCATTGAGGGCTACAAAGTCAGTTTCAGAGTTCACTTCAACAATGGAGGCAATGCCGCCATCAACATGAATACCGATCAGTCCTTCGCTGGCAATACGGCCAGACTTTTTGGCCGCTGTAGACAGGCCCTTTTGACGCAACCAATCTATGGCTGCGGCAATGTTGCCGTCTGTTTCGGTCAGGGCCTTTTTACAATCCATCATGCCAGCGCCAGAGGCTTCACGTAGTTCCTTGACCAGGGATGCGGTAATCGTTGCCATTTCTAATCCTTCTCTCTTCTAGGATTGGCGCTTATTTAGTGGTTTTTTCGGTTTCGGCTTCTGTTCCTTTTTCCGGTGCTGCTTCTGCTTCAGCAGGGGCTTCAACCTCGGCGGTAGCCTCCTCAGCAGCGGGTGCAGCTTCTTCAGCAGCAGCTTTGGCTTCAGGGGCAGCTTCCTCGGTGGCAGCTTCCTTGGCAGGTGCTTCAACCTCGGCTGTAGCCCCCTCAGAAGCGGGTGCGGCTTCTTCAGCAGCAGCTTCTACTACAGGCAGTTCTTCGACCGATGGCTCTTCGGAGGCGCCCAAATCAACACCACTGTTGACCATTTCCTGCTGGATGCCGTCAAGCACAGCACTGGCAACGTAATCGCAATACAAGGTGATGGCGCGACTAGCGTCATCATTGCCTGGGATCGGGAAATCGATGCCCTTGGGGTCACTGTTTGTATCCAGGATAGCGGCGACGGGAATGCCAAGGTTATTGGCTTCGTGCACGGCGATGGCCTCTTTGTTTGTATCGATGACAAACAGAATGTCAGGCAGGCCGCCCATTTCCTTGATGCCGCCCAAAGAGCGGTTAAGCTTGTCGAATTCGCGGGTCATCTGCAGACGTTCTTTTTTTGTCTTGCCAGAATTGTCGCCTTCAAGCTGGGATTCCAGGTCCTTCAATCGCTTGATGGACTTTGAGATCGTTTCCCAATTGGTCAACATGCCGCCGAGCCAACGGTGGTTTACGTAGTACTGGCCACACTTCGCCGCAGCTTCCGCGACAATAGGTGATGCCTGGCGCTTGGTGCCAACGAACAATACGCGTCCACCCGCAGCTGTGATATCGCGGACAGCGACCAGCGCGCGGTGAAACAGCGGAACTGTCTCAGAAAGATCAATGATGTGAACCTTGTTGCGTGCGCCAAAAATAAATGGCGACATCTTGGGGTTCCAGCGGTGGGTTTGGTGACCAAAGTGAACGCCAGCTTCTAAAAGCGAGCGCATCGAAATATCAGGCAATGCCATGCTATTTATCCTTTACCGGTTGTGCCTCCGCGGAGAGTGATCACCTTATGGTGACACCGGATCGATTGTACCCATATGGGGCACAACCGCGTACCGCGTGCGTGATGGGAGCCGATGTATAAAGTTTACGGCACCGATGCAAGCTCTTTAGCGGCTTACATTGAATTTAGTTTTGAAGGGTGACTTTTCTGCCAGCTTTTGCTGCTCTGATTATGGGCTCTATTTGTGGGCGGCCCGCTCAATTGATTCTTCAGTCAAATTATAGCCGGCCTCGGCAGGTATCTTCAGCACACCGTCTTCGATGGTTGGCAGGACCGTGACGACAGTATCATTACGGGCGGCTTCAAGCGCATCAGCCACAACGGTCTGACGGCCCAACTTTTCGATATTGAGGCGCGTTGGGAACACAATTTCACGGACTTTGGCGGCTTCGTCCTTCAGCGCCTGGGATGGGCTGATCCAAATGGAATCGACAGATTCATTGCCGTCGTGTTCGGCTTTATGGTCCACGGGCGCACTGGTGACATAAAACATTGTGTCGTATCGCCGTGTTGCCCCCGTTGGCGTGATCCAATGAGCGAAAGGCACCAGAGCATCAACGGCCAGTTCCAGGTTTTCTACGTTGGCCAATTCGTTGATCGTCATGTCGGCGTTGTCCACCTTTTTGCGATAAGCCTCGGCAATCTGGTGGCGGCGTTCATTGGTGATATAGGTGGTTTCGCCTTTATTGCGGGCCAATAGTAGGCCACTTTCTTCAAACACCTCGCGAATGCCGGCGATCCGCTGTGGCATGTCATCTGCAGTAAAACCTGCGGGTAGATTGTCGGCGCTAACACCTGCATCGTCGGCATCAACTTTGCCGCCAGGAAACACAACAGCACCGCCCATGAACTTCATGTCGCGGTGACGCTCTACCATCAGCACTTCCATTTCGTCGGGGCGATCCCGCAGTAATAGAATGGTCGCGGCGAGAGGGACATTGTCGGTCATGGTACTTCCTTAGAATTATATCTCTTGGATGTCAGCAATGCCCGGGACCATGTCGAGATTGTCCAGCATCTGTGGTGTGATCGCGTATCGACGGTCCAGAGTCAACTCGACTGTCCTTTTGGGATCTTCCAGGTCCAGCACTAGATGTACCAACCCATTGCCTCGGGTGCCCTTGTCCAGAACCTGGTTGATTTCGGTTAGGGGTTTGTCATTGTTGACAACGATGCGCAGACCGGCACTGGCATTGGCCACGACCGATTGCAGCGACCGAACGGACTGAGCAACCATTTTGGGGGTGTCGTCTTCCATGCGGGCTTCGACAGAAATGACGACGGATGAATTGACTTCTAACAGGTCTCGCGACGCTTCGAGTGTTTGTGAAAACAAAGTGACTTCAAAAGACCCCGTGGAATCTGACAGCTCTAAAAAGGCGTAGGCGCGCCCACGCTGCGATTTGCGCTCTTGCACCTTCGAAATGATGCCTGCCAGTTGAAAGCTCGAGGCCCCTTTTTGCATGCGCAATGAGGCGTCTGCCCAGGTCAGGACGTTTTGCTGTGTCAGCGCGCGTTTTGATGCATCCAATGGATGCGAGGTTAAATAAAATCCCACTGCAATAAATTCCTGCTGCAATTTTTCCATTTTGCTCCAGTCGCGGGATTCCACCATGGGCAACACGTCGTTATGTGGTGTTCCCGAATCGTCGCCAAACAGGTTGTTCTGGTCGGACTCGCGTTCTCGTGTGGCGGCATTGGCGTG
>SMXS01000114.1 GCA_004356955.1 Alphaproteobacteria bacterium | reverse complement strand
GGCCAGCCCCAGGGCCTTGGGTCGGTCCGCCAATAATTTGATGATATCGGCGGCGGGTACATGGCCCTCGATGGCATAGCCGCCAACCTCTGCCGTGTGGCAACTTTCCAACGCCACAGGCACACCCAGGCGCGCTTTGATCGGGGCCAAATCATCATGCTTCAATTCGGTCACATCAAAACCCGCGTCTCGCAAATGCGCAGACCATCCCGTGCAACACCCGCACCACGGTGTTTTGTGGACGGTAATTTTGGCCGGGGCTGGGGTGAGCGCGGCGGCCATCAGGGCCGATGGCAACAGGGTCACAAGGGTGGTGCCCGCCAGCAAAGCGATCGCATGACGGCGATTGATAGGGTTCATGGTGTCCTCCGGTTCCACTGGAATATAGGGGGTGATGCGGAGAGCCGCCAGTGCAGTTGTCCCCAATTTAGGGGAATTAAAGGGACACAATACTTAATTATGGAGGTTGTCACTGGTATGGACCGATACCGACAAAGTCATAATTAAGTATTGTGTTCCTTTAATTATGCCCTTTAATTATTAGAGGCTGCCTTAACATCATCAATTCGTCGCCCGCCAATACGGGATGGGTGAGCCTTCGAAGTCCATGACCATTTTGCCCCGGTCGGTCAGGATTTCCTGAAACTCGACCACATTGCCGTCGGGGTCGCGAGCATAGGTCGTGGTGACCGTGGGGCCCAAATTAACCGGCGGGGTGTGAAATTCGACGCCAGCGGCCAGCAACCGTTCATACTCGCCGTGCAAGTCGGTAACATCAAAACAGATATGGGTCAGGCCATGATTGTTCACGGGCCGGTTCGGCACATTGGGGGCTGGCTGGGGGGCGGTATATTCAAACAATTCGATATGCAGATTATTGAATTGCACCATCACCGCACGGGTCTTGACCCCTGTCAACGCGGTCACGGCCTCGATTTCAGGGCCTTCAAGCTCGACATCGACGACTACTTTACCGCCCAGCAGATCGCCATAAAAGGCCACCAACCGGTCGATATTGCCTGTCGAAATCGATGTGTGATGCGCACCATTAATCATTATCATTCCCCCTTTTTATTGGGCCTGACTCTACGGGCCGCGTTATGGTGCTGTCAAAGGGGACAAGTCATGACCAATTTACAACCAGCTCTATTCGACACCATGTTCAACATGCGGGCCATGCGGCGGTTAAAACCTGACCCTGTGCCCGCCGACATGGTCGAACAGATCTTGCGCGCCGGACAGGCCGCACCCAATGGCGGCAATGCCCAGGCCTGGGGTTTTATCGTGGTCGAAGACCCGGCCATCAAAAAGCAGATCCAGACCTATTACGCCAAGGCCTATGACGAATTGGTCGGGCCGCATTACGCATCGATCATCGAAAATATGGATGAAGGGCCGGACCGCGACAAGTTTGAACGCCAGGTCGCCGCCACCAAGCATCTGACCGACCACTACCATGAAGCCCCATTGATGATCGTCGCCTGCCTGAATGTTGGGCCAAATGGCGCCAATGGTGGCAGCGGCGCCTCGATTTACCCCGCCGTACAAAACATGTTGCTGGCCGCCCGCGGCCTGGGCCTGGGGGCCACGTTGACATCACGCCACATGATCTTTGGCAAGGACGTCGACAAAATCCTGGGCCTGCCCTCCGGCATCATGTCGTTTGCAATCCTGCCCATCGGCTACGCGGAAGGCAATTTCGGTCCTGTCGGCCGCGGGCCGCTGAAGGACATCGTCCACAAGGACCAATGGGGACAGGGGTATTTCTAGCCCAAACGGACGATAAGTAGGCGAAACACCAAGCCCCGCAACGAAGAATTAATTGGGGACAGTGCATAATTAATATTCCTCAACCTATTGTTATTTCAGGGTAACGGCCAAATTAGTTATGCACTGTCCCCAATTAATTTTGGCGTCAAAAGATGACTAATCCAGAGAGTTGCTTTCTTGCTAGGTTCAAATTTCCCTGGACGGTGTTGGACTCTGGGTTTAACTCGGCCGCTTTTTCGTAGTCGGGGATGGCGGCGGCATAATTGCCCAGGGCCATATTGGCGTTGGCGCGGTTATTATAAGCCTGCCACAGGCGGGGCCACAGGCGGATGACGCCACTGCATTCATCCAGGGCGGCATCGAATTGTTTGAGCAACAGGTGGCCAACGCACAGATTATTACGCGCCGAAGCCTGGTCTGACAGCATCAGATTGCGCTGCATTTCCGCCGCTATCAGGGCCATGCCCTTGATGACCTGATCGGTCAAGCCGGTCTCGATCATGATGGTGCCCTGCATAATCACGGGTGACGGTTGCAGCCAGATCACCTGCCCCTGGGGCCGGTGCTTTGGTTGCGAGGCAGCCCAGGCCTGCCCCCCAAAAACCAGGGCGACCAAACCGGCCATGATGATAGCAGTTGCGCGCATGTATGCTCCTATCAATCTGATTATAACACACTAGGATCAGGACACGAAAAGTCTGCGAGGGCCAGACAAATTGGGGGGCCAGGCAAATTGGGAGGGAAAGTGCCATGAAATTCGGCGGGATGGTCGCGACAAAAATCGATGATTGGGAAATTTTCCCCTTTCTGGAAGACCTTGGTTATGACAGCGGCTGGGCACCAGACAGCCAGATGATCTGGTCTGACTGTTACGCCACGCTGGCGCTGGCCGCGCATCACACGTCGCGTATCAGGTTAGGCACGGGCGTTGCCATTGCGGGGACCCGCATGGCGCCTGTCACCGCCCATTCCATCGCCAGCATCAACACATTGGCGCCGGGGCGCACATTTTTGGCCATGGGCACGGGCCACACAGCGATGCGGGTGATGGGCCAAAATCCCATCAAAATAGACGATTTTCAAGACCATCTACGGGTCATCACCGGCCTGTTGCGCGGTGAAGAAGTTGCCTACGCACCCCCAGGCCAAGACGCGCAGCCGATCAAATTCCTCGATCGCCAGCTTGAATGCCTCAACCTCGATGACCCCATCCCGCTTTATGTCGCCGCCAATGGTCCGCGCGCGCTGGCCGCCACCGGCACTTATGGCGATGGCCGCATTTCGGCGGGGAACGAGCCTGCCAAAACGTTCAGCCGCAATCTGGACCGTATCCATGATGCTGCCGAAACAGCGGGCCGTACCCTGCCCGACGACTTTCATACATCGTGCTTGACCTATGCCTGTGTGCTGCAACCGGGCGACCAGTTAACCGACGACCGGGTGATTGAGGAAGTCGCGGGCCAAGTGGTGTCGAGCCTGCATTTTTATTACGAGCTGTACCAGCTGCAGGGATCCGACCACTTCATTCCCGAGGTGATCAGGGACATTTGGGAAGACTATAAAACCCATGTTGAAAACGACATGCCTGCCGACCGTCGCCACCAGTTTTTGCACGAAGGCCATTGTTCATCTGTCACCGAGGCCGAGCGCAAATTCGTCACGCCCACCCTGATCCACACCACCCTGGGCATGGTCGGCACCCGCGACGAGATTATCGAGCGCGTGCATGAGATGGAGAAAAACGGCATGAAGGAGATCGTGTTGCTGCCAGATTTTGGCCGCCGACGTGACGTGTTTGCAGACTTTGCCAGGGAAGTGATGGCGAATTGTTAATGCCTATGTAAGCCCGTCATCCCCACCCTCTCCTCGTCATTCCAGCGCAGGCTGGAATCCACTTGTCGGATCGAGTGTTCAAGCCACTTGTAATGACCATACAAGTCGACATGGCTTTCCCCTGCGTGAAAGTGGACCCCAGCCTTCGCTGGGGTGACAGAGCATTGGACTAAACCGCGCCCTAACTACAACACTTTACATTAAAAAGTCACAGATGCTTGTGTGGCGGATTGACCATCGTTGCGCACTCCCGTAAAAAACCCCCATGTCTTCTTCCGTTCAATCTCCCAATGATCCGACAGGCCTGCCCACCGGCGGCGGCATGCCGGAAGAGCGCAGTTTGCGTGAACGGTTGGCGTTACTGAAAGACCGAAACTTCCTGACATACTGGATTTCCGGCAATATCAGCTGGTTTGGCGATTTGTTCGCCATGATCGCGATGCCGCTGCTGATCATCAACATGACGGACGGAGATGCTGGCGAATTGGGCACATTGATGGCCGTATCGGGCCTGCCCCGGGTCGTCCTTATCCTGATGGGCGGCGTGTTGATTGACCGGTTTTCGGCCTTCAAAATGGTCATGCTGGCCCGCGTGCTCATGGCGGTCATCCAGATAACACTGGCAGCCGTGGCGTTGATGGGCATTGTCGAAATGTGGATGGTCTATGTGCTCGCGACCCTTGGCGGCACGGTTGGCGCCTTTCTGTTTCCCGCGCAAATGACCCTGATGCCCAGCGTGCTAAGCCAGGAAGACCTGCCCTCGGGCAATGCGCTGAACACTACGGCACAACAAGTATTGCAAAGCTTTGCCCCCATGGTGGTCGGGTTTCTGATCGCCTTCCTGTCAGGCTATGACATCATGGCCGCCGAGGGCCTGCGCGGCGACCCGGCGCAAGAACTGTCGGCCTATGGTTATGCCTTCATCATTAACGCGGGCACTTTTATCTTGTCGGCCATCATGCTGAGCCGCGTGATCGTGAAACCCAGCGAACCGATAGAACGCCACGAGAGCATGTTGCGATCTATCTGGATTGGCTTTGAGGCCGTATGGGCCGATGCCCCGT
Source organism: Alphaproteobacteria bacterium (assembly GCA_004356955.1). GTDB lineage: Bacteria > Pseudomonadota > Alphaproteobacteria > SMXS01 > SMXS01 > SMXS01. The sequence continues at coordinate 10,037 of SMXS01000114.1, read as the reverse complement.
TGCGCGCCTTCATCATTTATATCGCCCTGTCGCAATTATTCATGATGGGCAACATCATGGTTGGCCAGCCGATGATGGCGACCTTGCGTGTTGACCTGTATCAACTGCCTGCTGCCGCCATTGTTGGCTTGTTTGGTGCCTGCGCCGGGGTTGGCGCTGTTATCGGGTCGATAGTCGCAGGCTTTTTTGCACGACCCAGTAATGCGTTTTACGGCCCGATGATGATGATGATTGCTGCCCTGCGCGGCTTGACCATGCTGTCGCTTGGTTTCATTACAGACCTGTCCAGCGTGTTGGTGTTGTTCGGCTGTTTTGGCCTGTTGATGGGCTACACATCAGTGTTCTTCATGACCTGGATGCAGACCCGCGTGAACATCTCGCTACTGGGACGCATGATGAGCGTAATGATGTTCGCCATGATGGGCGTGGCGCCTATATCAGCGGCCTTCTGGGGTTGGGGCATCGATGCCATGGGGCTCGATATGCTCTATTACGTTTCTGGCACCTTCATGATTATTGTTGCCATTGGGGGCATGCTCAGCCCGTCGATCCGGTTGATGGGCTATTCACCGCAACACGCCCGACATATCCGCCACGAACGCCTGGCCGCCAAGGGCAAGATCAAACACCCGGCGGAATAGGGCTGCCAACGCACCCAACCAATCCCGCTCCCACTCCCAATCCCAATCCCGTTCGTGCCCCCTCCCCGTCATTCCTGCGAAGGCAGGAATCCATTGATCGGCTCGCGTGAGCTATATTTTTCACGGGCTGTATCAGTCAGCGTGGCTTTCCCTTGCGGCTTAATGGATCCCTGCCGGAGCCTGTGCCCGCGAAGGCGGGGTGCAGGGATGACGTGTTTTTGTAAGCCCTTCTCCAGGGACAGTTTACCAATTAGTCCAACCCCAAGGTCGGCACCACAGGGCACCCTTTCAATTCGGCGGCCACCTCCCATATAGTGCAGGCAGGGGGAACAACATGGCGTTCAGCGATTTTTCGGACAAGACCCGCAGCGGCTATGCGTTGTTCCGCGCCAATACGTCTGCGATGGGTGAGTTCCTCAAGCGCATCCTCCCCGACGGTTTCCATATCCGCAAACTAGGGCCCGAGGGCCTGATGTCCCTAAAACGCGACTTGGTCGCGGCCCGCCCGGTCTTTGAAGAGGCCGGATTTGATCTGGCCGCGATCAATTTGGAGATGACCCTGTCGCCGCGTTTGCTCGCCTATTTTCACATCCTGCCCAACTTCAACCGCGACACCGCCCAAGCCGTGATGAAGGAACACAGCGAAAGCCGCATCGTCAACACATCGCTGTCGGCCCTGCTGCGCATCGCCAGTTGGGAAACGGTGGCCAGCGACTACGACATGCCACTGCAAACCATCACCATCGACGTATCCCTGGCCCCTGGCGTACACCTGTCCTTCCAGGACCCACCGGAAGAAGGCGAAGATCCAGATTTGATTTAGGGATAGGTCAAAATACTTTGACACTTTAGATCCAATTTGATCATCGTCATTCCTGCCCCTGCCTCCGCAGGGACGGGCTCCGGCAGGAATCCATTCATCGGCTTGCGGGTGCCCGCCATTTTCGAAGATCAACTAGTCGGCGTGTTCCCGCATGATGGCCAAATGGACCCCAGCCTTCGCTGGGGGTGACGGCTGGGGATTGGAGTTACCTGCCCACTACTCCGCCGCCCGCTTAATCCCCTCATCTGCGATTACCGCCAGCATTCCGGCCCTGTCTGGCCCATTCACAATGCGGGCGCTGGCGTTCCTTGATCGGCCGCGCAGCATGTAACGCAGGATGGTGTTGCGGATACGCTTGTCTTTCAGGAAGTCGCCGGGTTTTTCCAGCAAATGAAATGTGCGCATGAAACCGCGGATAACGTGGATTTCTGACAGCGCGGCACCGGCCATGGCGTCGCCGAAGGACATGGCAAACCAGGCTTTCAGGCTGTGCGGCCTGGCCAGGTCTTCGCCGTTCATCAGGGCGGCTGAGCGTTTGATCCCGGCGCGGTCTTCATCAAGGCTGGCCTTGAAGATCGGGCGCAATTGGTCTTCGGTGCGCTGGTCCAATATCAGGGCGCGTTGGATTGGGTCGGCCTCTTCTTCCAAGATGTCGGCGAGAATATGGGCGTGCAACATGCCGGTGGAACAACCGCGGCCATAGAGCGGGTTGGTGCGCACCGCGGCGTCGCCAATGGCGAAGAAGTTGGTCGCGACGGGCACCCGTGAGTCCCACCCCTCCACATCTTCCCCATTCACATAATGCCGCCACACCGCGCGGATATCGCCGAAACCAAAGCTGTCGGTGGTGGGCTCAGCCAGGTCGGGGTCAACCCAGTCACGGGTGCCGGGGATGGCATGGCAGATGGCATCAAATTGCACTGGGTCGTTGACTGCCTTGCGCAATGCGACCTCGGGTGTGGGCACGCAGAGGATGATGGCAAAATGGCCGTTCTCGCCGGGGAACACCCCATATTTCAGATAGCCAAGGTCGCCCGCCCCGCGCTCTTTGCCGCCGGGCGCGGGTTCAACCTGCCCCGGTTTCACTTTGTAATGGCGGGTGAAATAAACGATCTCGGCATCGTCGTCTTCAACCTCTATCACTGCACCACGGTAGCGCAGCCAGCCGGGGAATTTCGTTGTACGGCCAGAGCAATCCACCACGATATCAAACGACACTTCTTCGTCGCCCAATTGTAGGCCGGTTACATTGACCGGAGTCCCTTCGCCTATCAGGCCCGTGACGGTCTGTCCGGATTTGATGGTGATATTACCCTGGCGCTCTGTATAAGCGCGCAACACAGTTTCCATCACGGCGCGGCGGCACATCAGCACCCACAAATCTTCGTCGCCGGGTTCGGGGACATAATTGGCGGCCATTTCCGGCGGCAACATCAACTCGAACCCCACGCGGCGAGCGCCAGCGGCTTCGAAATCCGTCAGTAATTCTGGATAGTTATCACGCAGAATGTTGCACATCAGGCCCAAAAAGGCATGCGGGTGGCGAAACTGGCCCGCCCCCTTGCGGTCCCAATCAAAAAAGGCTTCATCAGCCCCGCCCGGAGGTGGAGGCACATCGCGTTCAAAGATCGTGACCTTGTGGCCCTTGCGGGCAAGCGCCAGCGACGCCCCCAGGCCGCAAATGCCCGCGCCGACAATTGCGATGTTCAGGGGTGCAATATTACTCATACTCGCCTCGCCTTACTTCAGCATTCCCAAAAAGCGCGTGATTGCGTCGTTGACCTGGTCCGGCGCTTCCTGCTGGGTCCAATGGCCAATGTCGGGGATCAGCTCATTAATCCGCAGGTCTGTCACAAAGTTCGGCATGTTTTTATGGGCATCGCCCGACATGGCAATGACGCCGTCTTTTTCACCCGCCACAAACATCGCCGGTTGGGTGATCTTGCCCGGCGCGCCTTCGGTATTGCGCCATGTAGTATTGAGATTACGATAGTAATTCAACGGCCCGCGCAGTCCGCTGCCCCCGAATTCCGACACATAATAATTAAGGTCTTCATCGCTCAGCCAAGATGGCATCTTGTCGGGGTCTGGCAGGGCCGACAACAGGTCGGCGTCCGGCCCTTGGTCGGCCATCGCCGCTGCGGCTGCACCGCCCTCGCCCGAGCCCATATAGATGAACTTGCGTAAAAACGTGCGCACGTCGCCGCCCAGTTCTCCCTCGGCGACACCGGGTTCCTGAAAATACAGCTGATAGAAGAACTTGCCTTCAAACACCTTGGTCAACATATCGAGGGGCGCAAAGTCGCCGCGCGGTGAAAACGGCACCGACAGCACGCCCACGGCGGTGATTTTGTCCGGGTGCCATTCAGCAGCGCCCCAGGCCGTGGGGGCACCCCAGTCATGGCCCATGATGATGGCGGTCTCGTACCCCAGCGCCGGGATCAGCCCGATCATATTATCCACCAGGGTCTTTTGATTATATTGATCAATGGCATAGGGCTTGTCAGACTTGCCATAACCGGGCATGTCGACGGCCACGGCGTGGTAGCCTGCATCGGCAATTGCCTGAAATTGGTGGCGCCAGCTGTACCAGCTTTCGGGGAAGCCATGGCACATCAGCACCAGTGGGCCACTCCCGGATGCGGGCAGCAACTCCGCACAATTTAGAGTAATACCGTTTGTCTCCACGCGCCTATGTGAGATGGGGGGAGTGATGTTTTCGAATGCCATGATGCCCTCTGGTTTACATTGTAATTTATTGGGCCAGAAGGTACACAAGGGGGTGCCCGCATGCAATGGGCCGTATTAGCGGTGTTCAACCTTCCAGACCTGGGCCCGGCGCTGGCCTTCGGCCAAGATCGTCGGGTCGAGCCCGGCGGTCAGTTTCGCCAGATTGAGCTGCGCTATTTCGTCGCCCTTGTCAGCCGCCAAAATCATCCACATGACGCCTTTCACGATGTCTGCCTCGAGGCCTGTACCACTGATCCTCATAGTCCCCAGGCCCACTTGTGCCGCGGTATTGCCACGGTTCGCAGCCTCTTGCCACCAATGCGCAGCCTGCGTCAGATCCTTGGTCGTGCCCTCGCCATTATAATATAGATAGCCCAGCCAATACTGGGCCCTGGCATGTTCAAACGGTGCCACAGCCGACCAATATTCAAAGGCCTTTTCGTCATCCGCCGCCACACCCCTGCCCCGATAGTACATTTGGCCCAGCCGGTAATAGGCCTCGCCATTCCGCTTCAGTCGCGCTTTTTGATAGAGCGCGCGCGCCTTGGCATAATCTTGCTCGACACCCTTGCCGTCTTCATACAGGCGGCCCAGGCGCGTTTGCGCCTTGGCATTCCCCATATCAGCGACCGGCTGCCACAGCTCGGCGGCTTTCTGGGGGTCCTTTTCGACCCCGTTGCCGTAATAATACAGCACCCCCATCTCAAAGTGGGCATTGGCGTGACCCTTATCGACCGCGCGTTGCAGCCATTCAGCAGCAAGAGCATAGTCGCGTTTGTTCGCGATGTTCGTGGTGTAAAGATATCCCAGGCTATACTGCGCCTCTAAACGTCCCTGTTCGGCCGCTTTTTCCCACCAGTGGATGGCTAAATCGATGTCCTGGTCAACGCCTGCGCCGTTGCGATAGGCCGTCCCCAATCTGGACTGGGCGGTCGGCGATCCTTGTTCGGCGGCCTGCTGCCAATAATGCACGGCCTTTGCCTCGTCCTTTTCGACGCCTTGACCGCCAGCATACATTGCACCTAACCGAAACTGACCTTCTTTAGAGCCCAGGGCTGCGGCTCTTTCGTACCACGAGGCGGCCTCGTTCAGGTCTTGTTCCACTCCCTGGCTATATCGATAGGCATGGCCCATGGCCACCTGTGCTTGTATAAAATCTTGATCTGCCGCCTGCTCCAGCCAGTCAAGTTTTTCGAAAGCATATAGAGGGAGAAATTCCGAAACCGGCAAAGCGGCCAATTGCAACTGCGCCAAAGAAAACCCGTTCTCGGCAGACAGATGAATCCAATGGGCAGCTGACGCCATATCCATCGGCGTACCCATGGCAAACATTTGTGCCAGTCCCGCCAGGAATTGTTGGGCGGTGTCCCCCGCCTCGGCAGCGCGCAATATCTTTTCAAATTGGCTTGCCGCATTGCCAGCGACCAGGCTGGTTCGTAAATCGTCCAACGACCGGTCAAACAAATCACCTTCGACAGATTGGGCGCTGCCTTCGCGATAGATCGTCTGAATATCGTCCAGGGCATCCACCCTGTATTGTTCTATATCTTCCAGCTTCGTCAATATGGTCTGGGCTTCTTTATTTTTGCTGAGCGCTGCCACCCTGATCCATTGCAAGGCCTTTTTGGCATCACCCTCGACACCGACGCCCAATAGATAGATGTATCCCAGCTTCAACTGCGCCTCGGCTTGGTTATTTTTGGCAGCCCGTCGCAGCCAGCGCCGGGCAAGGATGTAGTCTTGGTCGAATACATCGCCTTCCAGGTAATACCGGCCCAGAAAATACTCGGCGACTGCGTTCCCCTGAGCCGCCGCTTTCTCAAGCCATTCCCGCGCCTTTACCGGGTCAGCATCAACACCCTCGCCATCGCTATAGGCTTTGCCCAAACTAACCTGACCAAGGCTGGAGCCATTGTTGGCGGCCATTTCATACCATTTCAGCGCCTCGACATTGTCCTTGTCCACGCCCGTGCCATCGGCGTACATCTTGCCAATTCTGAACTGTGCCTCGGCATGATTTTGATCGGCGGCCATCTTGAACAATCTCAGGGCTTCTACTTCGTCTTTCTCAATCGTTTCGCCGCTATTGTAGGACAGGGCCAGGCTGTATTGGCTTTCAGCATGCCCCAGTTCTGCCGCCAGGCGGTTCAGCTCGAACGCCCTGTCGTCGTCTTGGCGGACGCTTAGCCCACGGGCATAAATGATCGCCATGCGATAAATGGCCGAGGGGCGGCTTTGATCGGCGGCCTTCTCGATCCATTCCACAGCCTGTATGCGATGACGCTGGACGGCCACACCTTCCCAATGCAGCAGGCCCAGGACTTCCTGTGCCAAAGCAAAATCCTGATCCGTCGCCTGGTACAACCAGCGCATGGCCTGATCATAATTAATGTCGACGCCCTGCCCCGTCAGGAATACAAGCGCCAGCCCAGTTTGGGCCTGGGCAATGCCTCTGCGGGCGGCCTGCAACAACCACTGGCGGGAAGTTTCCTGGTCAATGTCAACGCCCAAACCAAAGGCATAGGCCCGCGCCAGGGCCAGTTGCGCCCTTGTGTGCCCGCGTGCTGCTGCCAACCACAATTCGACGGCTTTGGCCTCATCCACGTCTTGGCCATACCCCTTGGCAAACATGACGCCCTGCAAATACAGGGCCTCGGCATTGCCAAGATCTGCCGCCTTCGCCAACCATTCCCGGGCTTTGGCAAAATCCTGGTCCACACCCATCCCGGCAAAATAGCGCACGCCGATCAGCGCCTGTGCGTCGGTGTTACCCGCCTCGATGGCCTGTTGAAACCATTTGGTGGCCTCTGCACCATCGTCCACGCCTTCATCCCCACCGCCATTCAGCGTGATCAAGCCCGCCATATAGGCGATGCCCAAGGCATGTTGTGCTTTGACGTAACCCTGACTAGCCGCGAGTTGCCACAATTCTGTGGCGCTGTCGATATCCCGATTGAGGGCCAATCCCTGAAACAGCATGGCACCAAAGATAAATTGCGCCTCGGCGTCACCCTGTGCGGCTAGGCGCGTGTAAGATGCCATGCCCTTGTCGAGGGTCGACGGCAGGCCCAGCCCGCCAAGGAACAGAAAGTCGAGATCATAGAGTTGGTCTGGCGACTGATTGAAAGACGGCAGGAACAATTCCTGAAAGATCGTGTCATTCTTTTCCTGACGCTGTGCAACACTTGCGTTCGCATCAGGCCGGAACACCGCCCCAAAGGGACCGCCCGGCCAATCGGTCATGCCGGCATGGGCAGGCATGACGACTGTCCCCATCATCAACAATGCGGGGAAAAAGAGGCGACGAAGACTGGCGATAAAACGATGTGTAATCATGGCGGTATCATAACCGCCCAACCCACAAAAACCACGCAAGACTTAGCCAATTAATTAGCATTTATTTGGGGGCAGTAATTAAAGGGACACAATACTTAATTCCGACAAAGGAGGGGCTCAAACCCCGATTTAGGGGAATTAAGTATTGTGTCCCTTTAATTGCAAGAGTTTACTAAATAGGTCTGCAGCGCCACCTGCAAGAAGGCCACAAGTGGCCCGGCGAACTTTTTCGCCCCGCTCCCTAGCGCGCTTGACGCGCGTTCGACATGGGCGGAGCCGCGCGCTAATGCGCGCTACCGTGAGCGAGATCAATCGTTCAGATATTTATCTAATGTGATGTGCACTTGCCTCGTGCGGGCTTCCTGGAAATTGGCGAGGGTTTCGCCGCGCTTTTTGGACGCCTTAAATCCCTTTTGCTGGGCTTCCATGTTGGATGTGTCCTGTTCGTACACAATGGCCAGGCCCGGGTTCATATTGGGCACTGTTGCATAGGTCTCGTACACGTCCAAATTCACACATTCGGGTGGCTCGGGGTGCATCTCGCCATCTTTGAGGGGGCGCAGGAACATCAGGTCGAACCAACACGTATCGACATCATCATCGGCGGGACGGAAACGATAGATCATGGGCAGCGTGATCCCGGGGAAGATGAACATGTTGGGGAACAGGTAATATTCGATGGAATCCATCATTTCGCATTCCGAAAATTCGGAAAGGTCCATGCCATATTTCTCGCCCAACGCGTCACGGTTGGCCTGGGCACCGGCGATGCGGCCTGCCATGGCCGTGGCGATTTGTTCGGCGGTTTCCTCGGCCGGCCAATGCACGTCTTCATAGCCGATGGTGTGGATAAACCGCGTCATATTATCGCTGAAGATGTCATATTCTGCATTGGTCGCCGCACAGCCGATGGGCGTGCCACCAGAATGAGTTTCGCGCACGTGATACGCCTCCAGAAATGCCTCTAGCCCGGCCTTCCAATTACACGGCAACTTGCGGCGCATATGCACTTCGATGGCTTTGCGCTCCAGCGGGAAAAAGCTTTCCATATGCGGGATCATGGGGCCGAGATAGTCTTCCAGCGGCTCGCAATTTTCATCCATATTGATGAAGACAAATCCACCCCACAGGCCAACCTGTACCTCTGGCAGCGAATTATCCTCGGGCTTGGCGTGCGGGAAGTCCCAATCACACGGTTGGTCGATCAGCTTGCCTTCCAAAGACCACGTCCAACCATGATAAGGGCAGCGGATCTGGTCGCTGTGGCCTTCAAAACCCGTTGGCTTTAACTGCGTGCCCCAATGCATACAAGAATTGAAATAGGCTTTGACGTCGCCGCCAGACGTACGCGCAATCAGGATTGAATAAGTGCCAACTTCGTAAACGAATTGGTCGCCAGGGTTGGGGATGTGTTCTTCCCGGCAGGCCCATTGCCAAACCTTGTTCCACATCTTGTCCATTTCCTGGTCGTAGAAATCGCGGTCGATATACCGGTCATAGGAAATGTCGGCATCACCCAGGAATTCATAGCTTTGCTGCAAGATGCCCCAGGGCGGCGCAATCGGATCACGCAAAATAACGTCCCGCGTGCTCTGGCCCTCAGTGCGTGCTTCGCCGGGCTTCATGCCCCCTTGATTTTCAATATTCATTGTTGGTTCCCGCGATTTTCCCAAAGATTGTTCTGTAATGTACCCAGCCGCGCTGCCCCCGTCTATTAGCGATTCTGACAGGTAGGGTAATTTGGCCCTCGACCGGCCAAACTTCATTGCGACAAATCAAAGGATCCCATCATCTTGATAATTCATAGATTTTTAGGCGTAATAGCTTTGATTGTTCTTTTGGCAGGACCGGCCGTTGCAGATGACGCCATCCAACAAGAAATGAACCCACCCACGAACCCATCCACGAACAACGAACAGATCGTCACAGAATTCATCAACGCCTGGTCACGATTGGACCCCGACGAATTGGTCACCTATTTCACTGAGGATGGCACCTATCACAACATGTCTATTTCGGTGACAGTTTACTAATTAGAAATATAACGCGTTGATTATAATCGGTAATGTTAATCTAATTAGTAAACTGTCACCGAAATAGATGTCTCCAAATTAGACGCGTCCTTCCAGTCTGGCCTCTATATGGTCATGGTGCCCGAAAACAAATTCACGGAAGGCGCGCATGCGGGCGGCGGCGCGCAGGTCGCGGTGGGACAAGAGCCACACTTTCATATAGGGCTCGGGGTCGGACAGGCGCACCAGGTCGGGGGCGTCATCGCCCACCACACAAGGGAAATAGCCTATGCCCAGACCACGCCGGGCGGCGTCTTGCTGGATCTGGATATTGTTGAAATGCCCGCCGACGGCCAGGTGTGGAAAGGGCGACCGGGCAATCCATTCCGGGCGGTCATCAGGCGACCCCCAACCAACCCAGCGGGCGGTGGAATTTTGGCGTTCCGGGTGATGCTCGGCAGCGTATTCTGGCGTCGCATAGGCCGCATGGCGCAG
>SMXS01000113.1 GCA_004356955.1 Alphaproteobacteria bacterium | reverse complement strand
GGTCAAGGTCGTGAGGCCAAACAGGGTCATGTTCCATGTCAGCGGAAAGTCCGGGGATACCTTGCTGAGGGGTGTCATGCCTTCACGGCGCAGAATGGCATAGTCCTGCCAGGGCAGGGTGCCGTTGACGATATCGCCTGGTGCAAAGTCCGGGTTGTTTGATTCGATCACCTGGCCCAAACCATTGCCAAACATCGGCGTGCCGATCTGCAAAGGGTCAGCATAGCCAGGGCCATCATTGAACCAGCCACGCTGGGTTGGGTCGAAAGACAAGTACAGGCTTTTGACCAGTACTTCGCCTTCGGCAGGGGCAGGTAGTTCGGTAGTCTTCAGTTCAAAATGCTCTGGCCCGATCAGGGCATCAGGAATTGCAGCAACGGTCCATTGGCGGGTCTCTTGGGTCATATTATTCTCACATGTTCTGTTCAGGACGGCAGTCCTGTTTGGTTATTTGTTGGCGGGCACTCTTGAGCAGTTTTAGCGCGAAGTCAAAGGCCAAGATTATCTAATCTCGGCGGCGATTTGGTCGCGAAGCTTGTATTTCTGAATCTTTGATGTCGACATCGGCCATTCGTCGACGAAGCGCACATAGCGCGGGATTTTGAAGCTGGATATTTTGCCTTTGCAAAAGGCGATCAGTTCTTCTTCTGTGGCGCTTGCGCCGTCTTCCAACTCGATGAAGGCTGCGGGTACTTCGACCAGTCGTTCATGGGGCGCACTGACGATCTGGGCCATTTTGACGGCGTCGTGTTCCTGCAACAGACTTTCGATCTCGGCGGCAGCGACGTTCTCGCCGCCAACTTTCAGCATGTCCTTGATGCGGCCATGGAACATAATCTGGTTGTTTTCATCCAGTGACCCTGTATCGCCGGTGTGCAGCCAACCATCGCTGTCGATGGCCTCGGCAGTTTTGACGGGGTCTTTGTAATATCCCTTGAGGATGTTCGGGCCTCGCACCAGAATTTCACCCTGTTCCAGCACCGGCTGGTCTTCGCCTGTTTCGGGGTGGATAATGCGCACCTCCTGGCCGGGCAGGGGGCCACCCAACCGGCCATGACGTACATCGCGGGAGTCGCTGACCTTGTGCGAACAAACAGAGCCCGCAGCCTCGGACAGCCCAAAGGTGCCAACCATGATGCAATCGGGCATCTTGGCCTCGATTTTCTCTATTAACGCTGCGGGTTGCAGGCCTGGCGAGATATTCATGACGCGGGCATGGCTCAGGTCTGCAGTTTCCCAATCCGGGTGGTTCACCATGTCGCTGATGATGGTGATAAAGCACGGGTAGGTAATGGTGGCCTTGGTGTCGGCCAGCAATTTCAGGGCGGCGGCGGGTTCGAAGAAACCCATGGTGATATAGGCACAGCCAATGTCAAAACAGGCGGCCATGGGAAAGGTGGCCGCAATATGGAACATGGGCAAGGGCGACCAAAAACTGTCATCACCGGTCATTTCATAGACCTCGGCGAGCGCCCGACCATTCTGAATCAGGGCCGCACCGGAAATCAGGCAACCTTTGGGGTTTGACGTAGTGCCCGACGTATACAGGATCATGGCGATGTCATCGCCAACGACGGCGTCGCGTCGCGTTTCAATGTCGGACGGGGCAATATTACCAGTGGTGCCCAATGCGTCGGCTTCGGCAACAATGCCGGGGGCAGTGCCTTCACCCAACATCACGATATTGCGCAGTTTTGGGGCGCCTTCGATGGACAGCGCCCATGGGTCCGCAGCGTCGGAAACACCGGGCAGGCCTTCATACAGGCGGTTCACAAAATTCAGCCCTTCGGCCACATCACCGGTGGTGACGATGGTCACCAGATCGGCGTTTTCAGTCAGGTATGCAATTTCATTCGACCGATAGCGTGCATTGATTGGCACCATGATAGCGCCAGCCAGCCAAATGCCGAACATGACTTCAACAAATTCCATTCCAGTGGGGAGCAAAATGCCAACATGGTCACCGGGCTGGACGCCCAGACCGATGAGTTGACGCGCCCGGTGATCAGCCTGCTGGTACAGCTCAGCAAAGGTCTGGCGACGTTCGGGGAAGATGATGGCGTCACGGTCCGGCCAAGTTTTGGCCGCGTTGTCTAAAAGCCGGCCGAAGGTGAGAATAGGTGTACTAGCAGTCATACTTTGTTGCCTTAGTCCTTTGATTTAATCTAGGGGATCTAGGTATTCGCGCACATAGGTGCCATCAAGGCAGCCCAGAATGTCGTCGACGACCTCGGTAAAATAGGGTGCCGCGAGGTGCGCTTCTTCGGCGGCTTCATCCGTGAAGCTTTCCAGCACGGCATAGCCATAGGGCTCGCGTAATTTGTAATAGGTGTAGGCCAGCGTACCAGGCTCGTTGGCATGAACCTTTTTTGCCAGCGCATTGCACAAATCTTTGAATTCCTGCTCTTTTTCAGGCTTTACAGTCATTCGCGCCAGGAAGGTCAGGGCCATAATGAAATCCTCTGTTACTTTTCGCCTTCGAGATAGCGATCTAATTCCCGGTGAAAATGACGCAAGCGCTGTTCCTGCTCGCTCCATAGGGGTCCCTGGAAGGCACGAGACCGGAGGCCGCGTTGCACGACAGGCAGCAAGTCAGAATCCTGGTCCAGTACCAGGCCCAGTTCAGGGGGGACGCCGATGCCTTTATATTCAATGTCCGGGCGCACATCGCCGCTGCAATCGGTGCCCTCTGGCAGGCCCATCCAACCGGGAACGTTAAAGCTGGGGTCGTCGACAAAACGAACAAGCGTCATGGTGTCGTAGGTAAAATGCTGTGGATTATCCGGGTGCGGCATAAAGCGCATCAGGAATGCGCCCTCGGGATGCAGGCCAAATTGCACATTGGGGAAAACACCGGTGGCAAAGCTGTCGGTCAGTTGAATGTCCACGAGCGGGTCATAATCCAGCCCGACAATCTTGGCCGTTTCGCGCTTTTTTGTCCGGATCGCTTCTTGCACATCGCCGGCATTTCCGTCGAATTCTACCGGGTCGATACCCACCTCTGACAGCATGGCCGCCAGGCCTTCATTGACGGTGACCTGGTCTTCAATCCGGGGGCTGGCCTTGCCAATGGGGACGATCATCCGGCTCATGCCATTGGGATAGCAGTCCAGCTGCACATCAATGTCGGCCATCACGCCCTGGGTTTCTGGGTGCACCGAATGCAGATGATAGGTTTCGTAAAAAGCGTCGATACCGGTCTTCCAATTGGCGACCCATTCGGTACGCACATGACGGGCGACATGCATTTTGTCGACGTTGAAGCTTTCCATATGGTCAGCGACGACGCCCAGGAAGTCACGCAGAGGCTGCGGGTTGTCATCCATATTGATGAAGACGACGCCCGCGATAACGTCATGGGCAACCTCGACCATATTGGGCGCGTGGGCCAATATATCTGGCTGAAATGATTCCGCATCGGTGATGTGTTCCAGCGTCCCATCCAGCGCATAGCGCCAGGAATGGAACGAGCAGGTAAAGCTGGCAACCGATCCCATATCGTTTTGGACCAGCTGGTTCCCCCGATGGCCGCAGACATTGTAAAAGGCCTTGATGTCGTTGGCGCCGTCACCCACCCGCACGATGATAAAGCTTTCATGCAGCAGGTCATATTTCATATAGTCACCGATTTCTGGGATGTCGGCTGTAATGCCAGCAATGGTCCACACGCGGGTCCACAGGCGGTCCCATTCCTTGTCTTTGAACGACGCCTCGTAATAGCGGGCCGGGTCGATAATATCATTGCCATTATCCACATAGGCAGCCTTGCGATCTGGTGCTGATGCCGCCGCATCGGGATTGAGGGTTGGTCCCCCCTGTTCCAAATTATAGTCCATCTGCCAAAACTCCCATTTGCAGCTGATGACGCGCTTCCCACATGCTTCATACAGCTTAGATACTGGCCGACATTATCATAACCGGTTCGCTTGTTTAACCGACAAAAATCATTCGTGACTGTTAGGGTTCCGACCTTAACCATCGACCGTTGACGATCACGGGGCTTGGCGTCACTGTTGGGCCAAATTAACTGAGGGATCTTGAGACATGACAGGGATTTTAGAGGGCAAAACTGCCATCATCACGGGTGCTGCCAGCGGCATAGGCGAGGCAACAACCAAGCTGTTTGCTGCCGAGGGTGCACGCGTATTGGCGGTGGACCTGCCGGGCACGCCGTTGGCCGAAGTCCACGCCGACACGCCCAACGTTGTGTTGATGGACCAGGATGTCACCACCGCCGATGCGGCGGCCAATATTGTTGGCAAAGCGGTTGAGGAATTTGGTGGCATCGATATCCTGTTCAACAATGCAGGCACCGTGGGCAAGGGCGGCGAGCTGGAGACATTCGACGACGATGATTGGGACTTTGTCTTGGGGCTGAACCTGACGTCTGTGTACAAAATCACCAAGGCAGCCTATCCGCATCTCAAAAAATCCAACGCGCCAAGGGTTATCAATGTGGGCTCTGTCCGCACAGACTTTGCCGATGCGGGTGCGGCGGCCTATACCGCCACCAAGCATGCGGTCGCAGGCCTGACCAAGGTCATCGCGTGTGAGCTTGGTCCCTTTGGCGGCACAGCGAACTATCTGCAGCCTGGTGCCATCATCACCGGCATCACCAAACCAGCCTTCGACATGATGCCGGAGTTCGCCGTCTATTGGACAGACCTGGCCCCGACGGGCCGCCTGGGTGTGCCTGAAGATATTGCCAATGGTGTGTTATTTTTCGCCTCGGAAGAGTCCAGCTTTATGAGCGGTACCGGCCTCTATATCGACGGCGGCGCAACCTGCCACAACTAGCCCTGAAAAAAGGATACGTACATGCCATTAGAAAATCGCCTACAGGGCAAAGTCGCCATCATCACCGGGGCCGCCAGCGGCATTGGTGAGGCCACCGTCAACCTGTTCACCGCCCAAGGGGCCAAAGTGCTGGCCAATGACCTAAGCCAGGAAAAACTGGAAGCCTGTTTTGCAGGTAACGCCGATGTTGTCTGCGTGGGCCGCGACATCACTGACGATGGCGCACCCCAAGCGCTGATCGATGCGGCCATCGATGCGTTCGGCCATCTGGAAATCCTGTTCAACAACGCAGGCGTTTGCCCACCCGAGCCGATGATGGAACAAACCCGCGAAACCTGGAACCGGGCGCTAGACGTCAACGTCTATGCCGCCAACATGCTGACAGTCGCCGCCGTGCCGCACCTGAAAGTCAGCGGCCAGGGACGGGTGATTAACACGGCATCAATCCAGTCCAAATTCGCGGGGGATT
>SMXS01000112.1 GCA_004356955.1 Alphaproteobacteria bacterium | reverse complement strand
TGTTCCGAACCGCGCATCGAATCGCAACAGTAACTGGTTGGTCAGCGCGATCTCTGGCACCAATACCAACACCTGCGCTGTCGGGTCTTGCCGCAGCGCCTGGGCTATGGCCTCGAAGTATACTTCGGTTTTGCCGGACCCGGTCACCCCCTCCAACAAGGTACAGCAATAGGATTCTGCTTTAACTTGATCGCAAAGCGTCTTGACCGCGTCTGCCTGGCTGGCCGACAAGGTCGGTGCATTGTCTGCGACGAAATCCAGGTCTATTTCATCGTTGGCCGCGTCTGGTTCAGGCAGTTGAATGACTTTTAGCGTGCCATGGTCGACCAACCCGGTCACCACGGCTCGGCTGACGCCAGCGGTTTCCATCAGGTCTGGCATGGTGCGACCGGGCCACCCAACAACAGGTCGATGACCCGCTCGCGGGCACTGGTCATCCGGTCTGGCGGCGGCCCCGCCAGCTCATAGCCATTGATTGGCCGGTCAGGCTTCAGATTATGGGGCGACCCCATCACCATGCGCAACACCGACCCCAAGGGCGCCATCGTATAGCGCGCCGCCCAGGATACGAATTTGCGGGACACTTCGGGCACCGGCGGCAGATCCAGCACTTCGAGAATATCTTTCAGTCTGTCACTGGCGATGGGCTTGGTCAGTGGCTTGGCTTCGGCCTCTCCGTCAGGCCAAACAACCCCAATGCGCTGGGTAGAGCCCAAAGGCACGCTCACAAAGCTGCCTGGCTCGACGCTTAGGCCAACTGGCAAGCGGTAATCAAAGGCTTCCTCAAATGGCAGGGGCAGCATCACGGGGGCACTTCTGGTGCCTGCGGTGGTTTGCAATTGCTTGTCTGTCATATTTTTGTCTTTTGACACCCTGCGCCTACTTGGCATAACTGAATAGCTTTCATACACTCTGCCAAGCCATCGCGCATGTGGCAAACTGCAACAGGGGCAATTTCCCCACTCAAAGTAAGGATCATCCGTCCATGAAGTTTTTCGTCGACACCGCTGATATTGATGAGATCAAAGAACTGGCCGAGGCCGGGCTCGTCGATGGCGTCACCACCAATCCGTCCCTGGTCGCCAAGACCGGGCGCAAGTTTGGCGATATCCTGAAGGATATTTGCGACATCGTCGATGGCCCCGTCAGCGCCGAAGTGACCGCACTGGATGCCCCCGGCATGATTGCCCAGGGCGAAAAACTGGCCAAGACCGCCGACAATATCGCCGTCAAAGTCCCATTGACCATCGAAGGGCTGAAAGCCTGCCGCCACCTGACGGACAAGGGCATCATGGTCAATGTCACCCTGTGTTTTTCAGCGGTACAGGCGCTGATGGCCGGTAAAGCCGGCGCGACCTTTATTTCACCCTTTGTCGGGCGGCTGGATGATCTGGCCATCGACGGCATGGACCTGATTGCCGAAATTCGCGCGATCTATGACAATTATGATTCGATCACCACCGAAATTCTGGTCGCCAGCGTGCGCAGCCCCAACCATGTTGCACAGGCCGCCATTATGGGCGCCGATGTCTGCACCATCCCGCCATCGACCCTGCGTCAATTGATCAAGCATCCGCTGACCGATATCGGCCTGGCGGCCTTTTTGGCGGATTGGGAAAAGACCGGTCAGGAAATCGGATAGTCATCAGCCCATGAGCCAGAAAACACAGGATACCAATCGCCAGCAGCTGCTGGACTATCTGAAGGATAATCCAGACACTTTGGCCGAATTGGCCGCCGAATTGGTCAGGGAACAGCCTGGCTTGCTGGACACCATCACGCGCGCAGAACTGCAGGGTGACACGACGATTGTCGATTTTCAGCAACACCGGATCAGCCAGCTTAACCAGGCGCTGGATCACCACACCGGCGTTCGGGATGAGCTGATTGATACCTCCCGCAGTAATCTGCAAACCCAGCAACAAGTGCATGAGGCCGTGCTGGATATCGTCGCCCGACGCGATCTGGAAAGTCTGATTGGTTATATCAGCCGCGACATGTCCCATACGCTGCGCCTGGATGCGGTGATTTTGTGCGTCGAATCGCAGGGGCAACAATATCCCTTCATTCGCGAACCGATCATGAGCGTCGACACTGGCTCTATCGCCAATGTCTTCTGCGATGGCCGCAACGTCATATTGGGGGAACCAGACGAACATTCGCGCCATTTCTTTGGTCCGGCCGCCAGCCTGGTACAGTCACAGGCGCTGATCCGTCTGACTGTCGAGGACGCGCCGACGTCTATCATGCTGGCCATTGGCGACCGCGACGCGGACTATTTCCACAAAGGACAGGCTACCCATCTACTGCGATTTCTGGGCGATGCCCTGGCCACACGCCTGGGCCAATTCATGGGCGATGCCAGATCCAGCGGAACCGAACCATGGTCGAGCCCCGAAACCCCGCAGGTATAAAAGTAATAGAAGGGCTTCGAGCCCAAATCCCAGCTGCGCCTGATGCACAAGATCTGGTTGACCAGTGGCTGCGCTATCTGGTCAGCGAACGGCAGCTGGCCGACCTGACCGTGCAGGCCTATCTGCGCGAGTTGCGCGACTTCTTGGCGTTCATACAGGCCTATGAAGGTGAACCTGTAGGGCGCGACAAGCTGGAAGACCTGAAAGTCCCCAATTTTCGGGCTTGGCTTGCTGATCGACGGCTCCGCGAGTTGTCCAACAAGTCCACCGCCAGGGCCCTGTCAGCCATCCGCAATTTTTACCGGTTTCTGGAACGCAATGGCATCTTGAAGAACCAAGCCATCCAGGCCATTGGCACCCCCAAAATTCCCCATTCCGTCCCCCGGCCACTCAGCGAGGCCGCAGCGGCCCGTGTTGTTGAAGAGGTTGGTGATATCGATCAGGAACCATGGGTGGCCGCCCGCGACACTGCCGTTGTCACACTGCTATATGGCTGCGGCCTGCGAATATCAGAGGCGCTGAACCTCAATCGTCATGTCGCACCCATGTCGGATTCGATGATTATTACTGGCAAGGGCAACAAGCAGCGCCTCGTGCCCATTCTGCCAGTGGTTCAGGACGCGGTTAATACCTATCTGCGCTTGTGCCCCTTCCCCCTTAAACCCAAAGGGCCACTTTTCATCGGGGTTCGTCGCAAAAGGCTCAGCCCGCGCATCATCCAAAAACGCATTGAGGTCCTGCGCGGCAGTCTTGGCCTGCCGCCCACCGCCACACCGCATGCCTTGCGGCATTCATTCGCGACGCATTTGCTGTCGAATGGCGGTGATTTACGGACAATCCAGGAATTGTTGGGGCATGCATCCCTTAAATCGACACAGCACTATACCGAGGTCGACACGCAACAGTTATTGAAGGTCTATGACAATGCGCACCCGAGTGGCAAAAATTAGTTGCACAAATTAATCGTCATCCCGTGCCCTGAATCAGGGTGGTCAGGTTGCGACACGAGATCCAGGAAAATATGACTCCCTACTGGATAGCAAGATCAGTGTTATGTTTTCTGGATACCGGATCGCACGCGCTTTTTTTGGCACTTCGCTGGGGTGCTTCGCCCTGTCCGGCATGACGATCGTGACTAGTTAAACCGCTTGATCATCCGGTAATGTGTGGGGGTATCGGTATCTTGCAATGCCATCACCGTCGTTTCCGACAGTTTTTCCATGCCCATGGCCTGATAAAAGTGCAGGGCGGGGTTGTTGGCATACAGATCAAGCTGCACGTCTTTGCACTTCCTGGTTTTGGCCCGATCAAAGGCATCTTGCAGCAACAGCCGCCCAACGCCTTTGCCGTGCCATTCCGGCAGGACAGCCAAGCAACCGACATAATAAGTTTCTTCGGGGAACCGAGGGAAAGCGTAAGACCAACGATCCCGAAAGCATAAATCATAGTGCTCAAAGGCGGTTGCTGACAAAATGCCCTTTACCAGACCGACATCGACATGTTCGCGTTCGCGCACCATATCCATGGTGCCGCAAATTTCAAACCCGATCAGCGCATCACCCGCATAGGCACCGTAAGCGATGCTATGAGATTCGAGCGCCTCTTTTGATTCCCAAATGGCTTTGCAACACGCCACAACGTCCGCCTTGTCGCCTGAATACAGATCGTCATGCAAAACTGGATGCGTCGAGTACATCAATTGCGCGGCAATATCGCCCTGGTCCGGCCCGGCGGGCCGGATGATCACATCAGAACTGGTCTGATCAGGCATGCAGCTCCCGACCGGCAACCGCCAGGGCGGCTTCTTTCAGGGTTTCCGACAGGGTCGGATGCGCATGGGTCGTTAGGGCGATGTCTTCGGCAGACCCGTCAAATTCCATGGCCAATACGGCCTCGGCAATCAGATTGCCCGCGTCGGCCCCAATGATGTGCACGCCCAGAATGCGGTCAGTCTTGGCGTCCGCCAGCACCTTGATAAAGCCTTCGGGATGCTGCCCAACTTTGGCCTTTGCATTGGCCATGAAGGGGAACTTGCCGGCTTTGTAATCAACACCAGCTTCCTTGAGTTCGTCTTCTGTTTTGCCAACTGTGGCAATTTCAGGCTGGGTGTATACGACACCGGGAATGGCGTCATAATTCACATGGCCAACATTGCCGGCGATCACGTCGGCGCAATTGGAGCCTTCTTCTTCGGCCTTGTGGGCCAGCATCGGCCCGGCGATGACGTCGCCGATGGCATAAATGCCTTCAACATTTGTGCGCCAATGATCGTCGGTGACCACCATGCCTTGCGGATTGGTCTCTATACCAAGGGCTTCCAGCCCCAGCCCTTCGGTGTACGGGCGACGACCAACAGACACAAGCACGCGGTCGCAGTCGATCGTTTCTGCAGCGCCGCCGGCTGATGGTTCGATGGTGGCCGTGATCTTCTTTTCGGTAACTTTAACACCGGTCACTTTGGTACTGGTCTTGATATCCATACCCTGCTTGGTCAGAATTTTGGTGAATTCTGACTGAATGTCAGAGTCCATGCCCGGCACAATTGTGTCGAGAAACTCAACGACGGTGATCTTGGAACCCAAGCGACCCCAGACAGAGCCCAGCTCCAGCCCGATGACACCGCCACCAATAACCAAAATGTGTTCTGGCACTTCGGTGAACTCCAGCGCACCCGTGCTAGAGACAATACGGTCTTCATCGATTTCGACGCCAGGGATCGACGAGGGCTCTGACCCTGTGGCGATGATGGTGTTTTTGGTCTTTAGCACCTGTTCGCCGCCGTCTGCCAGTGCCACCTTAACGGTGTTTTTGTCGACAAAGCTGCCCCAGCCTTTGAT
>SMXS01000111.1 GCA_004356955.1 Alphaproteobacteria bacterium | reverse complement strand
TTTCGCTGTCGCTAGTTTACCCAGGGTTTGTGAAAGCCATGTCGTGCTGTCTATTCCCTCGACGTCGCCCTGAGACCAAAGCAGGGTCCCGCCAAAGTCTTTGTCCTGTTCCACCAGAGCGACCCGTTCTCCCGCCTCGGTTGCTGCAAGGGCCGCCTCTAGCCCAGCAGGGCCGCTGCCGATGACCAGCAGGTCGCAATGTTCCATGATGGCGCGGCTGGAAAAGCCGGGGCGCGTCAATTGGTGTTTGGCATCTTCGAGCGGTGGTGGCGTGGATTCTTTATTGCGCAATCGATCCAGGAATTTTGCCGGGGGCCACTGGGCCAGGCTTTCGGCGTTCAGGCCTTCATATAGTTCGATCTGTGTGGCCTGAACAATGCGTTCGCCGCCTCGTTCTTGCAGTTTGACGTACGCGTTGGTGTCTTCGGCACCAAAGCCATTGATCCCACGCGGCCGGCTAACTTTTAGAGACCGGCCGATGATTTGAATGTCATTGGCCAACAGGGCGGACGCCAATGTATCACCGACAAATCCAAAGCAAGGCTGACCATTGAAACTGAAGCCCAAAGGCTGGGATCGGTCGATGTTTCCTCTGCTATCATGTCGAAAGGTCGTTGCGGCCATTATTTTGCTTTTCTACTACTCATGATGTCAGGCGCAGTCTCGACAACGGCGTGGGGGTGTTCTATCAAAAGGGCCAACGAATTAAACCCTTCTTTTGCAGAATAGGCACTCCTATTCAGCACGCAAACCTTTTGACAGAAAAAGAGGAAACTATGTCGGATGTCGTATCATGGGTAGTCGAGGGTAACGTCGGCGTTATCACCATAAACAGCCCCCCCGTTAATGCTCTTTCTGCTGCCGTACGCCAAGGCCTTTATGACGGTATGGAGGCCCTTGTTGCTGACGATGCTGCCAAGGCTATTGTTGTCATCTGTGAAGGTCGCACTTTTATTGCCGGTGCCGATATCACTGAATTCGGCAAACCCCCCAGTGGCGCGCCTTTGCGTGATGTGCAAACTGCCATGGAAAAGTCCCCAAAACCAGTCATCGCCGCGATCCACGGTACGGCCCTGGGTGGCGGTCTGGAAACAGCGCTGGCTTGCCATTATCGCTGTGCCATTCCTTCGGCCAAGGTTGGCCTGCCCGAAGTCAAGCTGGGCCTATTGCCTGGCGCTGGCGGTACGCAACGCCTGCCTCGGATCATCGGCCCAAAGCGTGCGCTTGATATGATTATCGACGGCAACCCTATCTCGGCTGCTGAAGCCTTGGAATTGGGCGTTATTAACCATGTAATCGATGGTGATCTGCGCGAAGGCGCGTTGGCTTATGCCCAGAAATTGATCGACGAAAACGCACCAACCATCTGTGTTAGTGAGAACGAGGTTGATGCGTCCGAGCTATCTGACACGTTCTTTGACGACTATCGCAAGTCCATCGCTCGCAAAACTCGTGGCTTTCCAGCGCCTGAGAAAATCATCCAGTGTATCGAAGCGGCGGTGAATCTGCCCTTTGATGAAGGCATGATCGTTGAAGGCAAAGGCATTGGCGAGCTGATGCAGGGCAGCGAATCAGAGGCTATGCGCTACATGTTCTTCTCGGAACGTGAAGTCGCCAAATTGCCGGATGTGCCCAAGGACACGCCCTTGCGCGACATTAACAGCGCCGCTGTTTTGGGTGCGGGCACCATGGGTGGCGGTATCGCCATGAACTTTGCCAATGCCGGCATTCCGGTAACGATTGTTGAAATGAACCAGGAAGCGCTGGATCGCGGTCTTGGCATCATCGAAACAAATTATCGCAATACCCAGAAAAAAGGCCGTTTGACCGAAGAAGACGTCAATGCGCGGTTGGCCCTGATTACGGGCACGCTGGACTATGCCGATATCGGCGACAAAGATATCGTTATTGAAGCGATCTTCGAAAATATGGACGTCAAAAAGGAAGTGTTCACCAAGTTGGACGCGACCATGAAGCAGGGCGCTATATTGGCGACCAATACGTCCTATCTGAATATTGATGAAATTGCCCAGTGCACATCGCGCCCTGGCGATGTTATTGGCCTGCATTTCTTCAGCCCGGCCAATGTGATGCGTTTGCTGGAAATTGTTCGCGGCGCGGAGACCTCGAAGGACGTCTTGGCGACCTGCATGGCCATGGCCAAGCGCATCGGCAAGCTTGGCGTCGTTGCTGGTGTTTGCCATGGCTTTATCGGTAACCGGATGCTGTCCCGCTATTCCAGCGCCGCACAGCGCCTGATGTTCGAGGGTGCCACGCCTAACCAGATTGACCAGGCGCTCTTCAACTTTGGTATGCCAATGGGGCCGTTCACCATGGGTGACCTTGCCGGTTTGGACGTTGGCTGGCGTGCGCGTCAGGACAACCCAGACTTGTTCCCCACCGACACCAGCCTGCCTAATATTGTCGATATTCTGGTCGAGCAGGAACGCTTTGGCCAGAAAACCCAAAAGGGTTATTACCTCTACGAAGCTGGCAACCGAACACCGATCCCTGATCCGGAAGTCGAAGCCATGATCAAGGAAGAATCGATCAAAGCTGGCATCGAGCAACGCGATGTCGGCGACGAAGAAATCGTCCAGATGGCATTATTCGCCGCCATCAACGAAGGCGCACGCGTCCTCGAAGAAGGCATTGCCTATCGCCCCTGCGATATCGATATGATCTGGATTAACGGCTATGGCTTCCCATCATACCGGGGCGGCCCCATGCATTACGCCGATCAGATCGGTGTCGACAAAGTGCATGCAGCGGTCGAGAAATATCGCCAGAAATACGGTGATGCCAACTGGAAATATTCCAAGCTGCTTGAGAACATTGCCAAAGCTGGCGGCAAGTTTGCTGACTGGAAAGAGTATATGTAATTGGCAACCTTTCCATCGTCATCCCATAACCTGATCGCCCCTCTGAATGGGTGATCAGGTTACGACGCGGAATCCAGGAAAATATTGAATGTCCCTGCCATCGGCAGGGGCATTTTCTATTTCTGGATACCTGATCGTTTCGGGCGGCGCCCGGTCCGGTACGACGGGGAGAGAATGGAACGTCGTTAAGGGGGAAGAGCGCAAAGTCGCTCTTCCCCCTTTTTTTGTGTCGTCATCAAGCGCTAGGCACGCCATATTGCGATCTATGGAACAGATCAAAACCGATATTTGTGTCATTGGCGCCGGCTCAGGTGGCTTGTCCGTTGCGTCCGGCGCTGCCCAGATGGGCGCGCGTGTCGTGCTGATCGAACGTGGCGAGATGGGGGGCGATTGCCTGAACTATGGTTGTGTACCGTCAAAGGCCTTATTGGCTGCCGCAGAGGCCGCGCAGGCCCAACGTGATAGCGATCGCTTTGGCATCAGGTCTGTTGAACCAGATATCGATTTTGCGGCTGTCCAGGCCCACATCAAGGATGTGATTGCCCAGATCGCGCCGCACGATAGCCAGGAACGTTTTGAAGGCCTGGGCGTGGACGTGATCCGTGCCCATGCCGAGTTTACCGGCCCCAAAACCGTGCAGGCAGGGGACTATGAGATCACCGCCAAACGGTTTGTGATCGCGACCGGGTCGTCACCAGCAGTGCCACCCATCGATGGCCTGGCAGATGTGCCCTATTTGACCAATGAGACCATTTTCGACGTTGCAGAAAAACCAGATCATCTGATCATTATCGGTGGTGGTCCTATTGGGTGCGAGATGGCCCAGGCGCACAGACGTTTAGGCTGTCAGGTCACTCTGTTGGAAATGTTTACCATCCTGCCAAATGATGATCCGGACCTTGTGGACGTGGTGCGTCAGCGTCTGATTGCAGAAGGTGTCGAAATACGGGAAGCGGCCAGTGTTGAAAAAGTTGAAGGCGATGGCGCGTCGATCCGAGTGACGACTTCCGATGGGGTGATTAGCGGCAGTCATGTGCTGGTCGCCGCCGGGCGCAAACCCAATATTGATGGTCTTGGACTGGACGCGGCTGGTGTGGAGACCGACCGGGCAGGGATCGTCGTTGATGGACGCCTGCGGACATCCAACAAAAAGATATTTGCTTTGGGTGACGTGTCCGGTGGATATCAGTTCACCCATCAGGCCGGGTACCATGCTGGCATCACCATCCAGAACCTGTTGTTTCGACTGCCGACCAAAACCAATGATGCCTCTATCCCATGGGTGACCTACACCGAGCCAGAGCTGGCCCAGGTCGGGCTGACCGCGGCGCAAATGATGGAACAGGACCCCAAGGGCACGGTTTTGACATCGTCGTTTGAAGGCAACGATCGTGCCCGTGCTGGTCGGGTTAACAAAGGCCTGATCAAGGTGATGGTCGACCGCAAGGGCAAGATCAAAGGCGCTAGCATCGTTGGGCCGCATGCGGGCGAGCTGTTGCAGCCCTGGATATTGGCGATCAGCCAAAAACTGTCAATCCGCGCCATGACCGGGTTTCGGGCACCTTATCCAACTTTGGGCGACATTAACAAAGCGGTGGCTGGCAGCTATTACACACCCACGCTATATTCTTCACGCACCCGAAAACTGGTGCGTCTATTGCTGAAATTACCCTAGAAAAAACTGGAATTCCCATGGATCAAGCTTTACCGCAAATTATTCGTTTGCAGGATTATGAACCGTTCACTTTTGCCATCGACCACGTCGACCTGACTTTTGAGCTGGGTGAAGAAGCGACAATCGTGACGACCATCATGCGGGTTTCCCGATTGGAAAAGGGAAAAAGTCTTTTTCTCGATGGGCAGGACCTCGACCTGGTTTCTATTGCATGTGACGGGAACGCTGTTGGTGAGGATGCCTATCGTCTGACGGATGAAGGCATAGAAATTGACGGGTTGGGTGACCGGTTCACCCTAAAAATTGTCACGCGTATCAAGCCGCAAGAAAATACCCAGCTTTCAGGCTTGTATAAGTCGAGTGGAAATTTTTGTACTCAGTGCGAGGCCGAAGGTTTTCGCCGGATTACTTTTTATCCGGACAGGCCCGATGTGTTGGCGAAATTCACGACGACGATCATTGCCGATCGGGCGCTGTTCCCTGTGTTGTTATCGAACGGCAACCAGACCATCGCTGAAGTGCTGGGCAGGGGGCAGCACATGGCCGTGTGGGAAGACCCGTTCCCCAAGCCTGCCTATCTGTTTGCCTTGGTGGCCGGCGATCTGGCGCATATCGAAGACCACTTCACCACGTGTTCTGGCCGGGATGTGACGTTGCGCATTTTCACGGTGGCCGAGGACAGTGACAAATGTGGCCACGCGATGGACTCGCTGAAACGATCCATGAAGTGGGATGAAGACACATTCGGCCTCGAATATGATCTCGACATCTACAACATCGTGGCCGTCCGTGACTTCAACATGGGCGCGATGGAAAACAAAAGCCTGAACGTTTTCAACACGTCCTGTGTGTTGGCCACGCCAGAGACAGCAACAGACGCGAATTTCGGTGCAGTTGAAGGGGTTATCGCCCACGAATATTTTCACAATTGGACGGGAAATCGCGTCACCTGCCGCGACTGGTTCCAGCTATCGCTGAAAGAAGGACTAACGGTGTTCCGTGACCAGCAATTCTCGGCGGATATGGGTTCTGCCGCTGTGCAGCGGATAGAAGACGTCCATATGTTACGGGCGCGCCAGTTCCCCGAAGATGCTGGCCCCCAGGCGCACCCCATTCGCCCCGACAGCTATATGGAAATCAACAATTTCTACACGGCGACGATCTATGAAAAGGGCGCCGAAGTTATTCGCATGATACACACGCTGCTGGGCGCTGACGGCTTCCGCAAAGGCATGGACCTGTATATACAGCGCCATGACGGCACAGCGGCGACCTGCGATGATTTTGTTGCAGCCATGGCCGACGCGTCTGGCGTTGATCTGGTGCAGTTCAAGGACTGGTACCATCAGGCGGGCACACCCAGGCTGACCGTCACTGGTATCTATGATGCCGATGCGCAGACCTATGCCATGACAGTGTCGCAGGAAACAGCGCCAACACCAGGCCAGCCCATTAAGACGCCGCTTCATATCCCGTTGTCTATGGGTTTGTTGTCGTCTGGTGGCGACGATATG
>SMXS01000110.1 GCA_004356955.1 Alphaproteobacteria bacterium | reverse complement strand
CTTGCAGCGCAGTGCCGCCGGTGAGGCCCATATATTTCAGTGACCGCGCGGTGGCCTTCTGGCGGGCTTCGTCCGCGTAATCACTTGCACTGGGGATCACGCCCGTTATGGGCAGCACGTCTTCAGGGGATGTGCCCCAGGTCACCTGCGGTTCAATGTCGGCAGCCTGCAGGGTCAGTTCCTTGTCAAAGCTTGCCCCATCGTCAGTATAGAAATCCGACCAATAGTTCAGCGCCATTTCCCAGTGGCCACCCTTGGGTGACATGGGGCGGCCTTTGACGAAATCAAACGTCTTTTGGTCAGCGGCGATCAGGCCAGCACGCGCGCCGGCTTCGATAGCCATGTTACACACGGTCATGCGGCCTTCCATCGACAGATCGCGGATTGTCGAGCCCGCGAATTCGATGACATAGCCCGTCCCGCCTGCTGTCCCCAAATGGCCAATGACAGACATCACAACGTCTTTGGCCGTCACGCCGACGGGCAAATCGCCTTCGACATTCACGCGCAGGTTCTTGGATCGCTTTTGCAACAATGTCTGCGTCGACAGTACATGTTCAACCTCGGACGTCCCGATACCGAACGCCAGGGCACCAAAGGCACCGTGGGTTGCCGTATGGCTGTCACCACAGACAATGGTCATCGCTGGCTGGGTCAGGCCCTGTTCGGGGCCAACCACGTGCACAATACCCTGACGAATATCATTCATCGAGATGTGGGGCACACCAAACTCTGCGCAGTTCTTGGCCAGGGTCTCGATCTGGATACGAGATTCTTCGTTCTCGATTTCCTGATCTCGATTAGCCGTCGGTACATTGTGGTCCGGCACAGCCAGCGTAGCTTCTGGCCGACGCACTGTGCGCCCAGCCTGACGCAGGCCTTCAAAAGCCTGCGGGCTTGTCACTTCATGAATGAGGTGACGATCAATATACAACACACAGGTGCCATCGTCCTGCACATCCACCAGATGCGCATCAAACACTTTGTCGTATAGCGTGCGTGGACCACTCATAGTACCGAACTCCTGGCCAAACTATCTGAGACTATTCTTCGGAAGCTGTATCGGCAGCAGCAGGGGCCGGGGCAGCAGCTGCCTTGGCACCCTTTGGCTTGCGATTGAAGTCTTGCTTTTCAGCAATACGCGCAGCCTTACCGCGACGGCCACGAAGATAGTACAGTTTAGCACGACGAACACGGCCGCGGCGGACAACTTCGATGCTGTCGAGACGTGGGGAATAGAGCGGGAACACGCGTTCCACCCCTTCACCATAAGAAATCTTGCGCAACGTAAATGACGAATCCAGCCCGTCATTCTTACGGGCAATACAGACGCCTTCAAAAGCCTGGATACGTTCACGCGTGCCTTCGACAACGCGGACGTTTACCTTGACGGTATCACCAGCCGCAAATTCAGGGATTTCCTTGTTTGCGGTCAGCTTGTCAATCTGCTCTTGATTGATCTCTTCAATGATATTCATCGTTCTTTCCTTCACTTTACTTTGACCAACTTGGTCATCGCTATTGTTGGCTCACGCCAATTGCTATTTCTGGCACTCGCCAATTCCGTAACTTCCCGGTTTGCCCAGTTGGGCCCACCTAAAAGTCATTCATCTTCAGTCCGGGCAAGATAGCGATCCCATAGATCTGGCCGCCGTGCCCGGGTTATATCCTCTGCCTTACGTTTTCGCCATCCCTGAATTTCTCCGTGATGACCGGAAAGAAGCACCTTTGGTACGGCACGCCCTTCCCATTCTTGGGGCTTGGTATATTGGGGATATTCCAACAAACCAGACTCGAAACTTTCACTCTCTAACGCGGCTGCATCGCCAACCACGCCCGCCAGCAGGCGAATAACCGCATCCATCAAAATCAGCGCTGCGGGCTCTCCACCCGAGAGGACATAGTCCCCGACACTGACTTCCTTGACTGCCCGCGCTTCCAACACCCGTTCATCAACCCCTTCAAACCGGCCACATATCAGGGTGGCACCGCCTGCGTCTTTAAGGTCGTGGGCCATTTGCTGGGTCAATCGTTCCCCCCTTGGGGACAAATAGATCAGCGGTTGACCCTGTGCGGGATCACCCTTGTGCACATCGTCAATGGCAGCAGCCAGAATGTCGGGTCGCATCACCATGCCGGGGCCGCCCCCTGTTGGTGTGTCATCGACGGTGCGGTGCTTGCCCAGACCGAATGTCTTCAAATCCACTGTTTCCAGCGACCAAAGGCCATTCGAAAGTGCTTTCCCGGCCAGTGAATACCCAAGCGATCCTGGGAACATCTCTGGAAACAGGGTCAACACCCGTGCTGTCCATACCCGTTCTGTCTGGGCCCGTTCCGTCTGCGCCCGTTCCGTCTGCGCCCGTTCTGTCTGGGAAGCGTCTTGCGCTATTCGCCTTCTCCTTTTCTGTCTTTACCGGTTTCCAGCCACTGCGTTTCCCGCAACACCAGGTAACCTGCCTCTATATTCACCTCTGGTACTGTTTCTGTTTGAAACGGCACCAGTTCTGTCTTTTCCTGCCCGCCCAGCTTGATCTCGAGGACGTCGCCGCCACCAAAATCGTGGACCTGCGTCACCGTACCCAATGTGGTCCCGCTTTGGTCCCTCACGGCAAGACCGATCAGATCGACATGAAAGAAAGTGTCTTCCTCTTCTGTCGCTCCCAGGGCGTCACGAATAACCCCCAATTCGGTCCCTTTCAGGGCTGCGGCTGCGTCACGGTCGGCAATGCCGTCGAAAAACACACCCACACCGTCCTTCACAACCCTGATCGACATGATGTCGACCGTCTGCCCACCGGGCCGGGTCGTTAATGTGCCGTAATCCACCAAGCCTTCGGGTGTTTCGGTAAAGGTCTTAATCCGGACCTCGCCTTTGACACCGATGGCACCGATGACGACCCCCAAGCAGACAAAGCTTTCATCCAGGGGATCCGACACAGACAAGCCTATTCTTTAGCCGCTTCTTCAGCAGGCGCTTCTTCGGCTGGAGCTTCTTCAGCAGGCGCAGCGGCAGCGGCTGCCAATTCTTCAGCACGTTCCTGTGCCTTTTGGCCAGGCTTACCCTTGATGGGGTTATTCCTCTGCGCAGGCATCGGAATAATTTCTGCTTCACCCAAGAAGCGCGCAACGCGGTCGGTTGGCACAGCACCAACGCTCAGCCAATATTCAATCCGTTCGTTTTCCAGTTTAACACGATTATCGTGACCCTTCGGCAGAAGCGGGTTGTAGTGGCCAACACGTTCGATGAACTTGCCATCACGAGGATTGCGTGAATCTGTTACAACGATTCGGTAATAGGGCCGCTTTTTCGCGCCGCCCCGGGCTAGTCTGATTTTCAACGCCATTTAGGTTCTATCCTTTGTTTAGTGCGTGTGAATTAACCAAGCAATCCATCAAAGCCGGGGGGAAGCTGGGGCACGCCCTTTTTCCCACCCTTGCTCATGCGCTTCATCATCTGCGCCATTTGCTGGTGTTGCTTGAGAAGTTTATTGACCTCTTGCACCGAAGTGCCCGAACCCGCCGCGATACGCTTTTTTCGCGACGCGCCAATAATTTTGGTTTTGACCCGCTCCAATGGGGTCATCGAACTGATAATTGCGCCCTGACGCACAAATACCTGCTCATCGACATTTGCGGCGTCCAGCGCCTTTTTCATTTTGCCGACACCGGGCAACATCTTCAGGATGCCCCCCATGCCGCCCATCTTGCGCATTTGCGCCAGTTGGTTTTGGTAATCTTCAAGAGAAAACCGGCCTTTTTTCAACCGCTTAACAAGTTTCTCGGCGTCTTCAGCCTCGATCATCTCGCCGGCTTTTTCAACCAGGCTGATAATGTCGCCCATGCCCAGAATGCGCGAGGCAACCCGGTCAGGGTGGAAGGCTTCAAGATCTTCAATACGTTCGCCCGAACCGACCAGTTTAATCGGGCAACCGGTGACGGCACGCATAGACAATGCCGCGCCACCGCGGGCATCGCCATCCATCCGCGTCAGCACAATACCTGTCAGGGCAAACCGGTCATTGAACTGGGTTGCGACATTCACGGCATCCTGGCCCGTCAACGCATCGGCGACCAACAGCGTTTCCAGCGGATTGGTCGCAAGGCGGATTGCATCAAGTTCTGCCATCATGCTTTCATCCACATGCAACCGACCCGCCGTGTCGAGAATGATGACATCATGGCCGCCCAATTTGCCGGCCTGTACCGCGCGCTTGGCAATATCGACAGGCATCTGGCCTTCGATAATTGGCAGCGTTGCGATATCACCCTGTTCGCCTAACAGCCTCAGCTGTTCCTGGGCGGCGGGGCGACGGACATCCAGCGAGGCCATCAGGACCTTCTTTTTGCTTTTGTCCTGCAGGAACTTGGCGATCTTGGCCGACGATGTCGTTTTACCCGAGCCTTGCAGGCCGACCATCAGATAAACAACCGGGGGGACCGCGCTCAGGTTCAGCCCGACGCTTTCGCCGCCCAACATGGCTGTCAGCTCGTCATTAACAATCTTGACGACCATCTGGCCCGGGGAAACAGATTTGGTGACTTCTTCACCAACAGCGCGGGTTTTGACCTTGTCGACGAATTCTTTGACGACGGACAATGCAACGTCGGCTTCCAGCAAGGCCACACGCACTTCACGCATGGCGGCAGTGACATCGGCTTCACTCAGAACGCCGCGGCCCTTCAGCTTGTCAAATACATCGCCTAAACGGCTTGATAGAGTGTCAAACATTCGCCATACGCCAAAAGCACCCGTGGGCGAACCTTCGCTGACGGGTGGGTATCCAAAGACACGAAAACGGTTGCTTTCGTTGATCGGCGCGGAAACTATGCCGACAGGGCCTTAATGTCAAGCCTCATACAAGATATAGATTATTGCGAAATCTGTTACCAATTTGGCGACAAGATACTGCTACAATTGGACCATCATGAATCAAAATACCGCCAATAACTCTACCGTCGCTTTCAAGCCCTGGCCGACCATCGGCTATGGGGTAGCCGTCTATATTGGCTCGACGGTGATTGGTGTTTGGCTTTTGGCCCTGCTTTCAATGGCATTCATGAACGAGGCGATCGATATTTCACCGGTGGTCGAGGGCAATATTACGCCAGAATTGGCCTATTACTTTCTGCAGCTGGTCTGCATTTCTGCCGTCGTTGGCAGCGCCATTATCTATTACCTGACCCGCACGCGGCTGAAAGCCGGCACCGATGCCTATCTAGGCGTCACCCCGGTTTCATGGAAACAGATGCAGCCTTGGTTGTGGCTGGCTTTTGGCTATGTCTTCATCAGCGGTATTGTCACGACAGTTTATGACTCGATGTCCGACCCGACGCCGGTCCTTGATCCCTTGGCGATGCTGGACCCCAGCCTGATGTTGTTGGTCACCATCATTATCGCCGTACCTATGTGGGAAGAACTACTGTTTCGCGGCTTTATCTTTGAGGGGCTGAAGAACAGTCCCCTGGGCGTCAATGGGGCCATTTTGCTGTCATCGGTCTGGTGGGCAGGGATGCACACCAATTACAATCTGGGCGGTCTGATCGTCATATTGATATTTGGCATCCTTCTGGGGCTGGCCCGCGCGCGGTTTAACTCGGTCCTTCTGCCCATCGCCATGCATAGCATCTATAATGGGGTCATCCTGGTGTTGTCCAAGGTCGCTTCTTGATAGAAGCGCAGATCGCGCGCCCAGGGTAGAATACTGGTCTGGCTGGCCCACCATTGGCATCACTGGCCTGACGCTGATCCTGCGTTCCAACTGGAATGCGCTGGTAATCATGGTTGATGCCCTTATCATCGCGCTGAACCCGAATTAAGCCCAGGCGGAGCCCCGATGACATTGATAAAATCCATTGGTCTGGTATTGGGCCCGCTGGTTCTGGCCTTTTTCCTACTGACGACAGCGCCCGAAGGCATGTCGGATACTGCGTGGATAACAGCAGGCGTCGCCTTGTTGATGGCGGTGTGGTGGGCAACAGAGGCCATCCCGATCGCCGTCACGTCGCTGGTACCGATTGTGCTGTTCCCAATATTAGGCGTCATGCCCATCAAGGCGGCCACGTCGCCTTATGCCAATCCGCTGATCTTTTTGTTCCTGGGCGGCTTTATGATCGCCATTGCCATGGAACGGTGGAATCTGCATCGCCGTATTGCCCTGGGGATCATTGGTTTTGTCGGGTCGCACCCTCATGCCATCGTGCTGGGGTTCATGGTCGCCACGGCAGCCCTGAGCATGTGGATTTCCAACACCGCGACCACCATGATGATGTTACCCATCGGCATGTCGGTCGCCGCCATAATATTGGCCGAGGCCGACGATAGCGCCCCAGAGGAAGCTCGCCACCACCGGGCCTTTGCCATCTGTCTGATGTTGGGCATTGCCTATGCGGCTAGTATTGGCGGTGTCGGGACGTTGATCGGCACGCCGACCAATCTGGCCATGGCCTCTATCCTGCGTGACAGCTTTGACATCGAGATCGGCATGGGCCAATGGATGCTGCTGGGCATGCCTTTCGTATTTGTCATGCTGCCCCTGGCCTGGCTGATGCTGACCCGTGTGGTTTATCCGTTCGATCTGGGGCCCAGCGATGCCGCAACCGCCCATATAAACCGGGAACGCGCAAGTATGGGCTCGATCACTGTGCCCGAAAAAAGGGTCGCCATTGTTGCTGGCCTGGTAGCCGCGCTGTGGGTCGGGCGTGGCCTGTCAAAAGAGTTTCTGGTCGAACATTTTTCTGCCGGATCTGCTTTTCCCGAATTTATCGCCAACGCCTCTGACGCGGGCATCGCCATCTTCGGCACGCTGGTCTTGTTTTTGATGCCGTCGGGCGACAAAAACGTAGATGACGCCAGACCGGATGAAGGGCGTGACCGGCTGATGGACTGGTCGGCGACATCCCGCCTGCCCTGGGGGCTTATCTTGTTATTTGGTGGCGGCCTCAGCCTGGCGGCCGCCATGGGACATTCCGGCCTGGCGGTCTGGATCAGTGAAAGCCTGTCCGCTCTGGGCACCTGGCCACTGATTGGCCTGACCGCGGTCATTGTCATCATTATCGTCTACCTGACCGAGCTGACATCAAACGCCGCGACGACCACAGCTTTTATCCCCGTCATTGGGGCGCTGGCCGTCGGCATTGGTATTGACCCCATATTATTGGCAGCGCCCGCCGCCATGGCCGCCAGTTGCGCCTTTATGTTGCCCGTGGCCACGCCACCCAATGCCATTGTCTTTGGGTCGGGATATCTGACCATCCCTGATATGGTCAAGGCCGGATTCTGGCTGAACATTGTCAGCATCATCGTCACCATCTTCTTTGCCTGGTGGCTGTTGCCGCTGGTATTTGGCTAAAGCCCAACGTCAACGGACTCGGCTTTTCGCTTGAGTCCAACCCGCCCCCGCCCATATAAGGCGCCCATGAGCGCAACAGGCACCAATTTTGACTTCGTCAAAATGCACGGTCTGGGCAACGATTTCGTTGTCTTTGATTTCCGTGAGGCGCCGTTACGCCTTGATGCCAGCCAGGTCCAGGCTATTGCCGACCGCAAGACCGGCATCGGCTGTGACCAACTGATTACCCTGTTACCAGATGATGGCGCCGACGCTTTCGTGCGCATCCAGAATGCCGATGGCGACGAGGTCGACGCCTGTGGCAACGCCAGCCGCTGTGTTGGCGCACTGTTGATGGACGAATCTGGGTTAATGGACGAATCTGGTACGCAGCGCATTACCCTGCAGACAAATGCCGGGCTGTTGGTTTGCTCGCGCGATGGCAACAGCAGCATCGTCTCGGTCGACATGGGTGTCCCGGCCCTGGATTGGCAAGCCATCCCGCTTGCGCGCGAAATGGATACGGTCAGAGGCAACTTCGAACACGGCCCTGTCAGCGCACCCGGATTTGCCAATGTCGGCAACCCCCATGCCGTCTTTTTTGTCGACGACGTGGAAAGCATCGCCGTCGACCAGCTGGGCCCCACCATCGAGACCGACCCGCTGTTTCCCGAACGCATCAATGTTGAATTTGCCCAGATCATCAGCCCCGACCTGATCCGCATGCGGGTTTGGGAACGCGGCGTCGGCATCACCCGCGCTTGTGGAACCGGTGCCTGCGCCACGATGGTCGCCGCCAGCCGTCGGGGCCTGGTGGGGCGGCAAGCCACTATCCGCCTGGATGGGGGCGATCTGCACCTGTTCTGGGACGACAATGATCATGTCATCATGACCGGCGACACCCATACATCCTACCGGGGGCAGGTGACATTATGAGCGGGCAGCAAATCATTACCTTTGGCTGCCGCCTGAACACGGTGGAATCGGAAGTCATGGCCGCCCGCGCCAAAGAAGCCGGGTTGCATGACGCCATTATTGTCAATACCTGTGCCGTGACGAACGAGGCTGTGCGCCAGGCGCGCCAGGCCATCCGCAAGGCGCATCGCAACAGCCCGAACACCCCTGTTGTTGTGGGCGGTTGCGCAGCCCAGTTGTCGCCAGAACAATTCGCCGATATGCCCGAGGTCTCGCTGGTTCTGGGTAATGAAGAAAAACTACAAACAAGCGCCTATGCAGCGCTCGATTTTGGGGTTAGCGCAACCGAGAAAATCCGCGTCAATGATATCGATGCTGTGCGTGAAACCGCCGGCCACCTTTTGGAAGGCTTTGCCGACCGCAGCCGTGCCTTTGTGCAAATTCAAAATGGCTGCGACCATCGGTGCACCTTTTGCATCATTCCCTTTGCCCGCGGGCCGTCACGATCGGTGCCCATGGGCAGCGTGATTGAACAGATCATACTATTGGTGGGCAATGGTTATGAAGAAGTCGTGCTGACGGGCGTCGACATCACGGCCTATGGCGACGATCTGCCGGGAACGCCCAGCCTGGGTGCCTTGTGCCAAAAAATTCTGCACCATGTGCCAGACCTGCCGCGCTTGCGCCTGTCGTCGATCGATTCGGTCGAAGTTGACGAGCCGTTGTTTGAGGCCATCGCGCATCAACCCCGCCTGATGCCACATTTACACCTGAGCCTGCAGGCCGGCGATAACATGATCCTAAAGCGCATGAAGCGCCGCCATCTGCGCGAGGACTCGATCGAATTTTGCGCCTCGGTACGCGCGGCCCGCCCCGACGTCGTGTTCGGCGCTGATCTGATCACCGGTTTCCCCACCGAAACTGATGCCATGTTTGAAAACACCCTAAAGCTGGTGGCCGACGCAGGCCTGACTTTCCTGCACGTCTTCCCGTTCTCGGCGCGCCCCGGGACGCCGGCCGCCAGGATGGCGCAGCTACCCGGCAATATCCGGCGGGAACGTGCGGCCCTGTTACGCACCGAAGGCGATGCTGCGCGCGATGCTTTCCTGCAAAGCCAGATCGGCACAGAGGTTTCAGTTCTGATCGAAAAGACCGAGGACGGTATTGGTATCGGCCATACGCCGCATTTTGCCCCCATCCAGGTGGCAGATGCGGCACCGGGCATTGTGGACGTGGCCGTTATCAGCCAACGCGGCAACGGCCTGGCAGGGCAATTGGCTGTATGAGTACAGGCGACAAGAAAGGCTGGCTGGCCCGTCTGAAGGAAGGCCTGGGGCGCAGTTCGCAAGCCCTGACCGGGGGCCTGACCGGCCTGTTCACCGGCAGACGCAAGCTTGACGACGCAACGCTGGAGGACCTTGAAGACATCCTGATCATGGCAGATTTTGGCGTGCCAACTGCCGCCAGAATTGTCAGTAAACTCAGCGCTGACCGCTACGACAAAGACATCGCACCAGAAGAAGTGCGCGCGTTGATTGCCGAGGTCATTACAGAAACCTTGACGCCTGTCGCGCAGCCATTGCAGATAGACAGTTCCAACCGCCCGCATGTTTTGTTGATGGTCGGCGTCAATGGCAGCGGCAAGACCACCACCATTGGCAAGCTGGCGCGTCAATTTAAGCAGGAAGGTAAGTCCGTCATGCTGGCCGCAGGCGACACCTTCCGCGCCGCTGCCGTCGAGCAATTGACTATATGGGGCGACCGCAACAAGGTGCCGGTTATCCACAAAGAAGCGGGGTCTGACGCTGCCAGTGTGGCGTTCGAGGCCCTGCAAGCCGCCCGAGACCAAAACGTCGACGTATTGATGATCGACACAGCCGGGCGCCTGCAAAACAAGACCCATCTGATGGAAGAGCTGACGAAAATGATCCGCGTCATCGAAAAATTCGACGAAACCGCGCCGCACGACACTTTGCTGGTGCTGGACGCGACCACTGGACAGAACGCCCTGAACCAGGTCGACGTGTTCCAATCTGCTGCCAATATCAGCGGTTTGATCATGACCAAGCTGGACGGTACCGCCCGCGGTGGCGTATTGATAGCGTGCGCCGACCGGTTCGGCCTTCCCGTTCATGCCATTGGCGTGGGGGAATCCATTGACGATTTGCAACCCTTCAATGCCCGGGATTTCGCCCGGTCCATTGCCGGGATTGAGTGATACTGGGAAAAGCATGGCTGACAAAGACGGTAATGAAAAAGAGTTGCCACCGAAGCTGAAATTTGTCCTTGAGATGGGGCCGCTGATTGTCTTTTTCGGGTCCTATTTTTCGTTGGGCATCTATGGGGCAACGGGCATCTTTATGGTCGTGTCGACCATTTCTGTCATCACCTGTTGGGTTAAAATCCGGCGGATCCCCGCCAATCTGGCATTAACGACGGTTATCATTGTCTTGTTCGGTGGGCTGACGTTTTATTTTCAGGATGACCGCTTCATCAAAATGAAACCAACGATTATCTATTCGCTCTTTGCCGTCATGTTATTGGGTGGAGCCGCCATCAAACGACCTTTGCTGAAGCTGGTACTGGGTAACGCCTTGCCGCCAATGACAGAACAGGGATGGATGGTCCAAAGTATTCGTTGGGGACTGTTTTTTGTGGCCATGGCCGCGTTGAACGAATTCGTCTGGCGCAACTCATCCACTGACTTTTGGGTCAGCTTCAAGCTGATTGGATTTATTCCCATTACCATGGCATTTGCCGTCATTCAGATACGTGGCATGTCACGCTATGCCATCGAAAAACCGACAACTGAATCCACTTAAAGCCCTGACACCGGGTTGGTGAACGGTGCGAACACCGCCTGCCCTTTGACTTCCCTGTATTGGTTGAGCGCCCAGTTGACGCTGGGGAAAGCCAGTTCTTCCCACGGGATGTCATCCCAATCAAACAGCGCGACCTCCAGGCTCTCAACACCCGGGGCATACTCTGGTGACGCCAGAGTTGCGCGATAGATCAGCTGCACCTGCGAAATGTGGGGTACATTATAGACCGCCAACAGGCTGTTGATATCGATGGTTGCGCCGGCCTCTTCCATGGTTTCGCGCCGGGCGCCATCTTCAGTGGTTTCGTGTTCTTCCAAAAAACCCGCAGGCAATGTCCAGTAACCCAGACGCGGATGAATGGCGCGTTTGCACAACAGCACTTTGTCCTCATGGGTCACAACGGCCCCGACGATGATCTTGGGATTGTCGTAGTGGATCCAGTCACACGTGTCGCAGACCATACGCTGATGCGTATCGCCGTCTGGGACGCGTTGGGTGAAGTTCTCAAACTGATCAAATATGCCTGCCATGGGCGGCAGTCTGGCACGGCGGTGGGAATTTGTCAGCCACCTGCTGCCAGTTGATCCAGCGCCTGGCGCACGCGGGGCACCCATGGCGCGTCCGTCGGACTGTTATCCAGCAAGCTCTGCCAGCGCTTGGCCGCACTGTCGGGATTACCCTGTTGCAAATCATACAGCCCCAAATAATATTGCGGCGACGACAGGTCTGGTACCATTTCCAGCGACTGCACCAAAAGTTTACGCGCGTCTGGGGTCACAAGGCCCTGCGCCTCGGCAATTTTTGCCTCGGCCAACGAGGCGACGATTTGCGCGCTCAAAGGGTCTAACCGGTTCAAATTGATAAAAGCAATCACCGCGAGATCATGGCGGCCAATCCGGCTGGCCTGTTGCGCCAACAGCGCCCAGCCCTGGGCGTCATCGGCTCGTTGACGCATGATCGACGCCATATAGGGCACCAGTTCTTCAATAGACGCGTCCGCGGTGATCTCTTCGATGGATTGCAGGCCCCGATATTGTGAAGGCTGGCCGGGCTTGCCTAATAATCCATAGAGCAATGCAGCAGTCAGGGGCACTAGCAGAACAATGGCCACAATAAGAGCGCGCCGCGCGCCGCCACCCATTGTGGTGTAGGTAACAGGGGCGGTTATTCTGGCAGCCGCGAGCAGGCGCCGGCCAATTTCGGCCCGGGATTCTGCGTCTTCTGCGGCGTCCAATTGATCTTCCAGAAAACGCGTATCCGTAGGTGATATCTCGCTGGCAGGCGCACTCGACCGCACAACCGCCCACAGCAATGTGCCAATGACCAATGCAGCCAACCCAGATATTGCAAGCCACAGGATCATCCGCGGTGATCCTTCCCGATGACGGTTTCCAGATCGGCCTCTTCCTGTGCAGACAAGGGCGTGACAGTCTGGGCCTGAGCCCGACCGCGCCGCAGGAACACTGATATCACCAACAGCCCCAGCACGATTAGGATGGCAGGCATCAACCACAGCACCCAGGTGCTCTCGTTGACGGGCGGGCGCATCAATATCCAGTCGCCATAGCGCGCGACCATATAGTCATAGATCTGCGGCGCATTATCACCCGCGAGCACGCGTTCGCGCACCACAGCGCGCAAATCAGCGGCCATGTCGGCGTTCGAATCATCAATCGATTGGTTCTGACAAACCAGACATCGCAAATCTTCCATGATCGCGCGTGCCTCGGCTTCCTTGGCAGGGTCAGCCAGCACGTTTTCATCGACGCCTGATGCCATCACAGGCAGCGCGATCACCAATATCAGGACTGGCAATAGCCACTTCACGGGATCAGCTCCTCCAACAGCGGCAAAACCTGGCGTTTCATGATGGGTTCGTTCAGCGGCCCCTGTATGCGCAGTTTCACTTTGCCATCGGCGCTGATGATGAACGTTTCAGGCACCCCGGCGAGGCCCCATTCTATCCCCACACGGGCGTTGGCATCGTTGCCAATCAGATCAAAGGGATTGCCAGCCTGTTGCAGATAGGCGATGGCAGTTTCTCGCGTGTCCCTGTAATCGATACCGATCATCTTCAGGCCATCAATTTCCGCTAATTGCAGCAAATACGGATGTTCAACACGACAGGGCGCACACCAACTGGCAAAGAAATTCACCACCGTTACCTGGCCGGTCATCAGATCTGCCGTCGTCAGGTCAGGCTGGCCCTCAACCAGTGCTGGCAACGAGAATTCAGGCGGCGATTGGTCGTAAAGCGGAAACGCCGTTTCTTTGGGATTGAGGCCCAACCCGATGTATAGGCCAACAATCACGGCGACAAAAATAATGGCCGGGGCGATATAAAAGGGCTTTATTTTCATGCTGTTGCCTCTTGTTCTCTGCGCCGTCGACGTTGGGCCCGCGCCGCAACACCCAACCGCAACCGGCGATCTGCCAATGAGAACATGCCGCCTACTACCATCAGCAACGCACCAGCCCACATCCAGCTGATCAGGGGCTTGTGATACAACCGCACGGCCCACAACCCAGGCTTGGCATTGGGCCCGGCGTTGCTGATCACCGCATAGATATCGCCTGTGACAAGCGGATAGATGGCGGCCTCTGTCGTTTGCGTCGGAGGGTCTGTGAAAGTGCGAATTTCAGGGGTGAGTTGGGTGATGAACTGGCCTTCTTCACGCACCTCAAAAACGCCGCGAATATAGCTGTAATTGGGGCCATTCCCTGGCGTGACAGATGTCAGGGTCATCTCGTAACCACCGAGACTTCGTGTTTCGCCCGGCTGCATCATGGTGATCACCTCGCGCTCCCATGATACCGACGCGGTGATACCCAGCACCACCAGGCCAATACCGGCATGGGCAAAGCTCATACCCCAAGCAGAACCCGGCAGGCCCACCGCCCGGCGGGCACTGGCCCCCACAGACGTGCGGAACAAATCCACCCGCCCCGCCAGCTCAACCAGCACGGCCACCAGCACCCACACACCAAGGGCCACGCCCATCAGGGCCATGGGCGATGTCGTCTCAAGCCAGGTCAGGCACAACACAATCGCCACAACAACGGACACGCCAGCAGGCCACATTCGCCGCAATACCTGCATGATATTGCCGCGCTTCCAGGCCATGAAAGGCGCAATGGCCATGACTATAATCAACGGCGTCATCAGCGGGATAAAGACGGCGTTAAAATAGGGTGCCGCAACCGTGACCTTGTAGCCAAAAGCGTCGGCGAACATGGGGAACAGCGTACCGAACAGCACGGTGCCTGTGGCCGCCGCCAGAAACAGATTATTCCAAACCAGCCCGCCTTCGCGAGAAACGGCGGCAAAAACACCCCCAGGCTTGAGCGCCGAGGCACGAGCGGCGAACAGGATTAACGAACCGCCAACCACCAGGGTCAAAAAGGCCAAAATATAAATGCCTCGCGCCGGATCAGACGCAAAGGCATGCACCGAGTTCAACACGCCTGAGCGCACAATGAAGGTGCCCAACAGGCTGAGTGAAAAGGTGATGATCGCCAGCAGTACGGTCCAGCTTTTCAGGGTTTCGCGACGTTCAACCACAATGGCGCTGTGCAACAGGGCGGTGCCCGCCAGCCACGGCATCAGGGACGCGTTTTCGACCGGGTCCCAGAACCACCAGCCGCCCCAGCCCAGCTCGTAATAGGCCCACCACGACCCCAACGCGATGCCAGCGGTCAAAAAACACCAGGCAGCCAGTGTCCAGGGCCGGACCCAGCGTGCCCAGATGGCGTCAACACGCCCTTCCAACAAGGCGGCAATAGCAAAGGAAAAGGCAATCGAAAAGCCAACATAGCCCAGATAGAGCATCGGCGGATGGAACGCGAGGCCAGGATCTTGCAGCAGGGGATTAAGCCCCAAACCCTCTAGCGGCACCGGGTTGATGCGCAGGAATGGATTTGACGTAAACAGCGAAAAACTGATGAAGCCAACGCCAATGAGCGCCTGTACAGACAGCACCCGCACTTTGAAGGTCGTTGGCAGATTGCGGCCAAACAGCGCCACGGCGGCACCAAAGAACGACAGGATTAGCGCCCATAACAGGATTGATCCTTCGTGGTTCCCCCAAACGCCCGAGATTTTATAGAGCAGTGGTTTTTGCGTATGCGAGTTCATCATCACATTGATGACCGAAAAATCCGACCCGATATAGGCGATCATCAGGCACAAAAACGCTGTGCCCAACATGACCAATTGCAAGCACGCAGCGGGGGCTGCAAGGCCCATCATGGTGGTATTGCGCTGCCAGGCCCCCCACAAAGGCGGGACCGATTGCACCACCGCCACCACCAGCGCCATGATCAGGGCGAAATGGCCAATTTCGGCAATCACTCTGGGGCCTCGCCCCGCCATTCGCCGGCCTCTTTCAGCGCATCGGCAACCTCTGGCGGCATGTAATTTTCGTCATGTTTGGCGAGTACGCGGCTGGCCGTGAACAGGTTTTGACCATAGGTGCCCTCAACGATGACACCTTGTCCTTCGCGGAACAGATCAGGGAGCAAGCCATGCGCTTGCTGGTCGTAATAGACTTTGATGTCGGCCACCCTATCGGTCACCACAAACTGGACATTCATTTCGCCGTCAACGACCAAACTGCCGTCTTCGACCAGACCCCCCAGGCGAAAAGTGTTGCTGGGGATATTGTCGCCAGCCTGCACTTGCGAAGGGGACAAAAAGAAATTGA
The DNA here is from genome assembly GCA_004356955.1 of Alphaproteobacteria bacterium. Lineage (GTDB taxonomy): Bacteria > Pseudomonadota > Alphaproteobacteria > SMXS01 > SMXS01 > SMXS01. Next base: position 2,544 of record SMXS01000110.1, on the reverse strand, counting down.
GACTGTCATCGAGCGCATAGATGGCCAGACCAACGGCAAGGGCTAAAACCGCCATACCGCTGCCGATTAAGACAGCCCGCTGGGTTTTACGCTTCATGATGGGGTATCCGCCGTCGGCCCATCGTCTGTGCGACGACCCCATTTTTCTTTTTCAGCCTCCAGTTTAGCAAGCTCTGCTTCGCGCAATTTCAGACTGCGCAGGGTTGCCACCACCAAGGCAATCATGACCAGGGCTGCCACGCCATAGGCAGGCCAGATATAGGCCCCATAGCCACCCATGTAGAAAAACTCGGTCATGCGCTGGCCTTTTGCATCATCAAGACGTGGATGCGGCGGGCCAAAATTTCAGCCCGCATGCGCCATAACAGCAGCACAACAAAATAGGCCGTAAAGCCCAACGCCATGATCAGCAGAGGCCACAGCATCGACGCATCAATCGACGGGCCACCAATTTTCAACACGCTGGCCGTTTGGTGCAGGGTGTTCCACCATTCCACCGAAAAGTGAATGATCGGCACGTTGACCACGCCGACAAGCGCCAGGATAGCGGCGGCCCGGGATGCCTTGGTGGGTTCGTCATAGGCTTGCCACAGGGCCATATAGCCCAGATACAAAAAGAACATCACCAATACCGAGACCAGGCGCGCATCGCCCCATTCCCACCAGGTGCCCCACATGGGCTGGCCCCACAGCGCACCCGTTACCAGGGCAATCAGTGTGAAGCCCGCACCGATGGGCGCGCAGCTTTTTGCCGCAATATCGGCCAGCGGATGCCGCCAGATCAGGCCCACCGCACTCGCGATGGCCATGTTTACATAAACAAAAAGCGTCATCCACGCGGCGGGCACATGGATATACATGATGCGCACCGAGTCCTTTTGTTGGTAGTCCGCAGGCGAGGCAACCAGTCCCCAATACAGGCCAATGCCCAACAATAGAATCGTCAGCGCGCCCACCCACGGCAGCAAAGATTTGCTGAGACGGGCGAACCGCATGGGGTTGGCATATTGGTGCAAGCGCGACATGGCCATCATTTAGCCCCGCGTCCAGATGATATCAAGGAGAGATGGCATCATCAGAACTACTCTAGCGCCAGACGCAGCGCGGCAGCGGCCCCGATGGGTGCCAGCACCAGTGCAAACAGTGAAATTGCCCCCAACAACATCAGGGCCGAGCTGGCGTCCTGACCCATCATGGCCGCCCCCATCGCACCCACGCCGAAAATCAATACTGGAATATAAAGCGGCAACACCAACAGAGACATCAACACACCGCCGCGGCGCATGCCCACGGTCAATGCCGCGCCGACCGCGCCGATCAGGCTAAGCGCCGGCGTACCCACGGCCAGGCTGATCACCAAGGTGGCAAAGACGTCGACAGGCAGTGCCATGAACATGGCCAACAAGGGTGACGCGATGATCAGCGGCAGGGCCGTCGTCAACCAATGGGCCAGGGTTTTTGCCAGTACCAGCATGGCAATTGGTTGCCGCGTCAGCACCAGAATGTCGAGGCTGCCATCTTCAAAATCAGCCTGAAACAGACGGTCGAGCGACAATAGGGTCGCCAACAGGGCCGCCACCCAGATGATCCCGGCACCGATGGACGCCAAGATAATTGCGTCAGGGCCCACGGCAAAAGGGAACAGCGACACGACGATGACAAAAAAGGCGACGCCCAACAAGCTTGATGCCCCCTGTCGTCGTGCCAGCAACAGATCGCGCCGGACGATTTGCCAGAAGGCCATCATGTAGCGTCCCCCAGCGTGCCCATATCGATCTCACCCATATCGATCTCGGTGGCATGGTCGATTTGCAGATCGTTGTGGGTTGCCACAATGACAATGCCGCCCGTGCGTCGATGGCTGGCGACCAACTCTTCCAATTGGGTGACAGAAGTCGCGTCAAGCGACACTGAGGGTTCATCCAACAGCCACAGCGGCCGCTGTGAGGCCCCGAGTCGCGCCAGGTTAAGCCGCCGCCTTTGCCCGGCAGACAAATATTTCGCGGGCAGGTCAGCCAGATTGCCCAGGCCAAAATGCTTTAGCGCATCGTCCGGGTCCATGGCGTCGCCCATCAGGGCGCTCCACATGGTAAGGTTTTCGCGCACCGTCAAAACAGGCTTCACCCCATCCAAATGCCCGACATAATGCACACAAGCCTGGTACTGGCCGATATCGTCCCAAACATCCTCGCCATTCCACCGCAGCACGCCCTCGGCAGGCCGTATATAACCCCCCAACACCCGCAACAGGCTGGACTTTCCTGACCCGTTGGGGCCGCGCAGCACGAGCGCATCGCCTGGCGACAGAGTCACCTCTATGCCGCTGAATACCCGCCGACCACCCCGGTCACACGACAGGGCAGCAACGGCGATACCAGGGGTTGCGCCAGAGATAGCGGAAGGTGCTATATATTGAACTGATTCTACCATTCCGCAGGACTTTAGACGCTATCGGGCGCGCAGGTCCATGCACCTGATCAGGCCATCTGGTAGGCTATAGTGGTGATGCATGGCTTCGATGCCCCAATAGCCCTTGGCAAATGG
>SMXS01000109.1 GCA_004356955.1 Alphaproteobacteria bacterium | reverse complement strand
GCCGTGCAATACGCCCGGTTCACCACCCGCGATGGACGCGGCATGTTTATCCGTATCAAGGCCCATTCCTGCTGCCTCGACCGCATACATGGAAACACTTTCATCATCCAGGAAGGGGTGGAACAGGCCGATGGCATTGGATCCGCCGCCGATACAGGCCACCAGCGTGTCTGGCAACCGCCCCTCGGCCTTCATCATCTGTTCTTTGGTTTCGCGACCAATGATAGACTGGAAGTCGCGCACCATGGCCGGGTATGGATGCGGCCCGGCCGCAGTGCCGATGATGTAGTAGGTATTGTCGACATTGGTCACCCAGTCGCGCAGCGCCTCGTTCATGGCGTCTTTGAGCGTCTTCGAGCCGGATTCAACCGGGACAATCTTGGCACCCAACAGATGCATGCGGAACAGGTTGGGTTTCTGGCGCTCAATATCCTTGGCACCCATATAAACGATGCATTCAAGCCCATATTTCGCCGCGACTGTGGCGGTGGCTACACCGTGTTGTCCCGCACCGGTTTCGGCGATGATACGCTTTTTGCCCATGCGCATCGCCAGTAACACCTGGCCAATGCAATTGTTAATCTTGTGGGCGCCAGTGTGGTTCAGCTCGTCCCGCTTGAAGTATATTTTGGCGCCACCCAGATGCTCGGTCATACGCTCGGCATAATAGAGTGGGCTGGGGCGACCAACGTAATGTTCCAACAGATAATCAAGCTCTGTCTGGAAAGATGGGTCAGCCCGCGCATCGTCATAGGCCTGTTCCAGCTCGAGGATCAGGGGCATCAGCGTTTCAGCGACATAGCGCCCGCCAAACAGGTCAAAATAACCCTGGGCATCGGGTTTGTCCCGATAGGTGTTTGGGCGTTGTGCGTCGCTCATGAGGCTGTGTCCTTTATCGCGTCCATAAAGGCCGCAATCTTTGCCGCGCTTTTTACGCCGGGCTGCGTCTCAACACCAGATGAAACGTCAACAAAAGTGCACCCGGTTGCACGGATCGCCTCGGCCACATTGTCAGGCGACAGGCCGCCTGACAGGGCCCAAGGGCCTTTGAGCGGCAGGTCGCGCAATAGTGTCCAATCAAAGGGTCGGCCCATGCCACCCGGCATGGCGTCATCATCTTTGGGCGCCTTGGCGTCAAATAACACACAGTCAGCGACACCATCATAGGCGACACTGGCCGTCACGTCGCTTCGTTGCGCAACTGGCATCGCCTTGATCACCGGTAAACCGAATTGCGTTTGGACATCCCTCACACGATCGACGCTTTCGGACCCATGCAGCTGCACCATATCGAGGGATAATGCGGCAATGGCTTGGCTTAGAAAATCATCATCTGGGTTTACGAACACCCCTACCCGCGTCAATCCAGACGGCACCATGAGGGCCAAATCTGCCGCGTCAGAAATTTCCAGATAGCGTGGCGACTTTGGGAAAAAATTAAAGCCGATATGGCTGGCCCCCGCCTGGGCAACAGCCCGGGCCGTATCTGGGGTTGTGATCCCGCAAATTTTTGCCTGTATCGTCATGTTGCCATTTCTCCGCCTGCCTGTCTGGCAGTCGGCGCACTATAGGCAATGTGACGTTAGGTGCAAGTTTCGAACCAGCGGAAAACGCCCAATTCCTACAGGTTTGCAAGCGATTCGTTTATTTTCTCTGCGGCGATTACCGGGTCTGGGGCCTGGGTTATAGGCCTGCCAATCACCAGATGGTTGGCCCCAGCACGGGCAGCATCGGGCGGTGTCATAATACGTTTCTGGTCGGCCATATCTGAGCCTGCCAGACGGATACCAGGGACAACCAATTTGAAGTCAGGCCCACAGGCATCCCGGATGGCCACTATTTCGTGCGACGAACACACCACACCATCCAGACCGCAGGCCTGGGTCAGCCTGGCCAGGCGCACCACCTGATCTGCAGTGTTAGCCGACACACCAATGGCAGTCAGGTCATCATCATCCAGGCTGGTCAGAACCGTCACACCAATCACGAGCGGGCGTGTGATCCCTAACGAATTGGACGTTTCCTCTGCAGCCTGCCGCGCCGCCTTCATCATGGCCGGTCCACCAGCTGCATGAACATTCATCATGTAGGGCGCCAGTGGCGTGGCGGCAGCCACGGCCCCCGCCACGGTGTTGGGAATGTCATGAAACTTCAGATCCAAAAACAGAGGCATGCCCATATCGGTGATCGCTTTGACGCCCTGGGGACCTTGTGCATTGAAAAATTCCAGGCCAATCTTCATGCCACCAACGTGGCCGGCCAATTTACCTGCCCAGTCTTTGGCGGTTTCGAGTGAAGGGGTGTCGAGTGGGCAAAAAATGTCAACGATCTGATCGGTCATCAATCCTCCGTAGGGTTCTGTTTTCTCTTTAGACTCAAGGTGATAGGGAACTTATTTTGCTTTTTCACGGCTTCCAACAAATTGCTTTCCGGTGCTGCCTGATAAGCCGCTTTAGACTTCAGCCGTTTACGTCGCCAGCGTTTGACGCCCGACAATGCAACCGCCGATCCGCCAATCAAAAGGCCGGCGGCAAAGACGCCCAGCATCAACAAATACTGGGGCGCTTCCATTTCATACGGCAGCGGTGACAAGCTAAAGACCACGTCTTGGCGGTTGGCAACAGACAGCATAATAATAGCCGCCGCCAAGGGCAGCAGAAGGAATGTTTTAAGAATTTTCATGGTTGCTCGGCGCTCTGTTTATCACCTGGGCAAGGAGATAACATCGCGGCCCACCAAAGTACAGTGTCGAGATTGAGGACGCCGGCCCCTAAAATTCGCTCACAGGTTCCCGTTTCTCGTTCAAGCGTTCTCGCAATTCCTTACCGGTTTTGAAGAACGGCACCGCCTTGGCTGGCACGTGAACGGCCTCGCCTGTCCGTGGATTGCGTCCCGTGCGCTCTGGCCGATGCTTTACTGAAAAAGCACCAAACCCGCGCAATTCAACCCGATCACCCCGGACCAATGCATCCGTGATTTCATCAAATACGGTCGAGACAATCCGCTCTACCGCGCGATGATATAAATGCGGATTCTGCTCCGCTAATTTCTGAACCAATTCTGACTTTATCATCCAGACACTCCCCGCAGGCCCCTAACACCTGATGCTTAACCTCGAACGCCCCGAAGTTTCATATACTTACATAGGTTGCCAGAGGGCTAGCAAGCCGTCAAGTGTAAGCCGCGAATTGGTGAGCCCGTCAAAGCCCAACATTGACAGAAGACCATCCAGCAGAGGCCTGTTTTTCTTGGGGTGATAGTCGACAACGGGCAGGTCTTCACCAACACCTTCTTGTGCGCGCAACCAATCAATTGCTGCCTTTTCGTTGCCGATCTCGTCAACCAGGTTGTTGTCGACCGCTCGGCCACCGGTATAGATACTACCATCGGCAAGTCGACTGGCCGTTTCCCAATCCATCTCGCGGCGTTGGGCAACCAGATCGACAAACCACTTATTCGAATCGTCGATCATTTGCCTCATCACCGCGCGTTGATCATCAGACATAGGTGCATAACCTGAAGGCCCCCCCTTCAAAGGTGACGATTTCACCTCTTCGATAGTGATGCCCACCATCTCCAACAAGCCGGAAAACTCCGGTGACTGAAATAGCACGCCAATAGAACCCGTCAGAGAATTTTGTCGGACAAAGATTCTGTTGGTTCCCAAGGCGGCAATATAGCCGCCCGACGCACCAATCGTCGCAATGAAGGATGCGGTTGGTTTCGCCTCTGATATCAGCAACAGATTGTTGAACAGCGCCTCAGAGGCGGCCACTGTTCCCCCTGGGCTGTTGATACGGACAATGACGCCTTTTGCATCTTCACTAATTGCCAGCTTTTGCAAGATTTCTTCGCGCTCGAAGTCATCCACAATCATGCCACTTAGCGTAATCCGTGCAATATGCGGCTGATCTGATCTGGTCATCGTACTGGCACCTGCAATCACCAGAATGGCCAACAACAAGAGAGCTCCACCCTGCCACAGATTCAACTTTCGCTTCAGGCGTCTACGGTCCAGCAGATTATCTCTTTCAGCACTCATGGGGTTCTCCATTTATCTATTAGCCCAATAGGCTACACAATTTTTCGCTCGAGGACATAAAAATGGCCCCTACATCCCAGGATGCAGGGGCCATTTCGTCAAGATCAACAGGGCAGCACTGCAGGCAGTACCATCCCTATGCCATCGGCTTTACTTGCCTTTTTCATCTTCAGCGGCATCTTCATCCGCTGATTCTTCCGTGACTGCTTCTTCGGTGGCTGCTTCTTCTGCAGGCACTTCTTCAGCGACAACCTCTTCCGCAGGGGCTTTGTCTGCAACTGCTTCTTCTGCAGGTGCCGCTTCAGCCTTTGGTTCGTCGTCCACACGGGCTTTGCTCATGGCCGCGCCAAGGATGTCACCCAGGCTGGCACCAGAATCGGTGGAGCCATACTGTTCGACTGCCTGCTTCTCTTCTTCGATTTCAAGAGCACGCACCGACAGATTGATGCGACGACCAGACCGATCGACATTCGTGATCATTGCGTCGATCTTGTCGCCCACGGCAAACCGTGCGGGACGCTGGTCTTCGCGATCACGGGCCAGATCACCACGGCGGATATAGCCAGGGTATTCTGTGTCGCCGAATGTGACGGGCAGGCCATTGTCTTCGACCGCGGTAACCGTACAAGTAACGGTGTCACCACGCTTGTGGCCAGCCACAGAGGCAAACGGATCATCACCAAGCTGCTTGACGCCCAGACCGATGCGTTCTTTTTCGACATCGATATCCAGAACCACAGCCCTGACCATGTCACCCTTGGTATATTCAGCCAAAGCTGCATCACCAGACCGGTTCCAATCGAGGTCCGACAGATGAACCATGCCATCCAGATCGTCTTCCAGCCCGATAAACAGACCAAATTCTGTGATGTTGCGCACGGCACCTTCAACCTCAGAACCCACAGGGTGGTCATCGGCGAAGAGGTTCCATGGATTTTCCTGAACCTGCTTGAGGCCAAGGCTGATGCGGCGTTTAACCGGATCAACATCCAGAACCATGACTTCAACTTCCTGGCTTTGGGAAACAATTTTGCCCGGATGAATGTTCTTCTTGGTCCAGCTCATTTCAGAAACGTGAACCAAACCTTCAACACCGGCTTCCAGCTCAACAAATGCACCATAATCGGTGATGTTGGTGACGCGGCCCGTAAAGGATGCGCGCAATGGGTATTTCAGAGCAACGCCATCCCATGGATCAGCTTCAAGCTGCTTCATACCAAGGCTGATACGCTGGGTTTCTGGGTTAACCTTGACCACCTGTACTTTGATCGTTTCACCGATGCTCAGCACTTCAGATGGATGGTTAACACGACGCCATGACATGTCAGTGACATGCAGCAGGCCATCAATACCACCAAGGTCGACGAATGCACCGTAATCGGTGACGTTCTTGACGACACCTTCCAGCACTTGACCTTCGTGCAGATTGGCCAGCAATTCATTGCGTTGTTCTGCCCGTGTTTCTTCCAGAACGGCACGACGCGATACAACAATGTTGCCGCGGCGTCGGTCCATCTTCAAAATCTGGAACGGCTGAGGAATGCCCATCAACGGCGTGATATCGCGTACGGGACGGATATCAACCTGGCTGCCTGGCAAGAATGCCACAGCGCCATCGAGATCAACAGTAAAGCCACCCTTGACCCGACCGAAGATCACGCCATCTACATGGCCGCCTTCGCCGGACGCTGCTTCCAGCTTGTCCCAGGCTTCTTCACGACGCGCGCGCTCGCGGCTGATAACAGCTTCGCCCATGGCATTTTCCATGCGCTCGAGATAGACCTCGGCCTGTGAACCAACCTCAAGATCGGCTGTTTGACCCGGAGGGGCAAATTCGTGGAGCGGAACCCGGCCTTCGGCCTTGAGGCCACAGTCAATGACGGCGACGTCATTTTCCAGGGCAACAACGATTCCTGTAATGACGCGGCCTTCCAAATTGGATTGGCCACCAAAACTTTCATCTAATAGTGCTGCGAATTCATCGCGTGACGGGGTTGGTCCACCGTCGGTCGCTGTATTGGACATCAGAACTCCTGCTGTCTTCATTTGGGCCTATCAGTAACCAGGCTTCATGTATTTAAAGTCCCTGAGATCTGACGGTCTTCCCGCTGGGCTATGGTTGCCCCAGCCGGGCATTAATTACGGCTATTGCCGCTGCAACGGCGGCTTCTATATCCAACTTTGTCGTATCAAGCAAGTACGCATCTTCAGCTTGTAACAGTGGCGAAACCGGTCGATTTTCGTCCCGTTCGTCCCGGTCGGCGAGATCTGCCCGAATTTCTGCCCAATTTAGGATCGCGCCGCGCTGTTGTAACTCCAGCACGCGGCGATCTGTCCGGACGTCCAAACTGGCAGTGACAAACAGTTTTGCTTCAGCATTTGGCCAAATCACCGTGCCAATATCGCGGCCATCAATCACGGCGCCGGTCTTGCCGCCTGGCGGGTTTTCGGCAAAGGCGCGCTGAAAACGCTTCAGCGCGGCCCGCACATCCTCATATGCTGCAACCACAGAAGCCGCGGTTCCTGCGGCTTCTGAGCGTATTTCGTCTTCGCTCAGCGCCTCTGCCTGCAGGTTCAGGGCTGCCGCCGTAGCCAAGGCTACATCGCGGATGTCTTCCCCACGTTTGACCATGCCCATGCCCACGGACCGATATAGGGACCCTGTATCCAGATGGGCGAGGTTGTAATGTGCGGCAACGCGTTTGGCGATGGTTCCTTTGCCCGAAGCGGCATGTCCGTCGACTGCAATGATCATGATGCCACACCCGCAATATTGGCGCCAGCCTGGTCCATCATGCCCAAAAAGGTCGGAAAGGACGTTGCAATCATTTCGTCTTCATCGATGGTAATGGGCGATTTAGCGCTGCAACCCATCACCAAAAACGCCATAGCGATACGATGGTCAAGGTGAGTCGCAACCGTACCCCCACCAGGGATATTGCCACCTGTACCGATAATCTTCAGCCAGTCGTCGCCACTGTCGACGCTGATGCCATTGGCTGACAGGCCATCAACGATGGCTGCCAATCGGTCAGATTCTTTTACCCGCAATTCGGCAAGGCCTTCCATTACAGTGTCTCCAACGGCGGCGGCAGCCGCGATTGCCAGAATGGGATATTCGTCAATCATGCTCGGGGCGCGGTCAGCCGGCACCGTCACGCCCTTCAGGGGTGAATAGGACGCCTTTATGTCGGCAACGGGTTCACCGCCTTCAATACGTTCATTCAGCATTGTCAGATCAGCCCCCATCTCAGTCAGGGTCAGGAACAATCCCGTACGCAATGGATTTGTGCCCACATTTGTAATGGTCATATCGGACCCGGGGGTTGTCAGCGCCGCCACGATCAGGAACGCCGCCGAAGAAGGATCGCCTGGGACAACAATATCCTGGGCGATCAATTCAGCAGGACCCTTCAGCGATACGCGCCGGCCGCCATTGTCTGTTTGGATTACTGAAACGTCAGCCCCCATAGCCCGCAACATGTTTTCTGTGTGATCGCGGGTTGCCTCGCGCTCGGTGACTATCGTTGTACCGGGTATATTTAGCCCTGCAAGTAACACGGCAGACTTAACTTGTGCAGACGGTACGGGCACATCATATTCTGTTGGCAAGGGCGTCCCAGTACCGTGCACAATCAACGGCAGCGTGTTGCCCTCGCTCGCATCAAAGTCAGCCCCAATGGGCCGCAATGGATCGATGATACGACCCATGGGGCGCGAACACAGAGACGCGTCACCCGTAAACTCAACTGTCATCGGGTAGCTGGCAACCAGCCCCATCAATAACCGTACCGCGGTACCGGAATTGCCCATATCGAGCGATGAGGTGGGTTGCGACAAGCCGCCCACACCAACACCATGAACGACCCAGGTACCGTCGTCCTGACGGTCGATGGTGGCACCCATGGCGCGCATAGCCGCAGCCGTTGCCAGAACGTCTTCACCTTCCAGCAAACCAATGATGCGGCTTTCACCGATGCACAAGGCCGACAACATCAACGCCCGATGCGACACAGACTTGTCGCCGGGCGCCCCAAAGGTGCCCGTCAGCTGTGTTGTCTGCGATGATTTGATAGCGCTCACAAAGGGCTCCGCCAGGGTTTAATGGTTGTTGGACGGGGTCCTCAAAACCCCGGGCCCGCCGCGCATTCTCTAGCACACACAAGACGATCCGCCAAACGGGCAGATGGGGCTTTTTCAAAGCGACTAAAAAGGGCAGAATGTCTTTGACAGCGTGCCAGGATCATGGCAAATGACTGCACCACTTTTCTGAACCAATATAAGAGCATCGCTGTGGCCAAAGCTGAACTGGGAAACAAACGCCAATGCCCCAACTGCGGGACGCGTTTTTACGACCTCGGAAATGACGATCCAATCACTTGCATCGAATGCGAAGAAACCTTCGTACCTGAAGTGCTGTTGAAACCACGTCGTCCGATCCCTGTCGCTGAAAAACCTGCGCCTCCCAAGAAGCAGGTAGAAGCTGAGGAAGCTAAGAACGAGGCTAGCGAAGAGTCCTCTGAAGAACTGCTGGAAAAAGCCGGCAATGATGATCTGCTGGAAGACGATGAAGAAGAAGATGAAAACATCGAAGGCATCTTGGAAGCGCAAGATGACAGCATCGATGAAGAACTTTCAGCCGAAGTCGTCATCGACACAAACATTGGCGGTTCTGACGAAAAATAGAGGTTGATTTGCGAATGACCCGCCGCCTATATTCCGGCGCGCGTCAAACCGCAGGGTGCACAGCACCCACCCTGAAAAGGGCCTGGTGACAGGGGCTATAGCTCAGTTGGGAGAGCGCTTGAATGGCATTCAAGAGGTCGGCGGTTCGATTCCGCCTAGCTCCACCACCCAGTCTACAGCTACGCTAGGCTCTTTGAGAGAATACATAAAACCTGCGTCTTCTCCGTGGGTTAGATATGTTCAGTCGCATCTCCTTCAGGCCTAAATCAGGGTACAGAGAGCGCTTTCTCTCTATTTCCAGCGCCATTCTCTGCGAGGCCTCCAACTGGTCCTCTCCAGCCAAAAATGATGCAAAGCGATGCGGGTGCGATGCACTAATGATGCAAGCTCAAACACGCAACGATGCCCCGCTTTACGCCCAAAGAGGGACTGCGAGCGGTCGCCATTATTCAGTGTGTTGCGTCGACCAGTTGAAGGCACAATTATAATCGGACGCAATACGGTGCTGGCGGCTGGCTGGGCGAGGTTGGATTAAAGCTCTCAACTCCCAACGGGTGGGAAAGGGCCAGGCCAGGGGCCGTCTTTGCCGTCTGTGATCATGCGCCGCGGCCACAGATATTGCAGTGTGCTGCGTTTGATTTTCCATTCGCCATTCACCTTCACGTAGTCCTCGTCATACAAACCGAGCCAAATGATGGGATTGGAGCGCGGATCAGGCTCGTGCACGGTGTCTATCAGGTAGGTGCGACTAACCGCTGTATTCGGGCCGGTCAGTTCGACCCACTGGTTGGTGGTGACATGAAAGCCGCCATATCGTATCGCGTCGCTATTGTCACGATGTGAGCCAAAGACCTTCAGATAGTTCGCGTGAATTTCCGCTTTACCTGTCCAGACGCCATAATCCGGGCCAAACTCGCAGACGGCATCTTCGGCAAATATCTCGGCCAACCCGTCAATGTCGCGGCTGTCCATCAGCTGCGAGTACAGCAGCTTGACTTTCTTGATTTTCTCAATTTCAAGGAGCGTG
>SMXS01000108.1 GCA_004356955.1 Alphaproteobacteria bacterium | reverse complement strand
CATCGGCAGCATTCGAGATCAATTCACGCAGGAAAATTTCAGATTCCGAATAGACGGATCGGACCATCAATTGCAGTACGCGCGATACTTCGGCCTGGAATTCGTGAGTTTCAGTGGTTTTGGTGGTTTCGCTTGTTTGGTCGGTCTGTGCAGACATGGGTTTCCCTTGTGTTTGTCGACTTGTCGACAGATGTGTTTGTCAACTTCTCGACCGGTGTGTTTGTCGACTTGTCGACAGATATGTTTGTCAACTTCTCGACCGGCTAAATAAGGCCAGTGGACAGGCATTTCAAGAGGTAAAAGGCGTGGGCGTCTGTCTTTGGCCTACGCAGCATGCAGGCAATAAGTGGGCACCATACAGGCAAAAAGTGGGCGGCGCACAGGCAAAAAGATGCCCGACCAGATCTTGGGTAAAAGGTCTTAGGGGCTACTAATCCCACCCATTTTCCGGCCGGGCTGACGCGGTCAACGTCATTCGAAGGCCTATAGTGTGCACCAATTGGGGGTTGTTTGAAACAAAAATGTAGCCGCAATAGAGGCCGTAATTCGTCTCGAGCGCACATTACCATGCGGTAACACATTGTAACTAAAGAGGGTATTTAAACACAAATCTGAGGTGCCGTTTTCAGCGTACCTGAATGTTAAGGAATATTAACATTTGATAAATCTTTTATCTTTCAATAGGATACAGGGAGAGTTAGCTTAGATTTATCGAGTTTCCAACCGATTATCTGCAGGCGTATCGAGAAATATTCGGATTTGCAGAACAAGTAATCGGTTAGTTTTGGGGCCCGATGGATTTGTTCTAAAGACCCGTGTGTTGTGTTGGGAAGTTGTGTACTTCCAGGTCGGTCCAAAGAACCAGATCCATCGGGCCCCAATTATTTTCGGCCCTCCCCACCCTCAGATTTAGGCTTGAACCCTTCTGCCAATGCCCTTTTAATGGGTAAATGCAGAACGTGACCCAGCTTCGGGACTACCGAAGTCAGCCTTACGCCCGAATTTTCTTCGATAGAAAAGAGCTCGACGCCATCCTGAACGTCTACGGCATGATGGTTGCCAAAGGCGAATGGCGCGACTACGCCATGGGCGACAACAAAGAACAGGCAGTCTTTGCTATCTTCCGCCGGGCCAGTGAGATGCCAATTTATCGCGTCATCAAATGTCCCAAATGGGCCAAAAAGCAAGGCGCCTTCGCCATCATAGGCGCGTCAGGCCAGATACTAAAACGGGGCCACGACCTGAAAATCGCTCTGCGTTATTTCGACAAAAAGAAGTTTTCGGTTGTCGACTAAAAAAACGCCCGGCAAAGCCAGGCGTTTTCAACAAGATTTCGTCAATCCTAATTGCGCGAACCAAACAGACGCAACAGGAACAAGAACATATTGATGAAGTCGAGATAAAGCTTCAACGCCCCCATAATCGACAGTTTCGACATAGCCTCCGTGCCGTGTCCATCAAAGTACATCTGCTTGATCTTCTGGGTGTCATAGGCTGTCAGGCCCGCGAATATCAGCACACCGATCACTGAAATCACAAATTCCATCATACCGGATTGCAGGAAGATATTCACGACCGACGCGATAATAAGCCCAACGAGCCCCATAAACAGGAACGAACCCATGCCCGACAGGCTTTTCTTGGTGGTGTAACCATACAGGCTCAAGGACCCAAAGGTGGCAGCGGTTATGAAGAAGACTTTGGCAACACTGGACCCTGTGTACATCAGCAATACCGACGACAGCGACACGCCCATCAACGCCGCAAAGACCCAGTAACAGGCTTGCAATGCGAACGGGCTTAGCTTGTTGATACCGAAATTCATGACCAAAACCATGATGAACGGCGAGAACATCACAACATAGACCAGCGGCCCCCCAAAGATTGTTTGCGCCAGCGCTGCATCATTCATGATGGCCTGAGAAAAATACATGGCGACGATGCCTGTCAGCAGCACGCCAGACGCCATGTAATTATAGACCTTCAGCATATGTGAGCGCAGTCCCTGGTCGATTTCGGCCGAGGTTACGCCATCAATGCTAAATTGTTGTCTTAGGTTGTCAGCCATATGTACCTTCTTTTTCCTACTAAAGATGTTCTAACCATTGCGGTGCATTATATTATGCGCCAGCCCTGTCTTTTCAAGCAAAACCAGCAGTGTTAGCCCGATTATTCCGTCCGCAAAATGGGGGCAGCTTTGGCACCCAGTGCCCGCCAGGTCCCCAAAAAACCAAATAAAATCGTCACAAACATCCCGCCAAGGGCGGTCCCGATCAACACCCAGGGTTGCCAGACCCAGCTGGCCCCCATAATGCCTGTCATCACCAGCCAGGCGGCCAACGTGCCCAACCCCATAGCGGCCAGTGCGGTGACCAGACCCATCAGGGCATATTCCAGAAGGTAAACCATCGCCACCTGTCGGCGCGTGGCCCCAAGGACCTTCAGAATCACCGAATCCCGCACCCGGTCGTGATAGCCAGCAGCCACTGCGCCCGCCAGCACCAGAACACCGGCAATAAGGGCTGCCGAGGCGGCACCACGGATGGCCATGCCAATGTCCCCCACCAATTTGTTGACGGTCTTCAACACCTCGCGCAGGCGCACGGACGTAACATCGGGGAAGTGTTCGGCCATCACCTTTTCAACCGCACCTTCTTGTTCGGGCGACACCTTGATGGCCGCCATATGTGAATGCGGCGCGCGCTCCAGCGTGCCAGGGGCAAAAATAATCGAGAAGTTCATGCCCATAGTTGTCCAGTCAATGCGCCGGATCGAGACAATTTCGGCCGACACGTTGCGGCCCATGATATTAAAGCTCATGGTGTCACCCAGCGTCAGGCCCATGCCATTGGCCAGCTGTTCGTCCAGCGAAATAATGGGCGGGCCCGCATAGTCCTCGGGCCACCATTCACCCTCGATCATCACATTACCGCGCGGCATGGTCGTCAGATAGGACAGCCCCCGATCCCCGCGCACGGCCCATTTTGCCTCTGGCGAAATCAGTGCATCCGCGACCGGTACGCCTTTGATGCGGGAAATGGCCGCCCGCAACATGGGGGCGCGCGTAATATTTGTGACGCCTTTTTGTTGTTGCAACAGGGCGTCAAATTCTTCCACCTGATCAGGCTGCAACCCGATGAAGAAAAACGACGGTGCGTCTTTGGGTAGTGCCTCGTTGATCTGCGCGGACAGATTGCCTTCGATCTGCGCAATGGTGACCAACAATGTCAGGCCCAGGCCAAGCGACAGCACAATGTTGGGCGTGACAGATCCGGGTCGATGAATATTGGCCAAAGCCATACGCAACGCGCCGTTCTTGGGTCGGGGCAACACAGAGGCCACCTTCATGATCAATAGCCCGGCGACCAACAACAGCGAAAAGCAGACGACCACCCCGATCAGGAACCAGCCTGCAAACCGCACTTCGCCCGAAAACAAGGTTGCCAGCCCCGCTAAACCCGCAGCAGACGCCGCGATCAGGGCGATATAGCGTTTGCGTGGCCAGGTGTTGGACGGCGCCACAATCTGGCGAAACAGGCCTGCGGCGGACACATCGCGGGCTTTGCCCAGGGGCCAGGTCGCAAAGGCCAGCACCGTCACCACGCCATAGGCACCTGCCATCATCAACGGCGCCGGGTACAGACCGGGTTCTGCGGGAATGGGCAGAAGATCAGCCAGATAATAAAGCACAATGCTGGGGGCAATAGCGCCGATCACCAGGCCGCCAACAACACCGACCATGGCGATCAGCATGATCTGGGTCAGGTAGGTCTTGAAGATCAGGTCGCCAGTGGCACCCATACTTTTAAGGGTCGCAATGGCTTCGCGCTTCGAGGCCAAAAAGCCTGTGGTCGCGTTGGCCACACCGACGCCACCAACCACCAAAGTTGTCAGCCCGGCCAGGGACAGGAACACAGCCAACCTGTCCAAAAACGTGCGCACGGATGGGGCGCTGTCATTGCGGTCGCGCACACGCCAGCCGCCATCGGGGAATTTTTCGTTCAATGTCGTCAAAAACGCGCCGGTTTCGACCCCTTCGGGCAGGGCGACCCGATAATTATATCGCATCAAACTGCCTGGCCGAATAAGCCCGGTATGCGACATCGAGGCGTGCGCAACCAATGTACGGGCGCCCATGGTAAAGCCATCGGCTGCGCGATCGGGTTCCCGCAAAATCACGCCCCGAATAACATAGGCCAGGTCGCCTATTTTCAATTGATTCCCTAAGGCCAGGCCGAGATAATCCAAGAGACTCTGGTCGACAAGCACACCCCAGGCACCGTCTTGCAGGGCCAGGTCTGCCATGCCTTTGCTGGGCGCCTCTACCTTCAAGGCGCCATACAGAGGATAAGCCCCATCAACAGATTTAATCTCGACAAGGGTCCGTTCACCCGTGGCGACCGAAGCGGCCATGCCCCGCATGGTAATGGTTTGGCCGACCCGGCCGACTTGGCCCAGATAATCTATAATGTCTTGTTCGATGGGCAAATTTGTCTGCCGCAATTCGACATCGCCCCCCAGGATCACCTGACCATTTTCGTTGATGCCTACCATCACCGCATCGCGCAGGCCCCCGACGGACGCAATCGCGGCCACGCCCAAAATGATACAGGATAAAAACACGCCAAATCCGCGCAGCCCACCCCGCAATTCGCGCAAGGCCCATTGCAGGTACAAAGGCATCTAGGCCACCGTTTCCAGGTTGGCGGTATCACTGGTGATCTGGCCATCGCTGAGCATGACAACCCGGTCGCAGCGATCAGCCAGGCTGGCATCATGGGTTATCAGCACCAGGGTCGTGTCACGCTTGTCATGGAGCGCGAACATCAGATCGATAATGGATTGCCCGGTCGCGGCGTCAAGATTGCCCGGTGGTTCATCAGCCAGCAACAGGCCAGGGTCTGTCGCAAGGGCACGGGCCAGCGCCACCCGCTGCTGTTCACCGCCAGACAATTGGCTTGGGTAATGGTCCATCCTGTCTGACAGGCCGACGACTTCCAGTTCTGCCGCAGCTTGATCAAACGCTTTGTCGACACCCATCAATTCCAGCGGCACGACAACATTTTCCTGCGCGGTCATGGTGGGGATCAGATGAAAGGACTGAAAGACAATGCCAACACGACCCCGGCGAAACAGCGCCAGGGCGTCTTCATCCATATTGGTGATGTTTTGGCCGTCGATGATAACCTCGCCGGTCGTTGGCTTTTCCAACCCCGCGATCACGCTCATCAACGTCGATTTTCCAGACCCCGATGGGCCTATCATGCCAACGGCTTGCCCCTTGGGGACATGCAAATCTATGCCGCGCAATATGTTGACGGGGCCCGCCAAACTATTAAGTGTTAGATGGATACCATTGAGTTGGATCATATGAAGTCACAATACCCCGAGGTCGATTAAGTTTTATGGAATATGGCACGCATCGGCGTCTTTTCAATTTGTTTCCTGTGCTTGCGGGGATCATTTTTGCGGTTTTTGCGGTTTTATCGCCGAATATCGCTGCGGCAGAAGAAACTGAGCCCAAATATGTCCTGGCATTGGGCGATAGTTTGATGGCTGGCTATATGCTGGACCCCCAAGACTCCTTCCCTGTCCAACTTGAAGCGGCCCTGATCAAAGACGGTATTCAGGTGAAAGTCATCAATGCCAGTGTATCCGGCGACACCACCAAAGGCGGCCTGGCCCGCTTAAGCTGGGCGCTCAGTGACATCCCCAACGGCAAGCCCAATCTGGCGATTGTCGAGTTGGGCGCAAATGACGCCATGCAAGGAAAGGACCCTGCACGCGCCAAGGCAAATTTGTCGGCCATCATCGTGTCCCTGAAAGCAACCGGGGCCAAGGTCCTGCTGGCCGGCATGCTCGCCTCGCCAAATATGGGCGCTGGTTACATGGCCGACTTCGACCCGATTTACGAACAATTGGCCAGGGAACACAATGTCGCGCTGTATCCGTTTTTTCTCGACGGCGTGGCGACTTTTCCCGAGCTGAATTTGGCGGACGGCAAACACCCAACGGGCGAAGGGGTCAGCATCATCGTGACACGCATGCTGCCTTTGGTTAAAAGGCTGCTTAAAGAGTAAGTCATACCATCAGGGGCATGCCACCCCACTTTCAGGAGAAAATTATGGAATACCGCCGCCTTGGGCGCACGGATATCGACGTCAGTGTCATTTGCCTTGGCACCATGACATGGGGCCAGCAGAACACAGAGGCCGAAGCACACGAACAATTGGATTATGCCCTCGATCACGAGGTCAACTTTATCGACACGGCCGAAATGTACCCCGTCCCGCCGATGCCCGATACACAAGGCCGGACCGAAAGTTACATAGGCAGCTGGATTGCCGACCGCAAGAACCGCGACAAATTCATTTTGGCCACCAAAGTTGCGGGCGCTGGTTTTATCCAACACATTCGCGGCGGCAAAAATCGTCTCGACAAGAAAAACATCTTCGAGGCCGTGGAAGACAGCTTGCAGCGTCTGCAGACAGACTATATCGATCTGTACCAGCTGCATTGGCCCGACCGTCCCACCAACCAGTTTGGTGCGACCGGATACATTCATAAGGAAGACCCCGACACAATCCCCATCGCCGAAACGCTTGATGTGCTGCAAGAGCTGATCAAGTTAGGCAAGGTCCGTCATGTGGGCGTCTCCAACGAAACCCCCTGGGGCATGCTGGATTTTGTGCGGCAATCTGAAGCCAAAGACCTGCCTCGGATTGCGTCAATCCAGAACCCGTACAATTTCTTCAATCGGCATTTTGAGTCCAATTTGGGTGAAACTGCCATCAAGGAAGACATCGGCCTGTTGGCCTATTCACCCCTGGCCATGGGCATTCTGTCAGGTAAATATCTGAACGGCGCCAAGCCAAAAGGGTCTCGTCTCGCCCTGTTTGACCGGTTCAACCGATATGAACATCCAGCTGTTGAAGAAGGCGCACAGGCCTATGTAGATCTGGCGGCTGAACACGGGTTGGACCCATCCCAAATGGCGCTGGCTTTCGTTATCGCCCAACCATTCGTGACATCCAACATCATTGGCGCCACCAAGATGGACCAGTTGCAGATTGACATTGGCAGTGCTGACGTCACTCTTTCGGAAGAAGTCCTGAAGGGCATTGATGCCATCCATCAACGCCACGCCAACCCCGCCAACTAGGGGTACAGCCAAGAAGGCCAGCCGCTATATAGGGGCAAGATGCAATGTTACGCCTGTTCATCGGGTTGCCACTGCCGGTCCGTATTCGCCAACGAATTTTGGCGCGGATGGGCGGTGTCCCCGGTGTGCGTTGGCAGGCCGATGACCAATTGCATCTGACGGTGCGTTTCCTGGGTAATATTGAGGCACACCAGGCGTCAGATGTCGATCTGGCCATGCGGACCGTTGCGCTTCAACCGTTCGACATCGCGCTGAGTGGCACCGGCCTGTTTGGCACATTGGCAAAACCCCGGACGATCTGGGCGGGGGTTAAACCTGCCCGATCCCTGTTGGCGTTGGAAAATAAGATCGACGCCCTGGTGACACGGGCTGGACTGCCGCCTGAAACCCGCAAATACACCCCCCATATTACCATCGCCCGGTGCAACCGCAAAGCCGCCCGCATAGATCAGTACCTTGACGAAACCGGCGACCTGACCAGTGACCCCTGGACGGTCGATCACTTTGTGATGTTCCGCAGTTACCTGGGCCATAAAGCCGCCCATTACGAAATTATCGCCCAATATCCTGGATCGCCAATTGCCTGATCGAGACATCACCTATGGCCGCGTGTTACGGCTGGCCGGGCCGATCGTCCTGGCCAATCTATCGGTGCCTTTATTGGGCGCGGTCGACACGGCCATGATGGGCCATATGGATGCACCGCATTATCTAGCAGGCCTGGCACTTGGCTCGCTGGTCTTCTCGTTCCTGTATTGGGGCTTTGGCTTTTTGCGCATGGGCACCACCGGCTTTGCCGCGCAGGCCGTCGGCGCACAGGATCAGACCGCGCTAGGCAACAGCCTGATCCAGGCCGTGTTACTGGGGCTGGGCTTTGGTGTTGTTGTGATTGTCCTGCAGTCCCTGATCGGTGGTTTTGCCTTCACGTTTCTGGAGGGCAGCGGCGATGCCATCGCCAATGCCCAGGCCTATTTCGCCATCCGTATCTGGAGTGCACCTGCCACGCTGGTGACCTATTGCCTATTGGGCTGGCTGATCGGCATCCAGCGGACACGGGACACGCTTTATATTCAACTGATCCTCAATGGCCTGAACATCGGCCTTGATTTACTGTTCGTCGTCGGCTTTGGCTGGGGAGTCGAAGGGGTCGCCCTGGGCACTGTGATTGCGGAATATGTCGCGCTGGGTGTTGGCCTGTTACTGGTGCGGCGGCAATGGCGGATCAACCATGCCCATTTCGACCGCGCAGACCTTTTCTCCCCCGGGAAACTGTCTCGACTGGTGGCCGTGAATGGCGACATCTTCATCCGCACCTTTTTCCTGATCACAGCCTTTGCCCTCGTGACTCGCGAAGGCGGTCGCCTGGGGGATATTTGGCTGGACGCCAACGCCATCCTGATGATGCTGCAAACGTCGCTGGCCTTTGGCCTGGACGGATTTGCCATGGCCGTTGAAGGATTGGCGGGCGCAGCCTTTGGCGCAAAAGACCGACGCGCCCTGCATCGGGCAGTCAAGGTCAGTACGGTGCTGGCGCTGGTTACGGCAGGGCTATACACCATCCTCTATGGCTTGGGTGGCTATGCCCTGATCAACCTGTTTACCGACCTGGCTGAGGTCCGCGAGATCGCCTATACCTACCTGCCCTGGATCATCGCCTCGCCGTTCATCTCGGTCTGGTGTTTCCAGCTCGATGGCATCTTCATTGGTGCCCAGCGCACCCGCGACATGCGTAATATGATGATCATCGCCTTTGTGATTTTTTTGGCGGTTCTGTATGGCGGACTGGAAGCCTGGGGCAACCACGCCATCTGGGGTTCCTTGATCGCCTTCTTTGCCCTGCGCGGGATCACGCTGGCAGCACGTTACCCCGCCCTCTTACGGGCAGTGCCCTCAAACTAAAGGCAGCGCCCTCAAACTAAAGTATATCGAGCACGCTTTCCGGCGGGCGACCGATGGCAGCCTTGCCCCCCGAGACTACGATGGGGCGCTCGATCAGTATCGGGTTGGCCACCATGGCCGCGATCAGATCATCGCGCGATAGGCTTTCATCATCTAACCCATTGGCCTTATAGGGGTCTTCCTTGCGACGCATGGCATCCCGTGGGTCTTTGCCCAGCATGGTCAGGACCGAGCCAAGCTCGTCTGCACTGGGTGGGTTTTCCAGGTAAAGGACGACCTCAGGGCTGATGCCTTGTTCTTCCAACAGGGCCAGTGTCTGGCGCGATTTGGAACAGCGGGGATTGTGATAGATGGTAACGCTCATGATCTGATGGCCTTTGCGATAGGGTGCGATAGGGTGCGATAGGGTGCGATAGCTTGTATCGTTGGGCACCATGTTGCCCATTCAGCCTAGCCGGTCAAGACCATGCGCGACAGATGGGAAAATTGGGTCGATTCAACCAGCGTTTCAGACCATAATCTGCCAGTCGGGATTATCCACCACCAAGGGCCAGGCCATGTATGTGTGCGTCTGCAACGCCTTAAATGAAGATCAGTTCAGAACCGTCGCCATCCAACACCCGGATGCGTCGGTCGAACAGGCGTTCGCTATCCTGAAGCGTGCGCCCGACTGTGGATCATGCCTCGACTTTGCCGAACGTGTGATGAAGCAAGCCCGTGACAATCCTCCAGCAGATCCGGAACGGTTTATTCCATAAGGATATTTGACGGAGTCCACCCACCTGCCTATCGTGGTTGATGTGGTCACAAATTGAAGGAGCCCGCTATGCAGGGAGACAAAAAGGTCATCGAACACCTGAACAAGGTTCTTCGCAACGAATTGACGGCCATCAACCAATATTTCCTGCACAGCCGTATGCTTGACGACTGGGGCCTGAAGGCCATGGGTGCCCATGAATACGAAGAATCCATCGATGAAATGAAGCATGCGGACGCCCTAACCAAACGCATCCTGTTTCTTGAGGGCCTGCCCAATATGCAAGAGCTGAACCGTCTGCGCATCGGAGAAAATGTACCCGAGGTTTTACAGTGCGACCTGGAATTGGAAATGGAAGCCATGCCCGACCTGCGCGAAGCCATTGCCTATAGCGAAGGCGTCAAAGACTACATTTCGCGCGAGCTGTTCGAGGCCATCCTCGAATCCGAGGAAGAACACGTCGACTGGCTGGAAACCAATATCGGCCTTGTCGAGAAAATGGGCCTGCAGAACTATCTGCAAACCCAGGCTGGCGATACGGCTGAGGATTAGGTTCTTTCCGCCCTCTCAATATTGTCATGCCGGGCCGGGCGAAGCCCGATCAGACCCGGTATCCAGCACTTGAAGAGTGACCCAGCCACGACTGGGACATGCCTGTCTTCTAGATCCCGTGTCGTAACCTGACCACCCCGTAATAGGGGCGATCAGGGCACGGGATGACGGTGAAGGTGGTTTTACTCCCAGCCAACCCGATCCATAATCATCACAGCCTCGGTGCTGTGCTTGCCGATGGCCGACAGGTTGCGGTCATCCGCTACAAAATCGCCCCAGGCCGCCACGATGGGTGACAAGGGCACGCCTTTGCGGATCGGATATTCAAAAACAGTTTCGGCATAGATGCGCTGGGCTTCTTCACTCAACAAAAATTCCACCAGCTTGATGGCCGCTTCCTTGTTTTTGGAATACTTGGTCAGCGCCGCGCCAGAGATGTTCACATGAGTGCCCGCGCCGTCCTGGTCGGCCCAGAACAGGCCAACAGCTTCGGCCACCTCGCGGTCTGCATGGCCTGGTTCTTCGGCCATCATGCGCCCGTAATAATATGAATTGGCAATCGCCAGATCACATTCATCCGCCGCCACAGCGCGCAATTGATCGCGATCCCCGCCTTGTGGGCGACGCGCCATATTGGCAACGATGCCGGCAGCCCAGGCCTCGGCAACCTCGGCCCCGTTGCGGTCGATCAGGGCTGCCAGCATGGACTGATTATAGACATTGCTGGCATTGCGAATGCAAATCTCGCCTTTCCATTCTTCGCTGGTCAGGGCTGCATAGGTCGACAATGTCGCGGGGTCTACACGGTCCTTGGCATAAAAAATCGTCCGCGCCCGCATGGACAGGCCGACCCAATAGCCGTCGGGATCGCGGAAATTGGCAGGGACAATGTCGGTCACCACATCCGATACCATAGGCTGCAACACATCGGCGGCCTGTGCCCGCAGCAAGCGGCCCACATCCGCGGCCAATAACAGATCTGCCGGGCTGTTAATGCCTTCGTTCTTCAAGCGCTCCAACAAGGCATCGGCCTTGCCGGACACGACGTTGACAATGATGCCTGTCTCGGCCGTAAACGCATCCAATAGAGGTCGGATCAGGATTTCCTGCCGGTAGGAATAGACGTTTACCTCGGCGGGTTCTGCTGCCTGGTCAGAGCAGCCGCCCACCAAGGTGGCGGTCGCGATCAACCCGCCAAGGACGGCAACAATTTTGGGACGAAGGGAAAACACGGGCGCTCCAATACAAATCGAATAAGGGATTGAAAGTTGGGTACCGTGAGTCTTGGGGCCTGGCAAGCGCTAATTGCGAACTATTCTCAATTAGCGCGGCTGCCGACGGCTGCCGCAACCGATTTGAAGCCGTCTTCTGCCAGACACACGGTCAGCTCGTTCTTTATACGTCCCAATAGCGCTGGCCCTTCGTACACAAGGCCAGAATAAAGCTGCACGACAGACGCCCCGGCACATATTTTGGCATAGGCATCGCGCCCAGACATGATGCCACCGACGCCGACCAGCGGCATAGCACCCTGGGTTAACGCGTAAGTGCGCGCCAGCATCTCGGTCGACAAAGCCATCAAAGGCCGACCGGAAAGGCCGCCAGCTTCAGCTTTATTGACGCCCTTCAGGCTGTCTGGCCGGCTAAGGGTGGTGTTCGAGACAATCAGCCCGTCAATCTTGTGCGCCACAGCCTCGGCACAGATGGCCTCGTGATCTTCGGCGGACAGATCCGGGGCGATTTTGACCAATAATGGCGTGCGCGATGATCGCGCCAACCCGGCCCGTGTTTCCAGAAGCCTATCCAATAAGGCCGCCAGCGCTGCTTGCCCCTGCAGGTCGCGCAGGCCCGGCGTATTGGGTGACGAGATATTGATGACAAAATAGTTGG
Source organism: Alphaproteobacteria bacterium (assembly GCA_004356955.1). Taxonomy (GTDB): domain Bacteria; phylum Pseudomonadota; class Alphaproteobacteria; order SMXS01; family SMXS01; genus SMXS01. Next base: position 2,260 of record SMXS01000108.1, on the reverse strand, counting down.
CCAACCCATCGAACCGCTGCAGGCCAGTGACATAATCCGCAGCAAAATCCTCAGAATCCTTATTGGCCCCGATATTAACCCCCACCATGCCCGCAATGCCTGGCTTGGAGCGTGTCAACCGTGCAGCCACGGCCTCGGACCCGGCATTGTTAAAGCCCATGCGGTTGATAACGCCGTCATCTTCGGCCAGCCGAAACAGACGTGGCTTTGGATTGCCCAGCTGCGGGCGCGGCGTGATGGTGCCAACTTCGGTAAAGCCAAAGCCCAGCTTCAAAACAGCGCCGGGCACATCGGCATTTTTGTCGAACCCCGCCGCCACACCGATCGGATTTGGCAGGTCATGCCCTAGAAAGTGCGTGCGCAATACGGGATCATCCGTACCAGAGGCCTTGGCAAGACCACCAAGGCCCGCCTTCAACGCCCCAATCGTCAACCCATGGGCGCGTTCAGCATCCATCGACATCAGGATCGGTTTCACCAGCGGATATAAATTCGGCATGAGCGGCATCGTAACCGCCAACGCGCCATTGTCAAAGCGGCGCATCTGCTGTTTACTATTCGCCTAACAGGCTAATTACTCGGGGGAAGATGATCATGAAAGTTACAGGTAGATGCTATTGCGGCCAGGTTCATTACGAGGCCGAGGGCGACCCGATGATGAAGGCCCAGTGCCATTGTCGGGAATGCCAGTATATCACCGGCGGTGGGCCCAATTTCTTTTTGGCCATGCCCAAGGCTGGCTTTAAATACACCAAGGGCGAGCCATCGACCTTTACCCGCGATGATATCGACAACCCGGTGACGCGCGAATTTTGCCCCAATTGCGGCACCCATCTGACGACCAACCCACCGGGCTTTCCCGCCATGGTGATCAAGGTCGGTACGATGGATGACCCGTCGCTGTTTGGCGGCGCTGACGTGGCCCTGTTCAAGATCGATATGCAGGACTTCCACATGGTGCCCGACGGCATGCAACACTTTGACCGGATGCCAGGCTAGATATGCCTCTGACAGGTGGCTGTTATTGCGGACAAATCCGCTACGAGGCAAAGGGTGAGCCCCTGTTGCGCGTTCAGTGCCATTGCCGCGAATGCCAATATATTACGGGCGGCAGCCCCAATCTGGTGATTGGCATGCCCAAGGATGGCTTTACCTACACCAAAGGCACGCCCAAACAATTCGCGCGCGATGATCTGGAAGCCCCGCGCATCCGCGATTTTTGTCCCAATTGTGGCACCCATATATTGACCCATTCACCGCCCCGGCCTGACGGCGTGATGGTCAAAGTTGGCACGCTGGATGACCCATCGATATTCAGGAAAGCTGACATGGCTATCTACACGATCGACCAACAGAGCTTTCATCTGATTGACGACACCATCCCAACGCATGAACGCGTCCCCGTCTAATCAACCATACTGGGCTAACAAATAAAAAACGGACCAAGACCATGATTTTACCGACAGACCGCGCCATGTTCCAAAACGCCTGGGTATGCGACGACCTTGAAGCCGAGATGAAAAAGTGGACCGAACAGATGAAAGTCGGCCCCTGGTTCGTCGCCGAGCACGATGAAAACATCACCGATGTTCTGTATCGCGGCCAACCGGCGGAACTGTCAATGCGCGTTGGCCTGGCCCAGGCTGGCGATATCCAGATCGAGCTGATCCAACCCACCGTCGACGGTCCCTGTGCCTATCGCGACACCGTCAAGCCCGGCGAGCTGAAATTCCACCACATGTGCTGTTGGACAGACGACATCGACGCCGACATCGACTACTACGCCTCATTGGGATTTGAGGCCGCCAATCTGGCCAAAGCGGGCGACATGCGGTTTGCCTATTTCGACACCAACCCGCTGATGGGCTGCATGATCGAAGTGATCGAACGCAATGATATGGCCGCGATGATGTTTGCCCGGATCAAAGAACTGGGCAACAATTGGGACGGCAACGACCCATACCGCACGGTTGACCAGCTGTTTGGGTAAAAGTTGCAACCATCTAATAAGACTTTGTCATCCCGCACTTGATGCGGGATCGATCGCGCACCATGAGAAACGGCTGCCAAATTGCGCTGCGGTATGGACCCCGGATCGTGGTCCGGGGTGACGATGATGGGTGGTATGGTTGGATTTAAACCAGCGTCCCCTTCAAGGCCTGGGCAATCAGCGCTTTTGAATTTTCAATGCCATAAAGCGCGATGAAAGACCCCATGCGCGGACCTTGGGATTGGCCCAACAAGGTCTCGTACAACGCCT
>SMXS01000107.1 GCA_004356955.1 Alphaproteobacteria bacterium | reverse complement strand
GGGTGTTGTATCATTGCCTGGGGGCACCGAGATGGTGATGCCAGGTGACAACGTCGCGATGGATGTCGAACTGATCGTGCCGATTGCCATGGACGAAGGTCTGCGCTTTGCGATCCGCGAAGGCGGCCGCACCGTCGGTTCAGGCGTCGTATCAAGTATCGTCGAGTAACAACTAAATGGCCTGACCCAAGTGTCAGGCCTTTTCCATTTGGGTGAGCAGCATGGACAACCAAAATATTCGAATTCGCCTTAAGGCGTTCGATCATCGAATCCTCGATCAATCTACAAGCGAGATCGTAGGGACGGCAAAGCGGACAGGGGCGCAAGTGCGCGGTCCTATCCCTCTGCCAACGCGGATCGAAAAGTTTACTGTGCTGCGTTCGCCGCATATTGACAAAAAGTCGCGCGAGCAGTTTGAAATTCGCACGCACAAGCGTTTGTTGGACATTATTGACCCAACACCAGAAACCGTGGACGCGCTGATGAAGCTCGACCTCGCTGCTGGTGTTGATGTCGAAATCAAGTTGCAGGGATAAGATTATGCGATCCGGATTGATTGCTCAAAAACTGGGGATGACCCGGGTATTTTCCGAAGACGGTGGCCAGGTTCCGGTCACGGTTCTGAAGGTAGATAACTGTCAGGTTGTTGCTCAGAAAACCGAAGAACGCGACGGCTATAACGCTGTTCAGCTGGGTGTTGGCCGTGCCAAGCCCAATCGGGTCACCAAGGCCATGCGTGGGCATTTTGCCAAAGCGCAGGTAGAGCCTAAAGCCCGTCTTGCTGAATTTCGTGTTGATGCAGATGCGCTTATTGAAGTCGGTGCACAGCTTTCCGTTAACCACTTTGTTCAGGGCCAGCATGTTGATGTATGTGGCACGTCAAAGGGTAAGGGTTTTGCCGGTGCCATGAAGCGTCATAACTTTAGCGGTCTTCGCGCAACGCATGGTGTGTCGATCTCGCATCGCTCGCTTGGTTCTACTGGCCAGTGTCAGGACCCTGGCAAAGTGTTCAAGGGCAAGAAAATGGCCGGGCACATGGGCTCTGAGCGCGTCACCATCCAAAGCCTGCAGATTGTTGGCCATGATGAAGAACGCGGTCTGGTTCTGGTCAAGGGCGCTGTCCCTGGTTCCAAGACCGGTTGGGTGCTGATTACCGACTCGATCAAAAAGAAGTTGCCTGACGATCTGCCGTTCCCGGCGGCTCTGGTTGCCTCTGTTGAGCCAGAAGCTGAAGAAGTTGTGGAAGAAGTCGTCGAAGCCGTTGCAGAAGAAGCTCCTGTTGAAGCAGAAGTCGCTCCTGAAGCTGTTGAAGAAGAAACGCAGGATGATGCAGCCGCAGAATCCGCTGAAGACACTAAGAAGGACGAATAGCCATGAAGGCCGACGTCGTAACAATAGAAGCTGGATCGGCTGGGTCGGTAGACCTTGACGAAGGCATCTTCGGACTAAAGCCGCGGGCAGATCTGCTGCAGCGTGCTGTTCGTTGGCAGCTGGCCAATCGCCAGTCTGGCACGCACAAGGCCCAAGGTCGCAGCGAAGTCAACGGTTCCACCAGAAAGATCGTCAATCAAAAGGGCTCTGGTGGTGCACGTCATGGTAACCGCAAGGCACCTCAGTTCCGCGGTGGTGGCAAGGCCTTTGGTCCTGTCGTCCGCAGTCATGGTCATGACCTGCCCAAGAAGGTTCGCAAGTTGGCGTTGAAGACTGCCTTGTCGACCAAACAGGCTGAAGGCAAGCTGATTGTTCTGGATGAAGCCAAGATGGCGTCATCCAAGACACGCGCTCTAGCCGACAATCTGGCAAAATTGGGTCTGTCTAACGCGCTGATCATCGATGGTGTTGAAGTGGACGATAATTTCGCCCGGGCCGCTGCCAACATCCCAAATATTGATGTGCTGCCGTTCATGGGTGCCAACGTTTATGACATTTTGCGCCGTGACATTTTGGTCCTGACCAAGTCCGGCCTGGAACGTCTAGAGGAGCGCTTGAAATGAGCAGTAAATCAGCGAAAGCCGAACATTTTGATACGCTGCTGCGCCCTGTCGTGACTGAAAAGTCCACCCTGGGTTCCGAGCACAATCAAGTGACATTTCAGGTTCGCATTGATGCGACCAAGCCACAGATCAAAGCAGCTATCGAAGGTGTCTTTGGTGTGAAGGTAAAGGCTGTGAACACGCTGCGCCAGCAGGGCAAGCTGAAACGCTTCCGCGGCAAGCTTGGCAAACGGCCAGATTATAAAAAGGCGATTGTGACCCTCGTTGAAGGCGAAACAATCGACATTACGACGGGAGTCTAAGGGAAATGGCGTTAAAAACATTCAATCCGACCACTCCCGGTCAACGCGGACTTGTTCTCGTTGACCGCTCGGGTCTTTGGAAAGGCAAGCCTGTCAAAAAGCTGACAGAGGGTCTGACCAAGCACGGTGGGCGTAACAATACAGGTCGCATCACGGCACGTCGTCGTGGTGGTGGCCACAAGCGGGCCTATCGTCTGATTGACTTCAAGCGGAACAGGTTTGATATGGTCGCCACGGTTGAGCGCCTGGAATACGATCCCAATCGGTCAGCATTTATTGCCCTGATCAATTATGAGGATGGTGAGCAAGCATACATTATTGCGCCACAACGATTGCAGGCTGGCGACAAGGTCGTCTCTGGCGATCAGGTTGATGTAAAGCCGGGCAATGCCATGCCTTTGGCCAACATGCCTGTCGGCACCATTGTTCATAATGTCGAGATGAAGCCAGGCAAGGGTGGCCAGATTGCGCGCGCAGCTGGCACGTATGTCCAGTATGTGGGCCGCGATGGTGACTATGCCGTTTTGCGCCTGTCATCAGGTGAGCAACGCATCGTTCGGTCTGCTTGTATGGCGACTGTCGGGGCAGTTTCTAACCCAGACAACAAGAACATTAAGCTCGGTAAAGCTGGCCGCAAGCGCTGGTTGGGCAAACGCCCTGCAGTTCGCGGCGTGGCTATGAACCCGGTTGATCATCCACATGGTGGTGGTGAAGGCCGTACTTCTGGTGGTCGTCATCCAGTTACCCCATGGGGCAAGCCAACAAAGGGCAAACGTACTCGGTCTAACAAGTCGACCGACAAGTTCATCGTTCGCTCGCGTCACACACGCAAGAAGCGTTAAAGGAGAAGATACGTGGCTCGTTCAGTATCTAAAGGCCCGTTTATCGACGGCTATTTGTTGAAGAAGGTTGCAGCTGTCCGTGAAAGCGGTCGTAATGAAACCATCCGTACATGGTCTCGTCGTTCAACAGTTCTGCCGCAAATGGTTGGATTGAACTTCGCTGTGCACAATGGCCACAAATTTGTGCCCGTTTTCATCAGCGACGAAATGGTCGGCCACAAGCTTGGTGAGTTTGCACCAACGCGGACCTATTACGGTCATGGCGCCGACAAGAAGGCGAGGAGAGGTTAATCATGGGTCAGACTTCAAATGCACCCCGAATTGCCGAAAACGAAGCGCGCGCAGTTATTCGCTCGCTTCGTACCAGCCCACAGAAATTGAACCTGGTTGCCCAGTCTATCCGCGGCAAAAAGGTTGGCGAGGCGCTGAACGTGCTGACGTTCTCCAAGCGTCGGATCGCACAGCACGTTAAAAAACTGCTGGAAAGTGCGATTGCCAATGCTGAAAACAACCACCAATTGGATGTTGACCAGCTGATTGTTGCTGAAGCCACTGTTGGTAAGGCACTGGTACTGAAGCGTTTCCGCCCTCGGGCACGGGGTCGTACCGGCAAAATCCTGAAACCGTTCAGTCGTATGACAATTATCGTCCGCGAGATCGCTGAGGAGACGGCATAATGGGGCAAAAAGTTAATCCAATCAGTCTGCGCCTGGGCATCAATCGCACTTGGGATTCCCGCTGGTACGCCAACGAAAAAGATTATGCAGGGTTGCTGCATGAAGACATCAAGATCCGTGAATTCCTGGAGAAGAAGCTTTCTCAGGCAGGTATTTCCAAGATCGTGATCGAGCGCCCTGCCAAGAAGGCACGGGTGACCATTCATTCAGCACGTCCCGGCATCATTATCGGCAAGAAGGGTGCAGACATCGACAAGCTGCGCCAGGAAATTTCCAAGATGACCGCGAGTGAGGTTCACCTCAATATCGTTGAAATCCGGAAGCCAGAAATTGATGCCAAGTTGATTGCTGAAAACATTGCGCAGCAGCTGGAACGCCGAGTGGCTTTCCGCCGCGCCATGAAGCGGTCTGTTCAGTCTGCCATGCGTCTGGGTGCCCAGGGTATTCGGATCAATTGTGCTGGCCGCCTTGGCGGCGCTGAAATTGCGCGGACAGAATGGTACCGCGAAGGCCGGGTGCCATTGCACACAATGCGGGCAGACATCGACTACGGTGTCGCCGAAGCCCTGACGGCTTATGGTATTTGCGGCATCAAAGTATGGGTGTTCAAGGGCGAAATCATGGAGCACGACCCAATGGCTTCTGAACGTCGTGCGCTTGAAGCCCAGCAACAAGGTGGTGGTGGTGGCGGTCGTTCCGGCAACCGGCGCGGCTAAAGCAACCAAAGCTTAAACGACACACGCCAAGTAAGGGCAGATAGACGATGTTACAGCCAAAGAAGACAAAATTCCGAAAGGCCTTTAAAGGCCGCATCCATGGCAATGCCAAGGGTGGCACAACGCTGAACTTTGGGGCCTATGGCCTGAAGGCTATGCAGCCTGGTCGCATAACAGCGCGCCAGATCGAAGCTGCGCGTCGTGCCATGACCCGTCACATGAAGCGTGCTGGTCGTGTCTGGATCCGGATTTTTCCAGATGTGCCTGTCAGTAAAAAGCCGACGGAAGTTCGTATGGGTAAAGGTAAGGGTTCGCCAGAATTTTGGGTTGCCCGGGTCAAGCCTGGCCGGATCATGTTCGAAATTGACGGTGTTTCACCGACAATTGCCAAAGAAGCATTCGATCGTGCCGCAGCCAAGCTGCCCATTGGTACACGCGTCATTATGCGCCCTGGCGAACAATAGGGCTGAAGGAACGGATCATGAAGATCAGTGAAGTAAGAGATTTGTCAGCCGACCAGCTAAGTGAAAAGCTGACAGAATTGAAACGCGAGCAGTTCAACCTGCGGGTTCAGCAGGCGACGGGACAGCTTGAAAACACGACACAGCGGCGTGCGGTACGTCGGGACATCGCCAAAGTATCGACTGTCTTGAACGAACAAACCCCGGCTCAGGCCTAAGGCAAGGAATAGAAAATGCCGAAACGTATTTTGCAAGGCGTTGTTGTTAGTAACGCCAGTGAAAAGACCGCAGTAGTTCGTATCGAACGCCGCGTAGCGCATCCCATGTATGGCAAAGTTGTGCGCCTGTCTAAAAAGTATCACGCCCATGACGAAGACAATGCATGTCAGGTGGGCGAGGTTGTTCGTATCGAAGAATGTTCCCCCATTTCGCGTAAGAAGCGTTGGCGGGTCATTGGTTCGGAAGCATAAGGCCACTTGTGGTTAGCGCTGGGTAAAACCAGCACATAGGAAGATAAGGACAGTTTGTATGATCCAGATGCAGACAAATTTGAGTGTAGCGGACAATTCGGGTGCCCGACGGGTCCAGTGCATCAAGGTGCTTGGTGGCTCTAAGCGAAAGACTGCTGGTGTCGGCGACACGATTGTTGTGAGCATAAAAGAAGCCATTCCTCGCGGTAAAGTGAAGAAGGGTGACGTGCACAAGGCGGTTATTGTTCGCACACGCAAGGAAATTCATCGCAAAGACGGTTCCAGCATCCGGTTTGATACCAATGCTGCGGTTCTGATCAATGCGCAGGGCGAACCTATCGGCACCCGTATTTTTGGCCCGGTAACCCGCGAGCTGCGCAGCATGAACCACATGAAGATCGTCTCGCTTGCACCGGAGGTGCTGTAATGGCTGCGAAGATCAAAAAAGGTGACCAGGTCATTGTGACCAAAGGTCGCGACAAGGGCAAAAAGGGTGAAGTCACCCGCGTTCTGCCCGATGAAGGCAAGGCCATTGTCCAGGGTGTCAATGTTGTGCAGCGTCACCGCCGCCCAACACAGACAGATCCAGGCGGTATCGTGCCATTGGAAAAGCCGATTCAGATCGCAAACATTGCTTTGGTAGACCCAAAGTCTGGTGAAGCGACCCGTGTCGGGTTCAAAATTCAGGATGACGGTACGAAGGTACGTGTCGCCAAGAAGTCAGGAGAGGTTATCGATGGCTGAGCAACAAGCCAAAGCCCGCCTGCAAGAGCAGTATGAAAGCGAACTTCGTTCCAGCGTTATGGAACAGTTTGGCCTCACGAATGCTTTTGCTGCCCCCAAATTGGACAAGATTGTTCTGAACATGGGCGTCGGCGAAGGTGTTTCGGATAGCAAGAAGGTGACGTCGGCAGTTGAAGACCTGACCAAGATTGCTGGCCAACAGCCAGTGGTCACGCGTGCCAAGAAATCGATCGCAACGTTCAAGTTGCGTGAAGGCATGCCGGTTGGCTGCAAGGTGACCTTGCGCGGCAGACGCATGTATGAATTCCTGGACCGTCTGGTGACCATCGCGTTGCCACGTGTCCGAGATTTCCGCGGTTTATCCGAGCAAAGTTTCGATGGGCACGGCAACTACTCGTTGGGTATCAAAGAGCAGATCGTTTTCCCTGAGATTGAATATGACAAAGTTGACGAAGTCCGAGGTCTCGACATCGTCATCTGTACAACAGCGGAGACAGACGAACAGGCGAAAGCTCTGTTGGCTGGCTTCAAGATGCCTTTTTCCAGCTAAGGTAATCGACTAACGAGTCTGAGGAGGACTTGATCGTGGCAAAGAAAAGCGCCATCGCTAAAAATAAGAGACGGGAAAAACTGGTTGCAAAATATGCAGCCAAGCGTGCCAAGCTTAAAGAAATGGCAAATGACCCCAGTCTCCCAACGGATGAACAGTTCCGTGCACGGCTGAAACTAGCCGAATTGCCTCGGAATTCCGCGCCTACGCGCGTCCGTAATAGATGTGAGCTGACGGGTCGTCCCCGTGGGTTCTATCGCAAGTTCAAGCTTTCCCGCATTGCGTTGAGAGACTTGGGTTCCAAAGGCCAGATCCCTGGTCTTGTTAAATCGAGTTGGTGAGGAGAGAAGTTCCATGGCAATGACTGATCCACTCGGCGATATGCTGACCCGCATCCGCAATGGGCAGATGCGACGGAAATCGGTTGTCAACGTCCCTGCATCTAATATGCGTGGACGGGTTCTCGACGTGCTCAAGAGCGAAGGGTTTATTCGCGCCTATGAGCGTCAAGAGGATGCAAACAACAAACCAGAATTTGAAGTGCAGCTTAAATACCATGAAGGCGAGCCTGTTATTCGCACAATTGCACGCGTATCAAAGCCTGGTCGTCGCGTTTATTCTTCGGTTAAAGAGCTGCCCCGCGTTTCTAACGGGCTTGGCATTCTGATCGTATCGACACCCAAGGGTGTCATGTCTGACAATGATGCACGTGCCGCCAATGTTGGTGGTGAAGTGCTGTGTTCGGTTCTATAGAGCCGGGAAAGCAGGAGTTACATCATGTCACGCATTGGTAAAAAACCCGTTTCCGTCCCTCAGGGGGTGAGTGTTGACCTGCAAGGCCGTGACCTCAAGGTCAAGGGCCCCAAAGGCGAACTGGAAATGATCTTGGTTGAAGAAGTATTGGCCAAGCTGGAAAACGACGAAATTATTGTCACCCCTCGGGACAATTCCCAACGGTCTCGTTCCATGTGGGGTATGCAGCGGACGCTGATTGAAAATCTGATTGCCGGTGTTGCCGAAGGCTTCTCCCGTGGTCTGGAAATTCAGGGCGTTGGTTACAGAGCCGCAGTTCAGGGCAATACCCTGACCATGCAGCTTGGTTTTTCACATGAAGTGAAAATGGACATTCCTGAAGGGATTGAGGTTAAATGCCCCACCCAGACGGAGATTAATGTGTCCGGTAACAGCAAGCAGCGCGTTGGTCAGTTTGCTGCCGAAATTCGCGAATGGCGCAAGCCAGAGCCCTACAAAGGCAAGGGCATTCGTTACAAGGGTGAATACGTGTTCCGCAAGGAAGGCAAGAAGAAGTAGGCCTGTAGGTTCAGGTAAGAGACAGAGGAAATTATGGATAAGCGTCAAAAGCTATTCGAAAAACGGCGGCAGCGGGTTCGCATTAAATTGCGGGCAATCTCGTCCAAGGATCGTCCAAGACTGTCGGTTCACCGTACGGGCCAGCATATCTATGCGCAGCTCATCGATGACACCAAAGGGGCAACGCTGGCATCAGCGTCTTCGATTGATACCGAACTGAAGGGCAGCCTGAAGTCTGGCAGCAATGTCGAAGCCGCAGCCAAAGTCGGTGAATTGATTGCTAAGCGTGCAACTGATGCAGGCATCAAAGAAGTCGTATTTGACCGGGGTGGTTTCATCTATCACGGTCGGGTCAAAGCATTGGCAGAAGCAGCACGAGAAGGCGGCCTGTCTTTCTAAGGCAGCTGGCAAGGATTAGAAAATGGCAAGACAAGAACGAAATCAGCGCAATGATCGCGGCGAACGCGGGGACAATGAATTTGTCGACCGCCTCGTACACATCAATCGTGTGGCAAAAGTTGTAAAAGGTGGCCGTCGTTTTGGCTTCGCAGCTCTGGTGATTGTTGGCGACCAAAAGGGTCGCGCTGGCTTTGGCAAGGGTAAAGCTCGTGAAGTGCCTGAGGCAATTCGCAAGGCAACTGAAGCTGCCAAGAACAATATGATCCGCGTTCCCTTGCGGGAAGGCCGGACATTGCATCACGATGGCAAAGGTCGTCACGGTGCAGGCAAGGTTATCGTACGGTCGGCACCTCCGGGCACCGGCATCATCGCTGGTGGGCCCATGCGCGCTGTTTTCGAAGCCCTGGGCATCCAGGACGTTGTGGCCAAGTCCAACGGTTCGTCAAATGCCTACAACATGGTTCGGGCAACATTCGATGCGCTGTCACAACAGGCTTCACCGCGCATGGTTGCAAACCGCCGTGGCAAAAAGGTGAGCGATATTTTGGGTCGCCGTCCTGCACAAGAAGGCGAAATCGTCGAGGCGTAACCATCATCCAATCTGGTCGCAAGATCTGGTAGGGGCGAAGGCACTAAGGAAAGAAGATAATCATGGCCAAGAAAAAAATGTTGAAAGTCACCCAGACCGGCAGCCCAATTCGCCGTCCAGCTGACCAACGCGCCACGCTGATCGGCCTCGGTCTGAACAAAATGCATCGCACCAAGGTGCTTGAAGATACGCCTTCTGTACGGGGCATGATCAACAAGGTCAGCCACATGGTCAGTGTCGAAGAAATCGACGCGTAACCGATTGCTGGACCAGGGAATAATAAGATGAAGCTGAACGAAATTCGCAATAAGCGCGCTGCAACAAGCGCACCGATCCGTGCCGGTCGTGGCATTGGCTCGGGCAAGGGCAAGACCGCTGGCCGGGGTGTCAAAGGTCAAAAGTCGCGCTCTGGTGTTGCCATCAAGGGATTTGAAGGCGGGCAGATGCCTATCCACATGCGGCTGCCAAAGCGGGGATTCAATAATATCTTCCGCAAGCGCTATGCCCAAGTGAACACCGGCCGCCTGCAGGTTGCCATCGATGCCGGCAAAATTGATGCGGGTGCAACAATTGACGGTGAAGCTCTTGTCGTTGCTGGTGTTATTACCCATCTGCGTGATGGTGTCCGGCTGCTGGGCAAGGGGGACTTGTCTGCAAAGGTAACGCTGAAGGTTGCTGGCGCATCAAAAGGTGCTGTCGCCATCGTTGAAAGAGCTGGTGGATCTATAGAGGTCACAAAACCGGCTGTCTCAACCGACGCATAAAAGATTTTAGGGATACGGGATTAGATAATGGCTTCAGCAGCGGAACAATTAGCGCAGAATTTTAACTTTGGCTCGTTTGCCAAGGCAAAGGAACTGCGCCAACGGTTGCTTTTTGCCCTGGTGGCCCTGATTGTCTATCGCGTTGGTACCTACATTCCGCTGCCGGGCATAGACCCCATTGAAATGCAGATCCTCTTTGAGCAGCAGTCTCAGGGTGTTCTGGGTATATTCAATGTGTTCTCCGGTGGTTCTATCGAGCGTATGGCGATTTTTGCGCTTGGTATCATGCCTTATATTTCGTCCTCGATTATCGTTCAGTTGATGACGAGTGTTTCGCCCAGGCTGGCGGAACTCAAGAAGGACGGAGAAGCCGGCCGCAAAAAGATCAATCAATACACGCGCTACGGTACGGTGCTGCTGACGGTTGTTCAGGGCTATGGTGTGGCAGTTGTGCTGGGCCAGACTAGTGTTGTGGTCAATCCTGGTGGGTTCTTTGTCGCGACGACGATTATTACCCTGTTGGGTGGCACCATGTTCCTGATGTGGCTTGGTGAACAAATCACGGCGCGCGGCGTGGGCAACGGTATTTCGCTGATCATCTTCGCCGGTATTGTCGCTGAACTGCCAAACGCACTGGGTCAGTTGTTTTCTATGAGCTATGATCAGGGTCAGTTTTCTGCCCTTGAGTTGCTGGCCCTGCTGTTGCTTGTTGCTGGTACAATCATCTTTATTGTTTTTGTCGAACGGTCACAACGTCGTCTGTTGGTCCAGTACCCCAAGCGCCAGACCCAGAATGGTGTCTCGCAGGGCGATACGTCCCATCTGCCACTGAAGCTTAATACAGCCGGTGTTATTCCGCCTATCTTTGCGTCTTCATTGTTGTTGATGCCTGTCACTGTGGCTCAGTTCTCAGCGACTGGTGGTGGCGAGTGGATGACGACCGTCACGTCCCTGTTGGGTCGCGGCCAGCCTTTGTTCATTCTGTTCTATGCTGCGCTGATCATCTTTTTCTGCTTCTTCTATACGGCCATTGTGTTTAACCCACGGGATACGGCTGACAATCTGAAGAAGTATGGCGGCTTTTTGCCAGGTATTCGTCCAGGCGAACGGACAGCTGAGCACATCGATTATGTGCTGACCCGCATCACGGTTGCGGGCGCTGGCTATCTTACCCTGGTCTGTCTGATCCCAGAAATGTTGATGTCAAACTATGCCGTGCCATTCTATTTTGGTGGTACGTCGCTGCTGATCGTCGTGAACGTGACCATGGATACGGTAACCCAGGTGCAATCGCATCTGCTGGCCCACCAGTATGAAGGCCTGATCAAGAAGGCGCGACTGCGTGGGGGGCGCCGTAGATGAACATCATTCTTTTGGGCCCACCGGGTGCTGGCAAAGGCACCCAGGCCAAAATGATTGAAGAAAAGTTTGGTCTTGTACAATTGTCGACCGGCGACATGCTGCGGGCAGCCGTGGCGGAAGGCACCGAAATTGGTAAGAAAGCCAAAGGCATCATGGAACGTGGTGATTTGGTGCCGGACGACATTGTAGTCTCGATCATTGCGGACCGCATTGATGAAGACGATTGCCAGGATGGCTTTGTCCTGGACGGTTTTCCGCGCAACGCAGCCCAGGCACAAGCCCTGGATGTGATGCTGGCGGAAAAAGGGATTGGCCTGCAGCACGTCATCGAAATGAAAGTCGATGCGGATGTGTTGGTCGAGCGAATTACGGGTCGGTATACCTGCGGTTCGTGCGGCGCTGGCTATCACGATATATACAAACCCGTCGCCAAAGACGGCGTGTGTGACAATTGTGGGTCGGAAGACCTGAAGCGGCGTCCAGACGATACTGCCGAGACCGTTCGGTCCCGGTTGGAAGTCTATAGCCGCGAGACGGAACCGCTATTGCCTTACTACGGTGAAAAGGCAATTTTGCGGCAAGTGGACGGGATGGCAGCAATGGATGCTGTTGCCCAAAGTATTAATTCGATCTTGGCTGCATAAGCCAAGTAGTTGAGGTTGACTGGAACCCAAGGGTTTCTATAATCGCGCGTCCCGCGAATCAGGTGGAAAAGCCTGAAAATATCGTGGAACGATGCGAATGAACGCAAGGAGAGACAAGTGGCCCGTATTGCAGGCGTAAATATTCCCACCAACAAGCGTGTGGAAATTGCTCTGACCTATATCCACGGTATTGGTAGCACCTCTGCCAAGGGTATTTGTGGCAAGTTAAACATTCCGACTGAACGTCGGGTGGCCGAATTGACGGATTCTGAAGTGATTCAGATCCGTGAAACTATCGACGCAGACTTCATGGTCGAAGGTGACTTGCGTCGTGATACAGCCATGAACATCAAACGACTGATGGATTTGGGTTGTTATCGTGGCCTGCGTCATCGTCGTGGCTTGCCGGTTCGCGGGCAGCGCACCAGCACGAACGCCCGGACCCGCAAGGGCAAGGCCAAGCCTATCGCCGGTCGGAAGAAATAAGAGAGAGAGCTGAGGACAGAATTATGGCATCAGATACAGGCCGGGTACGGCGTCGCGAGCGGAAAAATATTACGTCGGGTGTTGCCCACGTTAACGCGACTTTCAACAACACCATGATCACCATTACCGATCATCAGGGTAATGCAATTGCTTGGTCGTCAGCAGGCGCACAGGGTTTTAAGGGTTCTCGCAAATCCACACCTTATGCAGCACAGCTGGCCGCCGAAGACGCCGGTCGCAAGGCGGCTGAACATGGCATGAAGACATTGGAAGTCCAAGTTTGTGGCCCCGGTTCGGGTCGTGAGTCTGCATTGCGTGCATTGCAGTCCGTTGGGTTTACGATCACATCCATCCGTGATGTGACACCTATCCCACACAATGGCTGTCGCCCACCAAAGCGTCGCCGCGTTTAATTTACTGTTTCGCGCCTGACGAGGCGCAGCAGAACCACCCGCGCATGGTCATGCGGACCATGCAACGGCAAGACACTGTTAAAGGGGTCGAATTGTGATTCAAAAGAACTGGCAAGAACTGATCAGGCCTGCTGTGCTTGAAGTAAAGCCAAGCGAAGACGAAAACCGTTTCGCCAGCATCGTTGCTGAACCATTAGAGCGCGGCTATGGCCAGACCCTGGGCAATGCCCTGCGTCGCATTTTGCTGTCTTCGCTGCAGGGTACTGCGGTGACGGCATTGCATATTGATGGCGTGCTGCACGAATTCTCGTCAATTCCCGGCGTTCGTGAAGATGTGACTGATATTGTCCTCAATATCAAATCACTCGCACTGGATTTGCAGGGCGAAGGCCCGCGCCGTCTGGCGCTGAAGAAATCTGGCAAGGGACCTGTGACCGCGGGTGACATCGAAAAAGTCGCCGACATCCGCATCCTGAACCCCGATCTCGTGATCTGTCACCTGGATGAAGGTGCGGAAATCAACATGGAAATGACGGTTGAAACCGGCAAGGGCTATGTCCCTGCCGATCGTAACCGCCCCGCTGATGGGCCGATTGGCCTGGTGCCCGTTGACGCGCTGTATAGCCCCGTCAAGCAGGTGGCTTACAAGGTTGAAAACACGCGTGAAGGCCAGGTACTGGATTATGACAAGCTGAGCATGGAACTGGAAACAGATGGTTCTATCTCGCCAGAAGACGCCATTGCATTTGCAGCGCGTATTCTGCAAGACCAGCTGCAACTCTTTATCAACTTCGAAGAGCCTCGCGAAGATCTGCGCCGCGAAGAAGAAAAAGAACCCGAATTCAATCGCAACCTTCTGCGCAAGGTCGACGAACTGGAACTGTCAGTCCGTTCTGCCAATTGCCTGAAGAACGACAACATCGTTTATATTGGCGACCTGATCCAAAAGACCGAAGCAGAAATGCTGCGGACGCCGAATTTTGGTCGTAAGTCCCTGAACGAAATCAAAGAAGTTCTTGGTACGATGGGCCTGAAATTGGGTATGGAAGTACCTGAATGGCCACCAGAAAACATCGAAGAAATGGCCAAGAAACTTGAAAACGAATACTAAAGCCCTGAACACGGAGCCAGACCATGCGTCATAGAATGGCAGGACGAAAACTAAACCGCGTATCATCGCACCGCAAGGCGATGCTGCAGAATATGGCTGTCGCGCTGTTGAAGCACGAACAGATCAAGACAACTTTACCCAAAGCCAAGGAATTGCGTCGCTTTGTGGAAAAGATCATCACATTGGGCAAGCGTGGCACATTGCATGCACGCCGTCAGGCCGCAGGCAAGCTGCCTGAAACTGCGATCCTTGAAAAGTTGTTCTCGACGATTGCAGAACGCTATAAAGATCGTGCTGGTGGTTACACCCGCATCCTGAAGGCTGGCTATCGTTATGGCGATGCTGCCCCTATGGCGGTGATTGAACTTGTAGACCGCGACCTCGATGCCAAGGGCACCGATTCCGGCCCAACCTTGTTCGATGACGACGATGTTGCGGAAGATGAAGCTGCATAAATTGCAGTGACAATCTGACCTGGAATTCAGGGCGGCTTAGGCCGCCCTTTTTCTTTGGGAAAACCGATGCTTTGCATTTACGCCATTCGCTGCTTACATAGAACAACGAATACAACAGTCCCAGAAAACAGGTGATCCAGACGAGATGAACAGACTATCAGCATTGGTAATCGCAGGGTTCATTGCCCTTGGTCCGGCCCAGGCGGCGGTGGAAAAAATCGTACCAGACCAACAGACTATGGTCGAATTTTCCTACGCGCCGCTGATCAAGAAAGTGGCACCTGCTGTCGTGAATATCTATACAAAGCGGATAATTCGCCAGTCGCGGCAATCGCCCTTTTCCGGATCGATTTTCGAGCAGTTCTTTGGCGATCGTTTTTCCTTTGGGTCGCCGGAAGAACGCGTACAAAGCGCGCTGGGGTCGGGCGTGATCGTTGGAGCTGATGGTGTTGTCGTCACCAATCGACATGTCATTGCCGGTGCCGACGAAATCATCGTTGCGCTGTCTGATCGGCGGCAATTCAAGGCCGAGGTAATCTTGGAAGACGAACGGTCAGACCTTGCGGTATTGCGTATCAATACCAAAGGCGAACTGCTGCCGACGCTGGCTTTTCGCGATTCCGACAGTGTCGAAGTTGGCGACATTGTATTTGCCATTGGTAACCCGTTCGGCGTCGGCCAGACGGTGACCAGCGGTATTGTGTCGGGAGTGGCCGTATCGGATATCGGTGTCAGCTACTACGAGTCCTTCATCCAGACTGATGCAGCCATTAATCCGGGTAACTCTGGTGGTGCGTTGGTCGGTTTAGACGGCACCTTGTTTGGTATCAACACAGTTATCCTATCGCGGTCTGGCGGGTCGCATGGGGTTGGATTTGCCATCCCATCCAATTTGGTTGCCCGTGTTGTCGAAAGCGCTCTGACCGACGGCAAAATCATCCGTCCCTGGTTTGGTGCGTCGGGCCAAACCGTGACCAGCGACATTGCCGAAAGCCTGGGGCTGGATCGCCCACGGGGCGTTATGCTGAATGCAGTCCACGATAAAGGTCCAGCAGACCGGGCGGGGCTAGAGGTCGGTGATGTGATCTTAACCTTGATGGGCCGCGACATAACGGACCCCAAGGCGCTGGCGAGCCGATTGGCGGCTCAACCTGTTGGTGGCAACGCAGAAGTTGTGGTCTTGCGGGGTGACGATCAGATGACGATGCAGGTACCGCTTGAAGCCGCGCCTGAGGACCCACCTGCCAATGAAACCACCTTGGATGCAGCTCATCCCCTGGGTGGGGCCACCATCGCAAACCTGTCACCGGCCCTGGCCGAAGAGCTGCAGCTGCCGACCATGACCAAGGGTGTCATCGTCAAGGACATTGTCCGTGGCAGTAAAGCGCACCGGTTCCGCTTGCGGCCTGGTGATATCATCGCCAAGGTCAACGATAGGAACTTGGGTTCTGTCGCCGAGATGGACGCCTATTGGGGGTCCTATGATGACGAAATCCGCGTGACGATCATGCGCGGCGGTCGGACATTATCAGCGCGCATTCAGTAATAGGAGTGGCCAGGCCTGATGAGTGATCTATTCGAAAGCGCCGGGCTTGATGAAGGTACGCCAAGGCCTTTGGCAGACCGGTTGCGGCCTGCCGAGCTGGCCCAGGTTGTTGGCCAGGACCATCTGATCGGGCCCGACGGTCCGATGGGACGGATGATCGCCGCTGGGCGCATGGCATCAATTATCCTGTGGGGCCCACCAGGCAGTGGCAAAACGACAATAGCCCGGCTGCTGGCCGATCAGGTTGATCTGTATTTTGAGCAAATATCTGCCGTGTTTTCTGGCGTGGCAGATCTGCGAAAAGTGTTTGACGCTGCCAAGTTGAGACGGCGCAACGGGCAGGGGACGCTGTTGTTTGTCGATGAAATTCATCGGTTTAACCGCAGCCAGCAAGACGCGTTTCTGCCGTTCGTCGAAGATGGCACCGTTGTGCTGGTCGGTGCCACGACCGAAAACCCGTCCTTCGAGTTGAATGCAGCCCTGTTATCACGGGCCCAGGTGATGGTTCTGAACCGTCTTGATGATGCTGCATTGGAAACATTATTGGATCGCGCAGAATCTGACATGTCGGACAAATTACCGCTGGACGATGGCGCAAGGGCTGCCCTCAAGGCCATGGCAGACGGCGATGGCCGGTTTCTGTTGAACATGGTTGAAGACATCTTTGCCTTTAGTGACGGGCAGGAACTCGACGCCGCCGCCCTGGCCCAATTGGTGCAGAAGCGCGCGCCCATCTACGACAAGGCACAGGAAGGGCATTACAACCTTATCAGTGCCCTGCACAAAAGCCTGCGCGGCTCGGATGTTGATGCGGCTCTGTATTGGTTGGCGCGTATGTTGGCTGGGGGCGAAGACCCGCTGTTCATTGTCCGACGTCTGGTGCGTTTTGCGTCCGAGGATATTGGTCTGGCGGATCCCCACGCCCTGGTGCAAGCTTTGGCTGCAAAGGACATGTATGCCTTCCTGGGCTCTCCCGAAGGAGAATTAGGCCTGGCGCAGGCCGTGATTTATCTGGCCACGGCGCCCAAGTCGAATGCCGCCTACAAGGCGCTTGGGGCGGCCAGCGGTGCCGCCCGGCAGACCGGGTCATTGATGCCGCCAGCCCATATTCTGAATGCGCCGACCCGGCTGATGAAAGATCTGGGCTATGGCAAAGGCTATGAATACGACCATGACACCGATGTAGGTTTTTCTGGCCAGAACTATTTCCCGGACGGGATGGATCGCACATCCTTTTACCAACCGGTCGATCGGGGGTTTGAACGGGATGTTAAAAAACGCATGGATTATTGGGCAAAACTGCGCGACCGATCATCCCATGACTGATCCCTTCGCCGATGCTCTTTGATCGATATATTGGCGTCGACTGGTCTGGGGCGAAGGGCCCAAAACTAAAGGGGCTGCAGGTTGCCCTCTGTGACGCGGGTACGGCAGCACCTGTTCTGGTCCGCAATCCTGCAGGTGGCCATTGGACCCGCAACGCATTCGTAAACTGGATGACGGGTCAGCTGGACGGGGATGGGCGAACGCTATGTGGCCTGGATTATTCGTTCTGCTTCCCGTGGTGTGATCTAGAGGACTATTTCCCGGACAACATCGATGACCCAGCGGATTGGTCAGAATTCTGGCAATTGGTCGAAACCGTGTGCAGCCAGGATGGTGGTTTTTTCGGCGGTCAAATGGCGGCAGACTCTCGGTTTGCGCCCTATTTCGCAGTGATAGGGTCCGTAGGTCAACATTACCAACGTCGCCTGCGCGTGACTGAGCAGGCCTGTCAGGCGCAAGGTCTGGGCACGCCTGAATCTGTGTTTAATTTGCGCGGCGCTCGCCAGGTCGGCAAAGGGTCTTTGGCAGGGATGCGCGTGTTGCAGGCGCTGCGCCGCACCAGTGGCGTTGCCATCTGGCCTTTTGATGCGATCTCTCCCCATGGCTCCGCCATTGTAGAGACATTTCCAACAGCTTTTGTCCGGATGGCAGGGCTGGGGCCTGGCAAGATCAGAACCTCACAGGACCTTGGCAAAGTCCTGAGGCACTACAACAGCGACGCACCCGCGCAGGTGCCAGACATCACCGATGATCAGGCCGACGCCCTGGTCAGCGCCGCGGCATTGCGGTGTCTGGCGTCGGACAGCGATTTGTGGCATCCCGCAGGATTATCGGATAGGGTGCGCCGCTATGAAGGTTGGACCTTTGGGGTCCGCTAGTGGCGGCAAGCAGCAGGCAAGTATGGTTTATATGCAGACAGTATTATTTGTCGGCGCCGGTGGGGCAATTGGTGCCATGGGCCGCTTTATGCTGGGCCGCGTGATATTCCAGGCCATGGGGCCGGGCTATCCCTGGGGGACTCTGGCGGCCAATATTATTGGCGCATTGGCCTTGGGGATATTGGCCGAACTTTTTGCCCTGCGTCTATCTGCCCCGCACAATGTGCAGGCGGCTTTGACGGCCGGCGTGCTGGGTGGCTTCACAACTTTTTCGGCCTTTTCACTGGAAACAGCCTTGATGATCGAGCGTAATGAATGGATGGGCGCAGCATCCTATACGGCTATTTCGGTCATTGCTTGTGTCGGCGCTCTGTTCCTCGGCATGGCCATTGTTAGGAATATAGTATGAACAAAGTTCGCCAGGAACATGTCTCGACGGCAGATGATGGCCTGCGGCTGGATCGTTGGTTCAAAAAGCATCTGCCTGACCTACCGTTTGGTCGCCTGCAAAAATTGTTGCGTACTGGGCAGATTCGTGTCGACGGCAAGCGCGTCAAGGCCGACGCCAGGCTGGTGGAAGGCTCTGTTGTTCGCATCCCGCCCATTCAATTGTCGGACACACCGCCACCCAGGAAAGTTGTGCCCAAACCCGAGGATATCAAATTGCTGAAACAGTCGATCCTGTATCAAGATGACTGGATGATCGCAATCAACAAGCCGCCCGGCCTGGCGGTGCAAGGGGGGTCCAAGACCACCCGGCACCTTGATGGCATGTTGGACGCCCTGAAATTTAAGGCAGAAGAACGACCCCGGCTGGTGCATCGATTGGACAAAGATACCAGCGGTGTATTGATACTGGCGCGCACCCGCAAGGCCGCGCAGGTCCT
>SMXS01000106.1 GCA_004356955.1 Alphaproteobacteria bacterium | reverse complement strand
GCTTGATCGTCGAAATGCCGTGTTTGATGCCGTAAAACACGCCATCGGTATTGATGCTCTGGATCAGCCGCCATTGCTCATTGGTAACCTCTTCTGGCGAGGCCGGGATAACAATGCCAGCATTGTTCACCAGCACATTCAGCTTGCCGAATTTGTCGACCGTCTTTTTCAGAACATCCAGCCAGGCGTCTTCGTTGGACACGTCGTGTTCCATAAAGATCGCGTCGCCGCCAGCCAACTGGGCCGTTTCTTCACCCCCCGTGACGTCAACATCGGTGACAACAACTATAGCGCCTTGTTCGGCCAGGCGGATGGCGTCTGCGCGCCCCAGTCCCGACGCGCCGCCTGTCACCAGGCACACTTTTCCTTCAACTCGACCCATTGTTTTTTCCTTTGTTTAGGTTGCTTACAGGCCCTGGACCAAGACGACGTCACCGTCGGTGCAGGCCTTCCTCAATTCGATCATCGGCGCATATTCGTCTGAATTATAAAAATCACGCGCTTGTTCCATGGATGGGAATTTCAGGATCACTGCGCGTTTACGGCCAAAATCGCCTTCCAGCACCTCGAAATTGTCGTCGACAACAATTACTTCGCCGCCATATTTTGCCATCATCGGCGGGACCTCTTCGGCATAAGGGCCAAAGGCCGCCTCATCAGTCACCGTCACCCCAATTATCATATAGGCTGCAGCCATCTTAACTCTCCCCAAAGATTCTTAGCGTTACAAAAGTTTACTTCACACCGTGCATCAGCCGCCGAATAAACGGCGCCACGGCAAACATCACAATTCCTGCCACAATGGCGGCAATCGCCACAGATTCAAACAGGTTTCCATAAAGCGGCAAGGCGACGTCTACAGGTATATCTTCACCTGGTGCGCCATCAGAACTGGCGGTCATGGCAATCAGCCCGGCGACATAATTGGCAAAGGCCGTGGCCAGGAACCAGACGCCCATCATCAGCCCCATGATCTTCGGCACAGACAGTTTGGTGACCGCAGACAGGCCCACCGGCGACAGGCACAGCTCGCCCGTTGTGTGGAAGAAGAATCCCAACACCAACCAGATGAAAGCCACCTTTTGTCCCTCGCCAGCGCTTTCGATGCCCAGGTAGAACATATAGAAGCCCAGCCCCATCTGCAGCAAAGCCAGCGCAAATTTCGTTGGCAGGCTTGGGTCCCAACCCTTTTTACTAAGCCACACCCAAAGCATGCCAAACAGCGGGGCCATGGTGATGATCAATAAAGGATTGATCGATTGTATCTGCGCAGGCGCCACCGTTATGCCCAGCAACTGCAAATCGACACCCCGTTTTGCAAACAAGGCAATGGATGAGCCCGTCTGTTCAAAAAATGCCCAAAACAAGATGGAGGCGGGGACCAACAACAAGATAGCAAACAGCCTGTCTCTATCTTCAGAGTCCAGATATCGAATGGCGTAGGCCACAACCCCCACAACCAATATGCCACCAATGACGGTCAATAAGTCGCCAACAACATCGCCGCTTTGTACCAGCCACCAGATGGGCAGGATCGACAATAGACAGGCCACACCTATGGCATGGCCTTTGGTGACGGGACCCAGAATTGGTTGTGCCAGGGCTTCTGGATCGGGGGCTTCACCGTGCCCGTCCAGCCAATGATGGCCATAGTGAAAAACAATCAACCCGGCGGCCATGCCAACGGCTGCAGCGCCAAAGCCCCAAGACCAGCCATATTCAGCCGCCAGATAGCCGCACAGGATGGGTGCTGCGAAGGCACCGACATTGATACCCATGTAAAAGATCGTAAAGCCGCCATCACGGCGACCATCGTCCCGACCGTACAGATTACCCACAACAGACGAGATGCTGGACTTCAACAACCCCGTGCCGGCGACAATAAAGGCCAGCGACAGATACAAAACCTGCAACGAAAACGCATCCCGCGTCACCGTACCATCTGTGCCCAGGGTCGCCTCGGCCCCTTCAAACGCCATGCCGATATGGCCGAGCATGATCAGGATGCCGCCATACCAGATAGCCCGGCGAAACCCAATATAGCGGTCCGCAATCATCCCACCCAGAACGGGAGTAATATACACAAGCGCCGTATAGCTGGCGAAAATGGCATAGGCCGGTGTGTCGGTGAACAGGAAGTGATCCGTCAGATACAGGATCAATAGTGCCCGCATGCCATAATAGCTAAAGCGTTCCCACATCTCGGTGAAGAACAGGATGGCCAGGCCCCTTGGATGGCCCATAATATCGGTGTCAACGCGTGCGCCCAGTGTACTCAAGACTTGATCCCCTCAATCGTGCCCCGACTATAACGAGATAATTTAGCCGTGAAAGAGCCGACTGAAATGTTTATGGTGCCCGTCTGAAATCTAACCAAGGAAGTAGACATCATGACCGAGACACCAAATTTCGAAGATGCCAAACTGGACGTTGAAGGCCGCGTCGCCGTATTGACCCTGAACCGTCACGACATGCGTAACGCCCTGACGGGCAACAACATCATCCAGCACATCGTCGACACCGTCGATTGGGTCAATGCCAACAAGGATATCTCGGCATTGATCATCACCGGTGACGGATCTGCTTTTTCAGCGGGCGGCAATATCAAGGCCATGGCCAGTCGATCGGACGATTTTGGTGGTGATGCCGGTACGGTTGCCCAATCCTATCGCGATGGTATCCAGCGCATCCCCTTGGCCATGGACAAATTGGAAGTGCCTGCCATTGCCGCCGTTAATGGCCCGGCCATTGGTGCAGGGTGTGATCTGACGTGCATGTGCGATATTCGCATTGCGTCAACCAAGGCCAAATTTGGTGAGACATTCGTAAACCTGGGCCTGATCCCGGGTGATGGCGGCGCGTATTTCCTGCAAAATATTGTCGGCTATCAACGCGCCGCCGAACTGACACTCACGGGACGTATTGTTGATGGTGAAGAGGCGGTGAAAATTGGTTTGGCCCTTGAAGTGGTAGAGCCAGAAGACTTGATGCCCCGCGCCATGGAACTGGCGCAATTGATCGCGTCCAAGCCCCCTATCACTACTCGCTATACCAAACGTTTGCTGCGTCTGGCACCGCGGACGGAGCTGCGCGATTTTCTGGACCAGTGCGCCTTCTTCCAGGCTGTATGCCACCAAACTGATGATCATCATGAGGCGGTCATGGCGTTCATTGAAAAGAGGTCAGCAACCTTTACAGCCCAATAAGGCCTGCATATAACCGCCGCTGTAATGCAACTGTGAGTACTCACCATGACGTATAAAGTAATTTTGCCTCTGCTCGGCTTCCTCGCTCTATTTAGTCCCAGCGCTGAGGCCGCAGACTTACCGCCTTCCCTGGACAAAATGATCAGTGCCGCCGCAGCCCGAGATGTGGCGTCGGGCGATTTTCAGTACCTCGAAGTATCCCTTGTGTTGATTGCGGAAAGTCAGCCGGAGTTTGCCAAGGCGGCGACCGCCCTGGCCATAGAATTGGCACCGCAGTTCAAAAGCGTCATCATTGCGACCCTGGTGCCAGAAGAAGACGGACAAGTTATCACAGCCGTTGCCCTTGCGCCCCCTGCACCCACGCCCGTGGCCGCAAAGCCGCCCGAGGAACCAAAAGTCGAAGAACCCCTGCCAGACGGCTTTTGGTCGTTTAAAAACTGGAAGGGCGAACTTCAGTTGGGTCTGAGTATTCGACGAGGTGGAACGGTCGAAGACGAAATTACCTTGGGGATCGAACTGAAGAATGAGCGCAAGAAATGGACCCATAAAACCCGTGTGCGATACGAATTGCTGAAGAAAGACAAAGTCGTCGATGAAGACGATCTATTGGTATCGTATCAACTGGACCGCATCCTATCAGATCGCCTTTATGTCTATGGTCTGTTGCTTTATCGCGATGAATATAACAATGGCTTTGACAGGCGATTCTTGCAGAACCCTGGTATGGGCTATCACGTCCTGAAAGACCGAAAATTTAATCTGAGCCTCGAAGCAGGGCCTTCCCATCGCAAATCAAGCCTAACCAGCATGCAAGGTTCCCAGCACGAATGGGGTGGCCGAGTTACCCTGAATGCAGATTGGGACATTGCCAGTTGGCTGCAAATGGCTTTCAAGGGCAGTACCACTTTCACGAATTTGAACAACAGCTATGAGACGCTGCTGACACTGACATCCCCGCTGACCAAGCGGTTGTCGGCCCGGCTGTCTATTGAATATGATTTCGATACGGACGTACCCGAAGGCGATTTCCCGGACGATCTGCGCACCAGGATGACATTGATCTATGGTTTTTGATGGTCAGTCCTGACCATATAGGCGTTGCAATTGAGCACTCATAAGGCGGACAGAAACAGATTTTGGCAGCACTCGGCCAAATAGAAAACTGACAATCTTATTGGCGAAGCCACTGATGACGACGGGACCTCTCCCAAGAGAGGCAAGCGCAAGACTAACAACCTCGTCAGGGGTTTGAGTCGGCGCGTTGCCGTCGGGTTTGGTCGCCTGGTAGTTCGGTGTATCCGTCGCGCCCGCAACACAGGCCAGGACATCAACCCCGTGGGGTTTCAATTCTGCCCACAGCCCCTCGGCCAATACCCGCATAAAGGACTTGGTCGCCGCATAGGTGGCAACAACCGACGACCCGCCCAACCCGGCAATAGATGTCATCAGGATAAGGCCACCCTTACCCCGCGCAATCAGCCGGGGCACAAAATAGTCTGCCAGTGTCATGGGGCCGCGGACGTTGATATCAATTTCCTGCATCTTATTGGCCAAGGACACGTCGGCAAAATGACCAAGGTTGGACGCCGCCGCGTTATACACACACAAGCCAATATCCAGACCACCCGCTGCGTCGTCCAATAGGGACACTAGATTCGGTGATCCCAGATCCAGGGCAACAGTGCGGACATCCACGGCGTATGTATGTGTGATTTCCTGCGCCAAAGCGCTCAGGGGTTCCCGACGGCGCGCAATCAACACTAGGTTTAGCCCCTTTTTTGCGATGTGCCGCGCATAGGCCGCACCAATGCCTT
>SMXS01000105.1 GCA_004356955.1 Alphaproteobacteria bacterium | reverse complement strand
GACCCGCCATTGGCAGGCTCGCCCGATACGCTGGCGTAGGTGGCATTGGAGTCATAGTCCCACACGACTTCGCCTGTGCTGGAATCATGCACCCGCATATGGCCATCCATGCTGCCGGCAAAGACCAGACCGGGCACCATGGTGATGGCCGCTGAGACACCAGGGGCGCAATTCAGCTTGCCTTCACAAACATCGACGTTCGGATGTTTCCACAGAAACTCGCCCGTCTTGATATCGAGCGCATACATGCCTGGTGAATCCGGAAAGGGATACGTGCGCCCGTCCGGCATGTCAGAGATCGGCACCAGCACCATGTTGCCCTCTGTCGCCATGCCGAAATGCACGCCACCCTGAATGCCACCCCGGCCGACCTGGGTCTGCCAGATCAGCTCGCCGGTATCGGGGTTCAGCGCGTGGACGAAGCCAGATTTTTGGCCACCCAGCACATAGTCGTTGCCATCATTATCCGTGGCATAGGTAACCGACGCACCGAAGTCAAAATCAGGGCCATCTTCTTCCGGGCAATTGTCCTTGTTCTCCATGCCGCAAGCCTGGTTCCAGGCGTCATTCGGTGTGGCCTGGAATGTCCAGTTGACGGCACCCGTATCCACATCGATTGCAAAGATCGCATCACTGGTCAGGGTTGCCGGTGATGAATAGTTTTCGCCCGTCCCAAAATACAGCTGACGGCGCTTGGCATCGATGGCAGGGCTGTTCCAGGACGGCGCTCCCGAGGGGCCAAAATTATCCGTGCCCGATGCGTTCTGCCGTGTCAGGGTCGGCTCTTCTTCAATGGTGAAAGTTTCCCACAACTTTTCGCCACTGGCGCCTTCATAGGCCACGACAGAGCCCCGGAATGTGCAACATTCGTAATCCGGGTACATGGCGGGCGTGACTTCCAGCGAAGACAGCGTCACATACAACTTGCCTTCAAACAGCGTCGGCGTGCCGGTGATGGTGGCGCTTGGGTGATCGTTCGGTCTATCACGCCAGACTTCCTCGCCGGTAACAGCATTGACGGCATAGACATGACCCAACAGGTCGCCAAAATAGGCGTTGGGCTGGGCATTCGTATTACCAGCTTCCCAACCTGCTACAACGACGCCTGTACGCACTTCAGCTGTTGCCTGATAGGACCAACGAACACAGCCGGTTTCGCCATCAATTGCGTAGACCGCACCACTATGCGAACCGACATAAATGGCCCCGCCAGCGGCCAGAGGCTGCGACCGTGCCCGCTGGGATTCCGGAAAGGCAAAGGCCCATTTCAGCCGCAGGTTCGGCAAGGTCTCTTTGTTGATATTGCTGCCTGCCATCATCCGCGTATTGCCCGGTGTCATTCCCCAACCAGGGAAGGCCGGCGTCGCGTCATAGTCGAATGCAGCCGTGTCCCCTTCGCACATCGCAAGGGGGATGTTTTCATACTGGCCCAGATGCTTGACGGTAATGAATTCGGCCACGGCGCGTCTTTGCTCGGTGGACAGGTCACTGGCTTCCGCCTGCATGACGCCTTCATCCATCGCCTTGAGAACATATTCCGGAGACATCAGCTCCAACATGGTGCGGTGAGGGGCTTTGGGGACCTGGCCTTCATGGCAGTCTACGCAGGTAGAGCCATAGGCCAGAGCACCAGGTCCGTTCGGATCCTGCAATTCCTGACGTTGCGCTATCATGGCCATGATCTCTGGACTGAGCTCTGGCTGCGTTGCCTCAGTTGCAGGTGTTTCCGGCGCCTCTGAACAGGCCGTTAGGCCAAGGCCAAGAAGCATCGTCGCTGCAAGAGCGGTCCTAAATTTGCGTAACATGTGCGATCCCCAAAAATCTTGATATTCTGTGCGCACTGGGCGCTGGTTTGTGCTGGTTTGGGCCGGATGTTGCCACGCCAGCTGAACCAGCGCAACCACCAGCGCAACCCCCAACGCAACCCCCAACGCAATCGGTGGATTACGCCTGATCGATACGATCGAGAATGTTAAAGCCCGCATCGGCAATCGGCAGTGTCCGCACCCGCGTGCCGGTCGCCCTGAACAAGGCATTGGTCAGGGCTGGCGCAATTGGCGGCACACCAGGTTCGCCAATGCCACCCAAGGGACCATTTTCCAATATATGCACGTCGACCTTGGGGATTTGGGCCATTTTGATCATCTGATATGTATCAAAGTTTTTCTGGACGGTCTGGCCTTCAAATATGTCGATCCTGCCAAACATGGCAGCGGTCAATCCGTATATAATACCGCCTTCTATTTGGGCCTCGATCGTCAGCGGATTGATGGCTGCACCGCAATCCACAACAGCCGTAATCCGTTCCACACGGAAGTCCAGGCCGCCATGCATCGACACCTCGATAACCTCACCCGTCAGCGATCCAAAACATTCATGAAACGCCAGGCCCCGGTGGTGGCGCGCAGGCAGTTTTTCGTCCCAATCACTTTCGTGTTTCAGACGCTCCAGCACCGCCAGGTGACGCGGCTTGTCGGCCAAAAGCAGGCGCCGTAATTCGAACGGATCGGTCGATCCGCTGACGGCAATTTCGTCAATGAAGCTCTCGACAAAAAAGGCGTTGTAACTGTGCGGAACCGACCGCCAGAATCCCAGTTGAACACCCGTATCGGGCATGGCGTATCCAAGGCGCTGATGGGGGATGGCATAGGGCAGCTCGTCAGCACCATAGACCGACACCGGGTCCACTCCATCGCGGACACGTTCGGGCGCCAATTGTTTGGATATAGATGGGACAACCAGCCGATTATCCCACGTTACGGGCAACCCCGGCCCATTGAGGCCCGCCCGAAATTGGGCCTTGGCCACCGGTCGCAGGGTACCATGGGACATGTCTTCTTCTCGCGACCAAATAACCTTGACAGGTCTGTCTGTCTGTTTTGATGCAAGGATGGCCGGACGGATGAAATCCATCGAGCTTCGACGGCCAAACCCACCCCCCAAAAAGGTAACATTGACCGTCACTTTTTCTTCCTCAACACCGAATTCCTGGGCAATGGAAACACGCTCGCGCCCAGCACTCTGGACAGGTGCCCAAACGTCGATTTTGCCATCGTGAACCCAGGCAGTCGCGTTCATGGGCTCCATCGTGGCCTGGTGCAAAAACGGCACCTCGTAAACGGCCTGCACCGTCCGTGACACAAATTTTCCGGCCTGAGTGACATTGCCCTTATTCACAACAATGGCCATTTTACCCTTTAGCGCCTGATCCAATTGTCCCTGTATCCTGCCGTCATCGTTCAAAGCCTGCGGGCCCATATCCCACTGGGGATCGAGGGCGTCCAACCCCTTTTTGGCCGGCCAATAACCACTGGCAACAACGATGATCGACGTCTCGGTCGTCACGACATCACTGACCCCGGACACAGCCATAGCGGGGGCCGTGTTAACCGACACCAATTTACCACCCCAGACCGGGCATTGCTGCACCGTGCCGACCAGCATGCCATCCAACTGAACATCAACCCCGAAAATCGCACTGCCATCGACCTTGGCGCGCGCGTCCAGGCGCTTGGTCGGCGTGCCCAGCAGGGACCAATCGGCCCGATCTTTTAGCGCGATGTTTTGCGGCACCGCCAACATGGCAGCCCCCATGGCGAGGTCCCCATAGGTGGCCTGTTTGTCCTCGCAATAGATGACACCCTGGCGGGCTACACATCTGTCGACTGCGACATTCCACCGGTTCGCCGCTGCGTGGCGCAACATTTCTCGGGCAGCAGCCCCTGCCTGGGACAGGGCTTCAAATTCCCGCCGCACAGACCTGCTGCCGCCGGTCCCTGCAGACGCGCTGGCAATAGGGCCCTCGGCCATGGCCGGCGCCTGCAACACCTTGATTTTTTGCCAGTCGATGTCGAGCTCTTCTGCCAAAATCATTGGCAGCGAGGTATGCACGCCCTGCCCCATTTCAGCATGGGTCAGCGTGATTGTAATATTGTCGTCATAACCAATCTGCACAAAGCCATTGAGGCGACCAGGCTGATCAGCCGGCGCGGCCAGCACTTTCAGGCCACCTGGTAGGTGGAACCCAAGCACCAACCCGCCTGTGGCCAAGGCCGACCCCTGCAGGAAACGACGGCGCGATACATTGTCGACCAAAGAATTGCTCATTGGTCGGCCGCCACACGATTGATCGCTTTTTTGATCCGGCTATAGGTGCCACAGCGACATATATTGGTCATGGTCGCGTCGATATCAGCCTCGGTCGGCTGGGGAATTTCGTTTAACAGGGCGGCGGCAGCCATAATCTGGCCACTTTGGCAATAGCCGCATTGGGGGACATCTTCTTCGACCCAGGCATCCTGCAGGGCCACCATGCCAATATCGGCCAAGCCTTCAATAGACACGATCTCGGTGCCTTCTGCATCCTCGACAGCATAGGTGCACGACCGGACGGCTGCACCGTCAACCAGCACAGTACAGGCCCCACAGGCCGAAATACCGCAGCCGAATTTCGTGCCGTTAAGGTGCAGATTATCGCGCAGCGCCCAAAGCAACGGCGTATCGCCATCCACCTCTAACGTGTGATCCGCCCCATTGACGTTGATCGTAAATCCCATGGTCTAGCCCTCCGACCGTTAACTCATACCTTAATGCTTACCGTTAAACCTGGTCCGCCACAACAGAGGCGGTTGGCCCCAGATGCGTGCCTGCATCAACAACATATATGGCCCCAGTGGTGTGCTTGCCACCGACGGCGAAATAGACAATCGGTTCTGCCACTTCGACGGGCGTACTGGCGGCCTTCAGAACGGTGGAGCGCTGCACGGACGACATCAATTTGCCAAAGACTTCGTCCCCCAGGCCGTTTTCCAGCCAACGGGTTTTGATAAACCCGGGGCACACTGTATTGACCCGAATTTCCGGCCCAAGCGCCCGTGCCAATGATCGCGTCATGGTATTCAACGCGCCCTTAGAGGCCGCATAGGCAATGCAGCTACCAATGCCTTCGATCCCGGCAATAGACGACACGTTAACGATGGATCCACCACCCTGTGCCTTCATGTGGGGTGTGACAGCCCGTGTCATCTGGAAGGGCCCAATGACATTCACGGCATAGATGTCCTGAAAGTCTTGCGCGTCCAGCCCGTCGAGGTCTGCATGAGCAACAAATTTCGACCGGCCTGCGTTGTTGACCAAGATGTCGACTCCTCCCCATTTTTTAACGGTTTCGGCCACCATACGCCGACAGTCATCGTCATTGGAGACGTCGGCCTGGCACAACAACACCTCGGCCCCTGCGGCTTCACAACGCGCGACGGCGGCTTTGGCCTCGTCCAGGCTTTTGGTGTAATTGATCACCACATTGGCCCCCATTTCGGCCAGCTGCACGGCAACTTCTTCGCCCACACCGGTGGCGGACCCAGTGATGATGGCAATCTTGCCTTTGGCGTCCCACATATTTGTCTCCCCTATTCGAATCTATATGGACGTATCTTATTTTGTCCGCGCTGCAATTGCACCCAGTGCTTGTCCAAAATTGGGGGTTTGCCCAAGATTGGGGGCTTGTTCAAGAATAAGTGCTTGGTCAAGTGCTTGAGAATTTAGCCTGGATTTTCTGCAGATTCAGCAGCAGCCAAAGACCGCTGAGTCCGTTGCCAACAATGAATAGCGGCACAATCCAGCACAGGGCTTTCCACTTCACTGGTTCGACGATGTAGATGACCACTGATATCAGCGCAAAACCGACCATCATGTCGGTCAGCATGACCGTCACCCAAGGATCACTGGTGAAGACGGCGCCATCGATGGGCCACTTGTTCAGCGCGCCCCAGCCCATGGCCACCACGAATGTCGCGATGGCCAGCACAACAACAATTTTCAGCATAGTCTCCCCCCTAATTTGCAGGGG
>SMXS01000104.1 GCA_004356955.1 Alphaproteobacteria bacterium | reverse complement strand
CGTTGAGTTTTCGGGCGGATAGACGATATCGATGCCGCCAGCCATCACCGCAATTGTGCCACTTTGCAACGACCCTTGATGTCCTGCTGTGTCGATCCCGCGCGCCATGCCAGAGGCCACAATGATGTCGGCTTGTCCCAACTCGCGGGCGATGCCTCGGGCGAACTTGATACCCGCGGCTGAGGCATTGCGTGCGCCCACCATACCAATGATGGATCGGGACATCAGCGACTGGTCACCCAGGGTGACGAGCACAGGGGGTGCGTCGGGCATGGCGGCGAGTGATTCTGGATAGTTGGGGGAATTGATGAAACAGAATTTGGCGCCAAATTCCAGGGTCTGTGAAAATTCACGTTCGGCGGCATCGACCGAGAAAATTTTGATCTTTCGACGCCCGCCATTGCGCGCAAATTCAGGCAAGGCAGCCAGGGCTTCGGTGGGCGATCCAAACCGCGTGACCAGCTGTTGATAGGTCACCGGACCGACATTATCGCTGCGAATCAGGCGCCAACGGTCAATTTGTTCAGAATGTGAGAGATCCATGGGAAAGGTTCCGATCAGGATTTTCCGATTTTGGGTTCCTTCCCATCGATCAGATGTCGAATATTGCTGCTGTGTCGCCAAAAGATCAGAGCGGCGATCAGGGCAAAAATGGAACCCGCAAAATTTGTTAAAAATAGACCGGCATAAATAGGACCCGCAAGGGCCGCAACCAGAGAAGCCAGTGATGAATATCTAAAGACGATAGCCGTCAATATCCAGGTCAGAATACAGACCAAGCCCATTAAGGGTTCGTATGCAAGCGCAATGCCAACGAAAGTTGCGACTCCTTTGCCGCCTTCAAACTTCAGCCAGACTGGGTATAGATGCCCGGCAAAGGCTGCAAAGGCCGCGATCAAAGTGGCCTCGGGTGCATAGGCCTGTGTTATCAACAGGGCTGCGGCGGCTTTGCCACCGTCTAGCACCAGGGTCAGCGCGGCGATGTACTTATTGCCCGTTCGCAGTACGTTGGTCGCACCAATATTACCCGACCCGACATTACGGATGTCCCCAAGACCGGCCAGCCTGGTTAACAGCAATCCAAAGGGGATCGACCCCAACAGGTAACCGAACAAAGCGGCCAGAATCATCGTTTGGTCGAAGGGCATATTACCAGCCATCAGCGGCATAGACCGATTGGCCAGCAACAATTGTCTTTAGCACGCGGCCTTCTGCAGGGCGGGTATCAAACGGGCTGTTCTTGGCACCACTGACAAAGTCCTCGGCATGAATGCGATAGGCGATGTTGGGATCAAAGATAAGCAGATCGGCGGGTGCGCCTTTGTCCAATCGCCCCACAGGCAAACCCAGCAATTCAGCCGGGGCTGCTGTCAGGGCATTGATCAATCGGGGCAGGGGCACATGGCCTCCATTGGCGACCTCCATGATCATCGGCAGGATCGTCTCCAGCCCAACAACGCCAGGTGCCGCAAAACTGAAGGGCAGGCGCTTTTCGTCTTCGCTGTGCGGGTCATGAGAGCTGACGATCACATCGATTGTGCCGTCAGCCAGCCCATCAATGACGGCCAGGCGGTCAGCCTCGGTCCGCAATGGTGGCGACAGGCGCGCGAAGGTCCGGTAATCTTCGATGGCCAATTCGTTGAGAGCAAAATAAGGCGGTGCGGTGCCACA
The DNA here is from genome assembly GCA_004356955.1 of Alphaproteobacteria bacterium. Classification (GTDB taxonomy): domain Bacteria; phylum Pseudomonadota; class Alphaproteobacteria; order SMXS01; family SMXS01; genus SMXS01. Next base: position 8,900 of record SMXS01000104.1, on the reverse strand, counting down.
GGTGACGGCCAATCCTTTGGCCTTGGCACGACGGACCGCATCGATGCTCTGGGCCGTGGTGACAATGGATACGTGGTATTTTGCACCCGTCATTGCCACCAGATGCAGATCGCGTTCGATCATCATCACTTCGGCCTCGGCAGGCACGCCGGGCAGTCCCAGGCGGGTCGACGTTTCGCCTTCATTCATCACGCCGCCATCGGCCAGATCTGGCTCTTCGGCGTGCTGGACAATCAGGGCGTTGTGGACTGTGGCATAAGTCAATAATCGACGCATGACCTGGGCCTTGTGGACGGACTTGCGGCTGTCGGTAAAGGCAAGGGCACCAGCAGCCTGCAGCAGGCCAATCTCGGTCATTTCCCGGCCATCCATACCCTTGGTGGCAGCAGCCATTGGATGCACGCGTACGATGGCGTCCCGCGCCTGACGTTCGATATAGTCGACGAGAGAAACCTGGTCCAACACCGGATTCATATCTGGTTGGATGACAATCGTTGTGACCCCACCAGCGGCTGCAGATTGGGCTGTGGTATCCATGGATTCACCCAAAAAGACGTGCATATCGACAAAACCTGGGCATAGGCATTTGCCCTGGCAGTCGACAATCAACGTGCCGTCGCTGTCTGCTTTGTCAAACGCATCGGGACCAACGGCCCAGATTTTGTCGCCCACGGTCAGAATAGATCCAAGAACCTCGGTACCTGCAACCGGGTCGATGATCCGGGCATTGATATAGGCAGCGCGGGCCTGGGCATTCATGGCAGGGGCCCATTGCAAAGCGCATCAAGACACGCCATGCGGATGGCAACCCCGGTTTCGACCTGGTCCTGGATGGCACTGCGGTCGATGTCGTCGGCGACGACAGTGTCGATCTCGACGCCTCGGTTCATGGGCCCAGGATGCATAATCAATGCATCGTCCTTGGCATGGGCCAGCTTTTTGGCGTCTAACCCGTAATAATGGAAATATTCACTGGTCGAGGGCACGAAAGCGCCCTGCATGCGTTCGGTCTGCAGACGCAGCATCATCACAACATCCGCGTCCGCAATGCCTTCGCGCATGTCGTGATGGACGCTTACGCCCAGATTTTCCGCAAAGGGCGGCATCAGGGTTGGCGGGGCGATGACACGAACACGGGCGCCCATGGTGTTCAATAGGTGGATGTTTGATCGCGCGACACGGCTGTGCAGAATATCGCCGCAAATTGCCACGATCTGGCCTTCGATCTGGCCTTTGCGGCGTCGAATAGTCAGGGCATCCAATAAAGCCTGGGTGGGGTGTTCGTGCGACCCGTCTCCGGCATTTAACACCGAACAAGTGACTTTTTGTGCCAACAAGGCGGCGGCCCCCGAGGCGCTGTGGCGGACCACCAGAGCGCTGGGTCGCATCGCGTTCAGGGTCATGGCCGTGTCGATCAGGGTTTCACCCTTTTTGATGCTGGAGCTGGACACAATCATGTTGATGACGTCTGCGCCCAGGCGCTTGCCCGCCAGCTCAAACGACGTGCGTGTGCGCGTGGAATCTTCGAAAAACAGATTGATCTGGGTGCGGTCTTTTAGGACCTTTTTAATGGGAGTGCCGTCTTGATAGCGCTGCAAATAATCATCGCCGAGATCCAGCAGGGCCGTGATCTCTGGCTTCGTCATCCCCTCGATCCCCAGTAGATGACGATGGGTAGGATGGCCTTGTGCGCTCGACGTATTCATTAAAGCGAGAGATATAGGGCCAAACGATAGTCGAGGCAAGTAATCATATTACAGCGTTGGTTTGTTTAGGTAATCCAGTGCGCCCTGCAGGATGAAACTGGCCGCCATCTGGTCGATGACCTCGGCTCTTTTGGCGCGGCTGACATCAGCGGCGATCAGGTCACGTTCAACGGCGGCTGTCGACAGGCGTTCATCCCACAGTGCAATGGGGATGTCATATTTCTCGATAAAATTGGCGGCAAATTGTCTGGTCGACTGGCAGCGCGGGCCCTCGGTGCCGTCCATGTTGATGGGCAGACCAAGGACCAACCCGCCCACTTGGCGCTCGCAGATAATGGCTTGCAGCTGGATTGCATCCTGGGTGAATTTCCGTCGGCGGATCGTGTCCAATGGCGATGACATATGAAACGCCCCATCGCTGATGGCCAGACCAATGGTCTTGCTGCCCAGGTCCAGGCCCATGAGGCGCGTGTTCTTTGCGACAGATTGTCTTAGGTCGTCAATGTCGATAATCGCCACAGGGCCTCCTATTGGCACAAAGTTTGTCATTAATGACTTATCTTTTCGGCAGAACAATGCTAGTTTCCGCGCCGCTTAAAACCAACAAAATTGGTGTATTATGTCGGTCGATAAAGAAACAGTCGCGCGCATTGCGCATTTGGCGCGCATTAATGTGCCCGAAGAATCATTGGAATCCATTGCGGGTGACCTTAACAACATCCTTGCCTGGGTCGATCAATTGTCCGAGGTCAATACGGATGATGTAGAGCCCATGACCTCGGTGGTTCATGCGCGCCTGCGGCAGCGCGAGGACGTTGTCAATGATGGCGGCAAACGAGATGCCGTGCTGAAAAATGCCCCCGAAACTGAACATGGCTTTTTCGCCGTGCCCAAGGTGCTCGAATAATGACCAAGCTGACCGACCTTTCGATGGCCGATGCCCTTGCGGGTCTCGACAATAAAGACTTCACCTCGGTCGAGTTGACCGAAGCCTATGTTGCCGCTGTTGAAGGGGGCACTTCCATTAACGCCTATACGACCCAAACCCCTGAAAAGGCGCTGGAAATGGCAGCCGCTGCCGATGCTTCACGGGCTGCGGGGACGGCCGGGCCAATGGCGGGTATTCCCCTGGCGATCAAAGATCTCTATTGCACTGAAGGCGTGTTGACCACGGCATCCAGCCATATTCTTGATGGCTTTACACCGGCCTATGAATCCACTGTCACGTCCAATTTGTGGCGCGACGGCGCGGTCATGTTGGGCAAAGTCAGCCTCGACGAATTTGCCATGGGCTCGTCCAATGAGACGTCCTTTTATGGCGCAGTTGAAAACCCCTGGCGTGCTGGCGATGGCAAATCGCGCGTGCCCGGTGGGTCCTCTGGTGGGTCAGCCGCCGCCGTTGCTGCCCATATGGCTGTGGCCGCGACCGGCACTGATACAGGTGGATCGATCCGTCAGCCAGCGAGTTTTTGCGGGCTGGTCGGTATCAAGCCAACCTATGGCCGTTGTTCGCGTTGGGGCGTTATTGCCTTTGCGTCATCGCTGGATCAGCCCGGACCGATCACACGGTCCGTCAAGGATGCCGCGATCATGCTGGGGTCGATGGCGGGCTATGACGCCAAGGACTCGACGTCGATTGATACGCCGGTGCCTGACTATGCTGCTGCCCTGACGGGCGATATTCGCGGCCTGAAGGTTGGTATCCCCAAAGAATACCGCCTCGATGATGCACCGGCTGAAATTCTGGCGCTGTGGGATCAGGGCGTTGATTGGCTGAAGGCTGCGGGGGCCGAGATTATTGATATCTCGCTACCGCATACCAAATATGCCTTGCCGACCTATTATATAGTCGCCCCTGCAGAGGCGAGCTCTAACCTGGCGCGTTATGATGGCGTTAAATACGGCCTGCGCGTACCCGGCGACAGCCTCGATAGCATGTATGCCAATACCCGTGCCGAAGGCTTTGGCGACGAAGTCACCCGTCGCATCCTGATCGGCACCTATGTGTTGTCGGCGGGTTATTATGATGCCTATTACCTCAAGGCCCAGAAGCTGCGCACCCTGATCGCGCAGGACTTTGAAAATGCTTATGCATCGTGTGATGTGATCCTGACGCCCACAGCACCATCAGCGGCGTTCGGACCTGGTGAAAATGCGGATGACCCAATTTCCATGTATCTGAACGATGTTTTCACCGTGCCTGCATCACTGGCGGGTGTTCCGGGAATTTCTATCCCTGCTGGTCTGTCTGGTGATGGCTTGCCGCTGGGTCTACAATTGCTCGGTAAACCGTTTGATGAAGAAACTGTATTGCGGGTCGCGGGTGTGTTGGAAGAAGCCGCCAACTTTACGGCACAGCCCAACAATTGGTGGACAGGAGACAAATCATGAGTGCGGGCAAGAGCAATCTGATCGCAGGCGCAACGGGGGACTGGGAAGTCGTTATCGGTCTGGAAGTCCATGCCCAGATTTCGTCCGAAGCCAAATTATTCTCGGGTGCCTCGACCAAGTTCGGGGCCGAGCCGAACACCCAGGTATCCCTGGTAGATGCCGCCATGCCTGGCATGTTGCCGGTCATCAATAGGGAATGTGTCAAACAGGCTATTCGTACCGGCCTGGCGCTGGGTGCACAGATCAATTGTTATTCGGTGTTTGACCGGAAGAACTATTTCTATGCTGATCTGCCGCAGGGTTACCAGATTTCCCAGTTCAAACAACCGATTGTCGGCAAGGGCACTATAACCCTCGATTTTTTAGATGGCAGTACCAAGGAAGTCGGTATCGAACGCCTGCATCTGGAACAGGATGCTGGCAAGAGCCTGCATGACCAGCACCCCACCATGACCTATATCGACCTCAACCGGTCTGGCGTGGCGTTGATGGAAATTGTTTCCGATCCAGATATGCGGTCTGCTGAAGAAGCCGGTGCGTACTTGCGTAAGATACGGACGATTGTTCGTTACATCGGGTCGTGTGATGGCAATATGGAGCAGGGCTCCATGCGCGCCGACGTCAATGTGTCGGTCCGTCGCCCGGGCGAGGAATTGGGCACGCGTTGCGAGATGAAAAACATCAATTCGATCCGCTTTGCCCAACAGGCTATCGAATATGAAGCCCGCCGCCAGATCGACATCCTCGAAGACGGTGGCACCATCAAACAGGAAACCCGCCTGTACGATTCCGTCCTGGGTGAAACACGGACCATGCGTTCCAAGGAAGAAGCGCATGATTATCGCTATTTCCCCGACCCTGATCTGCTGCCGCTGGAATTCGAACAATCCTGGGTGGATGAGCTGGCCGCTGAATTGCCAGAGCTGCCCGACGACAAAAAGAACCGCCTGATGGCTGACCTGAACCTGCCGTCTTATGATGCCGGCATTCTGGTATCTGAACCCGAAATTGCAACGTATTATGAAGTGGTTGCGAAGGGCCGCGACGCCAAGACAGCAGCCAACTGGGTGATCACCAACCTGTTTGCAGCCCTGAACGCCCAGGGTAAATCGATTACTGACAGCCCGGTGTCACCCGACCAGTTGGGACAATTGATTGACCTGATCACCGACGACACGATCTCGGGCCGTATCGCCAAGGATGTCTTTGAAGTGATGATCAAAACTAGTGACGACCCGGCAAAGATCGTCGAGGAAAAAGGCCTGAAACAGATTACCGACACCGGCGCCATCGAAGGCATGATCGACCAGATCATCGCCGACAACCCCGACCAGGTGACCCAATATGCAGGTGGCGAAAATCCCAAAGTCATCGGCTGGTTCGTCGGCCAGGTCATGAAGGCCTCGCAAGGCAAGGCCAACCCCGGTGCGGTGAATAAGTTGTTGAAGGAAAAGCTGGGTTAGGGCGTTTTTGCTCTAACCGGACCACCCACAACCACCCGTTCGTCTCGAGTGATCGCGTAGGCGATTGTATCGAGAGGCGTGCGGCGGGCATTGCCCTTGCCACCGAGCCTGGGTTCACGCACCTCGATACAATTTTGTGCTGACGCACAAAACCACTCGGCACGAACGGACCCCTTGGATTTGATTCTTGTTTGCTCAGTCCCTACTTTTTGTTGAATGAGTGAAGAAGCAACTATTGCAGCACAATCGATTGCCAGCCGGGCCAGTGGCCTTGACAAGTTCATCGGCGTGACAGCTGCCGCCCTGATGCTGTTGCACCTGGGGTCGATCTTCATGCCTGCGTTGCGGGTTAAACAGTTCTTCTTTTTCAAAGACACGATCACCATTTGGGACACCATCGCCAAGCTGTTTGACCGGGGCGAATGGGTCATCTCAACGGTGCTGTTTCTGTTCACGATTGTGTTTCCGCTGTTCAAGCTGATGGCGATTGTTCATCTGTTCGCCAGTCGTTCGCTGAGCGACCCTAAGCTTCAGCAACATTTGTTGCGGCTAGAGACCTTGGGCCGATGGTCCATGCTGGATGTGATGGTGGCGGCCTTGCTGATTGTATCGCTGACGGCCACCGGGCTGGCCGAAGCGCGGTTTTTGCCGGGCATGTATGTGTTCACCTTTGCTGTTGTCGCCACCTTGGCGCTGTCAAGCCGGGTCGGCGTTTTGGCGCGGCGTTTTAGCGCAGATAGTGCAGGTTGAATGCTTGCGCGCCTATCCAATTCCCGCCATGCTGTGCCACCAATTAAGAGGGACTGACACGGGGAGTTAATCATGATTGATCTGCACTACTGGCCGACACCCAATGGCTGGAAGGTTACCATCATGCTGGAAGAGACGGGGCTGGACTACAATGTCATCCCGGTGGACATCGGCATGGGCGCGCAGTTTGAGCCTGAGTTCATGAAAATCAGCCCCAACAACCGTATGCCGGCCTTGGTTGATCATGATCCTATCGGCGGCGGCGACCCGATTTCGGTGTTCGAGTCCGGTGCCATGCTAGAATATCTCGCGGACAAGACCGGGCAGTTTCTGCCGACCGACCCACAGGGCCGCTACAAAGTGCTGCAATGGGTGCATTGGCAGATGGCCAATCTGGGCCCGATGATGGGCAACGCCAACCACTTCAAGAATTATGGCCCCACCATTGCCGATCTGGACAAGCTGGAATATGGCATCAATCGCTTTGTCGGCGAGGTCAACCGGCTGTCGGGGGTGATGGACAAGCATTTGGCGAATAACGAGTATTTCGGCGACGACTATTCCATTGCTGACATGATTATCTGGTCGTGGGCCATGTTGTTGCCGCGCACCAATGACAACACCGAGAAAGATTTCCCCAATCTAATACGCTGGATCGCCCAGGTAAAAGAACGCCCGGCGGTCCAGAAAGGCTATAAGATCGGCAAGGAATGGCGCGACCGAAAACGGACGCCCGAGGAAGAAGAAAAATCGCGCAAGATTCTGTTCGGCCAAACGGCCAAGTCCGTGAGTGACGCGACAGAAAAAGCCAGTTGATAATCAGGAGAATATAACAATGAAAATGAAAACTCTTTCGGCACTATTGGTGTCAGGCATTGCGGTGGCCTCGGTGGCCGCCGCTTCGGTAGCAGTGGCTGCCCATCATGAAGCAGACGAAACGCCTGCAGCATCGGCACCATTAGTCATTGGCGAACAGGCTACAGGGTCGTCACCTAGCATCGAAACTGTGCTGGCAGGCGATCATCGGTCGGACGAAAATAAAGCGCGCGATGTGTATCGCCATCCGCTTGAAACCCTCAACTTCTTTGGCCTGCAGGCTGACATGACAGTGGTCGAAGTCTGGCCCGGCGGTGGTTGGTATATGGATGTGATCGCGCCCGTGGTGGCGGTTGACGGAACGTATATCGCGGCCGGTTTTGACCGGTCAGGCGACAGCCCCTATGTCAAAAAGGCAACCCAGGGAATGATCGACAAGGTCGAGGCCAATCAGGCTTTGTTCGGCAAAGTCACCATTACCGAAATGGCGGCGGGCAAAACAGATATCGCCCCTGAAGGCAGCGCCGACATGGTGCTGACATTCCGCAATGTCCACAATTGGGTGGCCAGTGACTTTGGCGCGGGCGCTTTTGCAGCGATGTATAAGGCCTTGAAACCAGGCGGTATTTTGGGCGTTGTCGAACACCGCGCCAGTGCAGACCTACCACAAGATCCCAAAGCAGCCAGCGGCTATGTGCGCCAGGACGTGGTCATCAAGATGGCCGAAGACGCCGGGTTCCAACTGGTCGATACCTCTGAGATCAACGCCAATGCAAATGACACCAAAGACCACCCCGGCGGTGTCTGGACTTTGCCGCCATCATTGCGCAAGGGTGATGAGGACAGGGACAAATATCTGGCCATCGGTGAAAGCGACCGCATGACCCTGAAGTTCATCAAGCCAGCCGTGGGTGGCATGGCCGCCATCGATCAATAGCCATGGATCAATAGCCATGGATCAATAGCCATGGATCAATAGCCATGGATCAATAGAAAGCGCCGCCTGATGTCGAAGGAACGTTTCACACCTCAATAGTTCTTTGGGCGCTATGCTGCGGCTCTGGTGCTGGCGACCGTTATGGCCGTGGGTATTTCGTGGTCGCATATTGGCCGCAGGCTGTCGGGCCAGGTCGATGCCGACGACACTGACGAGTAATCCTGCAAATACAGCTGATTGGCGCTGATCATCGGTTGACACCTTTTCTGCCTGCCTATATCAACGGCGGCGGAGAGGTGGCCGAGTGGCTGAAGGCGCTCCCCTGCTAAGGGAGTAACGGTTAACGCCGTTCGAGGGTTCGAATCCCTTCCTCTCCGCCATTATTTTAAGTCCCCCGTTGAAGTCAACTAGTTAAGCCACTCCCATAGCTTCCTTCTGCAGTTTGCTACACAAATTGCTACACGGAGGACGGGGTGTATTGCTTCAAAAGAGGCCCTTATTGGTACTTCAGGATAAGAATTCCCGCAGATCTATCGGGAGTCGTTGGTAGTGCCGAGATCAGTAGATAGCTCAAAACTCAGGATGGTAGGAATGCACGAGGTCTAGCGGCGACCTACCGCAATCTGTATCAGAGTGCCTTTGATCGGCTCAGGTTGGCTCGACTATCCGGAATGGAACAAGCCCAGTTGCATGGCGTCTTTCTGGCAGCGACCAAATTGGGTCAACACACGCCCTCAAGTCGTGTCGTTTATCGCCTTTCTGATTTAGTCACCGATTACCTGCAGGATAGACAACACTCGTGGGCTCCCAAGACCGTCAAGATCAACCAATCAGTGT
>SMXS01000103.1 GCA_004356955.1 Alphaproteobacteria bacterium | reverse complement strand
TTGCGTCGTGAACAGATGCACAAGAACATGGTGTTGCGATCCAACGTCATTTCAAGCATTCGTCGGCGCATGGTCGATCAGGGGTTTTTGGAATATCAAACGCCCATCCTGACCGCGAGCTCACCCGAAGGTGCCCGCGACTTTTTGGTCCCCAGCCGTACACACCCAGGCAAGTTCTATGCCTTGCCGCAGGCACCACAGCAATTCAAACAGCTGATCATGGTGGCCGGTTTTGATCGCTACTTCCAGATCGCGCCCTGTTTCCGCGATGAAGATGCCCGCGCAGACCGCACACCAGGTGAGTTCTATCAGCTTGATTTAGAGATGTCTTTCGTCACTCAAGAAGAAGTATTTGAAGCGATGGAGGCCATCAAGTTTGGGGTCTTCAGTGAATTTTCTGACAGAAAAATACCCAAAACGCCGTTCCCGCGCATTCCGTTCAAAGAAGCGATGATGAAGTATGGCTCTGACAAGCCTGATTTGCGAAATCCCCTGGAGATCATGGATGTGACGGAGATTTTCCGCGACTCCGGGTTTGGCATCTTTGCGAAAGCAATTGACCAGGGCTCTATCGTTCGAGCCATCCCGGCTCCCAACACAGGCGACAGGCCAAGAAGCTTTTTTGACAAAATGAATGACTGGGCCCGAGACCAGGGTGCGGCGGGCATGGGCTATATCATTCTCGAAAATGGTGGCGGTAAAGGGCCAATTGCCAAGAATCTTGGCGAAGAGCGCGTGGCCCAATTACGCGAGCTTACGGGACTAGGTGATGGTGACGGTATTTTCTTTGCCTGTGATAAAGAAGCCAGTGCCGCAAATCTGGCTGGACTTGCCCGTACCAAAGTTGGCGAAAACCTAGATATATTGGAGAAAGACGCGTTCCGCTTTTGCTGGATTGTCGACTTCCCGATGTATGAATGGGACGAGAAAGAGAAACGCGTAGATTTTTCCCACAACCCGTTTTCAATGCCTCAAGGTGGTTTAGAAGCGCTCGAGAACATGGATCCATTGGACGTGCTGGGTTTTCAATATGATATCGTTTGCAACGGCATAGAACTGGGCTCAGGTGCCATCCGAAACCACGATCCTGAAATCATGTACAAGGCCTTTGAGATAGCGGGCTATGGCCGTGAAGAAGTTGAAAAACAATTCGGCGGTATGCTTAGTGCGTTTAAATTGGGGGCTCCTCCTCATGGCGGAATCGCCACTGGCATAGACCGCATAATCATGCTGTTGGCCGACACACCAAATATCCGAGAAGTCATCATGTTCCCGATGAACCAGCAGGCCGAAGATCTGATGATGCAAGCGCCTGCACCTGCTGATTTGCGGCATCTGCGTGAATTGTCGATCCGGACGATTGAGCCAAAGCCAGAAGCCTAACTGGCGTCTTCACACCAGCCGGCGCGGGGGCCCCCGTCATAAGGTCGGGCTAGGCCCTCGGCGATCAGAGTTTGGCCAATGTCAGTACCATCATCGGTGCTGACATTGGCCACCACGCGTCCAGCAAACTTGCCAAGGAAAATCTAGGATAGGGTGACCTGTTCCCCAGCGAGTGCCTGGGTGCGGTCTCTTGCCTGTTGGGCTTGTTCTTTTTCTGCCTGGCACTTGCCGCGCAGCTCTGGTGTGTCGATGCCGTTAATGCGCACATTGACCCGCATCGTGACTTGCGGCCACGGATGGGCATCAACCGTTATTGTGTCGCCGTCATAAACCTTGACCACCGAGGCAATCACGGGGCCAGAAAGCGAGTTTTCGGCCATTGCTACAGGAATGATCAATGTGCCGAGAATGATGATTAAGAGTGCTCTAAACATGCCAGTGAAAATTTCTGTTCGCTGATGGTGATAATTCAAAGGGTAGTATATGGTTGAACAATATACAATCTATAAGAGAAATTACTTTTGTCACGGGACCCTATCTATAGTCTGGCATGGGATCGCCAACCGGCTATGATTGATCGGTCATCAATTCTGGATTAGGCCTCTCTATGATCTCTCGTTTCAATCTGTGGGGCGCACTTGCGCTCTTGGTTGTCGTTGTTGTTGGTGGCTATACGCTCTATGAGCCATCAGCGGGCCAGCCTATTGTTAATGTTGTCAGACCACCTGCAGTCAGTGAGGGGTCGGCGGTCAATTGGTGGGATAACGGCCAACAGGCACTTGCCAATCGGCTGGCTGTTAGGCATCGAAACACCAAGGCAAAGAACGTTATTTTGTTTATTGGTGATGGGATGGGTGTCTCCACGGTGACGGCGGCGCGTATTTATGATGGCCAGTCGCGCGGCGAACAGGGCGAAGAAGGGTATCTGTCCTTCGAATCATTTCCCCATCTGGCATTGATCAAGACCTACACAAACAATCTGCAAGTGGCCCAGTCATCAGCCACCGCAACAGCCATGAACACAGGCATCAAAACCACTGCGGGCGTTCTGGGCATTGCGCCCGAGGCGTTGCGTGGCAATTGCGAAGCAGCATTGGCACATTCCGTGATAACGCTGGCTGAAAGGGCAGAGGCCAGGGGCATGTCGACGGGCATCGTCAGTACCGCAAATTTGACCCATGCGACACCGGCGGCGGTCTACGCGCATTCTGCGGAACGCATCTGGGAATCAGATTTGATGATGCCGTCTGAGGCCAAAGACAGTGGCTGCAAAGACATCGCCCGTCAGTTTGCTGAATTTGATGTCGGCGACGGGATCGATATCGCCTTGGGGGGCGGTCGTCGGCATTTCTACGGTCTTGCCAGGGGTGGCATGCGCCTTAATCCGCTCGACGATTTGGTGTCCGAGTGGCAAGCCAACGGCCCCAATCGTATATATGTCGAAACCAAAGAAGAGCTGGACGATCTGGCTGGGGATCAACAATCACAGATATTGGGCTTGTTCAGCACGTCGCACATGACCTTCAGCTTTGACCGGGATGCGGAATCGACAGAACCCAGCCTGGCCGATATGACCAAGGCGGCCATCAACCGGTTGAGCGTTGACCCGGATGGCTATTATTTGATGGTAGAGGCTGGTCGTATCGACCATGGGCATCATCAGGGACAGGCAGAATATGCATTGTCGGAAACACAGGCTTTGTCCCAGGCTGTGCAGGTAGCCCTCGATATGGTCGACCTCGACGAGACGCTGATTTTGGTGACGGCAGATCATTCGCACACGTTAACGATTGGTGGATACCCGATGCGTGGCAACCCAATCCTGGGCAATGTGCGGGAGAACGACATGTCAGGCTTGCCCATGGAAGAGGTGGCGGTCGGCATGGACGGTAAAACCTATTCGACCCTGGGCTATTTCAACGGGCCTGGTGCCGTGGGTGGGGAACGTACCGATGCGGCGCCTCGGTACGATGAAAAGGGTAAACCAGCTGTGCAACAGGCCGCTGTGCCTGCCTATATGGACCTGGGACCGCTCGGTAAGCGCGTGGCCGAGACACACGCAGGTGAAGATGTCGCGCTATACGCTATTGGGCCGCAGGCCCATATCGTGGGCGGCGTTCTGGAACAACATGTAATTTTTCACATCATGACTTATGCGCTGGGTTGGGGAAATCTCAGCCTTGCGCCATCAGACAACATGGAAACATCGAAGGAAGAATAATGGGACCGCTCAACGGAGTAAAAATTGTCGAAATCGCCAGCATTGGACCGGGCCCCTATTGCGCCATGATGCTGGCCGATATGGGTGCAGACGTCATCCGGGTCGATCGCAAAAACCAGGCAGGCCGCCCTGGCACGACAGTGGGGGCAAATCCGCGGCATGAAACGCTTAATCGTGGCCGGCGGTCGGTCGCTGTCGATTTGAAGAACCCCGCGGCAATAGAGACGGTCTTGAAGATGTGCGAAGGCGCTGATGTCATCCTCGAGGGCTTTCGCCCGGGTGTTATGGAACGCTTGGGCCTTGGTCCTGACGTAGTGCAGGCTCGCAATGAAAAGATCATCTATGGTCGCATGACGGGTTGGGGGCAGGACGGCCCCTATGCCAATGTCGCAGGCCATGACATCAACTACATCGCCCTGTCTGGCGTACTGCATGCCCTTGGGCGGGAAGGGGACAAACCCTTGCCACCCATGAACCTGGTCGGCGACTTTGGCGGCGGTGGCATGCTGTTGGCCTTTGGCATCGTCAGCGCCTTGTTCGAGGCAAGGCGGTCGGGCCAGGGGCAGGTGGTTGATGCAGCCATGGTCGATGGTGCCGCATTGTTGATGGCGCCGATTTATGGATTGGAGAAAATGGGCCGTTGGGACGGGGACAATCGTGGCGTCAATCTGCTGGATACGGGCGCGCATTTTTACGAAGTCTACGAGACGTCTGATGGCAAGTACATTTCGCTCGGGTCCATAGAACCCCAGTTCTATGCCTTGTTGTTGGAGAAATCCAGCGTGGATGTCGAGGAATTTTCCGACCAACACAACAAAGACAAATGGCGCGGCTATAAGGACAAATTCGAAACCCTGTTCAAGACCAAGACGCGGGATGAATGGTGCGAGATCATGGAATATACCGACATCTGTTTTGCCCCCGTTTTGTCCATGAACGAGGCCCACGCACCCACATAATCAGGCTCGTGGTACCTTCATCGAAATCGAGGGCGTCAAGCAACCTGGTCCGGCCCCGCGGTTTTCAAGGACCAAGCCCGAAGTCGCGCGGCCAAGCCCCATCCCTGGTGAACACAATGAAGAGGCCCTGCTGGATTGGGGCTTTTCGGCCGATGACATCGCTGCTCTGCGGGATGCCAAGGCTATTGCTTAGCCGTGCCCCTAGTCGGGATCGACCACCAACTTTCCGGCAAATAGCCCAATAGCGGGCTGGTTGCGGGGCGCTGCAGATGGGACCAGTAAGCCACCCAGTCGACGGGCAAGTGGTAGAGCGGTACAACATAGTGCCCGGCTCGCAAGGTCCGATCGAGCAGGCGTGTGGCTGTCACCAGGTCCTCACGGGTGACGGCGTTTACCAATCTGTCGATAGCGGCATCGAGTATCGGGTTTCGCACGCCCATATAATTGCGTGTACCTTGTTGGTCGGCTGACGCCGTGCCCCAATAGAATATCTGTTCATTACCCGGCGACAGGGATTGGCCCCAATAATAGACGATCATGTCATAGTCATAGACGGCCGTTCGTTCCTGAAATTGGGCGCTGTCGACGATGCGCGTCTCGACCTGAATACCCAGCCGCGCCAGATCCCTCGCGAACTGTTGCGCAAGCCGCGCATTGCTGGGGTCGACGATCAAAATTTCAAATTGAAATGGATTGCCGTCGCTGTTCACAAGGGCACCGTCAGAGACATGCCATCCGGCCTCGGCGAGTAATTTTGTGGCGGCAATCAGATTGCCTCGATTTGACGTCCCATTGGATTTTGGGATGCTTTTGAGGGGACGGCAAGGGATGCAGTTGGTGGCGGAGACATCCACGCCTAATGTCTGCATCAATGCCAGTTCATCCTGCCCCGGCGCCAATGGTGCCTCTAAATCAGACTTTCCGAAATAGCTTTCGGTTCGATCATAGGCATTGTGAAAAAGATTGCGGTTGATCCACTCAAAGTCAAAAGCCAGGGTTAGGGCCTGCCTTACTTTGGGGTCCTGAAAAATGGCGCGCCGCGTGTTGAAGACAAAACCCCGCATACCCGAGGGCCGACCATGACGGATAGCCTGCTTGATAATGTCGCCTGACTTCGCAGCATCAACGTTGTAGCCACTCAACCATTGCTGCGGGTCCTGTTCGGCCCGCATATCGACCTGTCCGGCCAGAAAAGCTTCCAGTGCAGCGCTTTTGTCGCGGTAATAGTCATAGATGATTTCATCAAAATTATAGCGTCCCTGATTGATCGCCAGATCGTTACCCCAATAGTTTTGATCACGCACATAGGTGATGCGCCGACCAGGGTCTACGCTCGCAACCCGGTATGGGCCACTGCCAGGAATAGGCTGAAGTCGTGTCTCTTCCAGGCCGATATCCGCAAAGAAGTGTTTGGGCAGTATTGGCATCAGTCCCAGGATTAATGGCAGTTCTCGATTGCCAGTTTTGTCGAAACTAAAGCGTACGCCATTGTCGCCAACGCGATCGATCTGGGTGACCTGGCTGTAATAGGCGTGGTGATTGGGTCGGCCATGGTCGCGCAGGGTTTCGAGCGAAAAGATTACATCGTCGATGGTCACCTTGGCGCCATCCTGAAAGTGCGCCTTGGGGTTCAGGTAGAATTCCACCCATGATCGGCCTGCAGGGACTTCGACATGTTGAGCCAACAGGCCGTAAAGGCTGAACGGCTCATCCGCGCTGCGCTGCATCAGGCTTTCATGCACCAAATGTCGTCCTGCGGCTGCGACGCCGTGAATGACGAAAGGGTTCAGGCTGTCGAAGGTGCCCAGTTTTGATCGGCGCAATGTACCCCCAAGTGGTGCCTCTGGATTGACATAGTCGAAATGGGCAAACCCGTCGGCATATTTTGGTTCGCCATGCATGGCGATGGCCTCGGCACCCCTAACAGAACTGAGAGGTGACAGAGCGCAGATCACGCATAAGATCAGCAGATGTGGTCGCACGGGCATGGGTAAGACTATGGCGTAAAATAGTGACCGCACAAGGTGATAAACAGATAAGGGCAGTGGATGAAACAGCTTCCAGACAATGTATCGGCCTACAATAAGTCACAGACTTATACGGACCGCTCGACACCGGGCATGATGAAGAATGAACACCGCACCAGGGCCGGTGTCTGGGCCAAGATCGTCGTCCAAAAAGGCGAAGTTGTTTACATGATCCCGTCAGATGACGAGAAAATCACCCTGACACCCGATAACCCGGGCATCATTGAGCCAGCCGTGTTTCACAAAATTGACCCCCAGCAGGGGGCCAAGTTCTATCTGGAATTTTACCGCGACTAGCGCGCCGCAGCTTTTGCCTTTTTGGCCGGTTTCGCCTTGGCCTTTTTGGGTGTCTGCATCTGTCTGATTTCTGATTGCAGCTCCTGCACCAAGCCGGTCAGTGAGGTGACAGCCTCGCACACCTGACCCAGCGTGACGTCGTTGGTGTTGGCAGCCTTTGGTGCCTCGTCGCCAAACATCTGTTGGCAGCATTCATTGACCATGCGGGCCGTGTCGCGTTCCTCAGCGATGAACCGGCCCATGAGAGCCCCTGTAATCGGATCGATTGATCGGTCCCTCAGCAGGGCCGACAAGGTATCCTTGTCTCCAAGATCGTCAAACCCCAAGCACTTGATCTTCTCCAGGTCACCAGCGTCAGATGCCAGAAATTCCAGATTTTCTTTGGTCTTTGGGTCAACGTCGTTGAAGTCGACGGCCTGTCCCAATTCACACAATCGCTTTTCGAATGCGGCGGAATGTTCAGCCTCGCGGATCGCAATCGTCTTCAATACTTTGGCGAAGTCCGGGTTTGGTGTTGCCGCAGCCCATGCCTTGAAGGCAATTGCACCTTGGCATTCACCCGCAGCTATCTTGCTCAATAAGTCGTAATATGCCGGGCAGTCGTCTGTCGCGAAGTGTTCAGCGCGTTCTTTAAAATCGATCTCGTCTTTGTCGACATCAGAATTAAAGACGGCGACATATTCCAGATTCTCATCGCCAGAATTTGTGATCTCGTGGAATTCACCGGCTTTGATGACGGCGACAGATCCTTCGCACACATCAAAAAACGCGTCGTCGATCTGAATGCGGCCCATGCCGCTTTTGAAGATATTGATTTCTTCCACCAGCGTATGAGAGTGCCCTTTGGTCACTTCCCCCGGTGCCAGACAGGCAGCTGCTATGCCGACTTGTCCTAATTCTGTGCTTTCAATAATGCCTTGATTGACGTGATCCGCCGCTTGCCAAACTTGTGCCATTTTCCTGTTCTCCCTGTTGAACAGAAATAGTTGCAGGAAAATGGGCTCGATACAAGGTTGGGGTTAGAAATGTTCTAACAATTGCGGTTAAGCTCGACGGTGAAAAAGTCGTCGACGGTCTTGATGAACTGCTTTGCCAATGGCCCGCCAAAAGCCGGGAACCCATGAATACCGCCAGGAAAAACTTCCAGGCTGGCGCGATTGCCAGCAGCGGCCCAACGGCCATGCATAAACAACGTATCGTCAACCAATGGGTCGAGTGTGCCAACGGTAAACAGGGCAGGGGGCAGATCGTACAACTTGGCAAATAGCGGCGACACCTTGGGCAGGCGCTGCATATGCGGGTCTGGTGCAAAACAGTTCGAGAAAAAGCGCATGGTTTCTGTATCCAGGACCAGACGGCCTTTGCGCCATGTGCGAACGCTGGGAGACAACGAAACGTCATAAATCCCGAACACCAGATTGGCAGCTTTGAAGCCTGTATAGTCATGATTGTCGCGCATGCGGATTATGGTCAAGGCAGCCAGATGGGCGCCTGCGGATTCGCCACCAATCGATAGCCAATCGGTGCCGAATTCCGCCTCGCAATTCTCAATCAACCAGGCCGCGGCGGCTTCGCAATCGTCGGGGGCGGCGGGGAAGCGGTGTTCGGGCGCCAGGCGATATTCAACGCTGACGACAGCCATATTGTGGTGGTCAGCGAAATGTTCCATCAGCGGATCGTTCTGATCATTGGCGCCGTTGACCCAGCCACCACCGTGAATATGCAGGTACACCCCGCTGGGCTGTTCTGGTGCGATAATCCGCAAGCCGACTTCGCCGTCTTTGCCGGGGATTGATTTGGTGATCGCGCGGTCGGACTTCGGTCGGGCGGGGAACACACCAGTGCCGTTCTCGCGGGACGCACGCATAATTTCCAATGGCACACGGTCAATCCGGGGGCCGTCTTTCATGGCGGCGCGGATTTTCTCGTTAATCTCGAGCGTTTTGGGATCAATCACGTCTTCGCGAAACAAGTCACTGAGGGCGTTTATATTTGTCATGGCTTGCTCCCGAATTTTCTTGTCACCCTATAGAGCAAAGGTCAGTCTGTCGTGCAACTGTCTTGAGTTACACTATCTTGAGTTACGAGGGGAGGCGACACTGCCTTTTATGCAAGCTGGCGGCATCCGCCTTTATTTCGAAACTGCCGGTGAAGGCGACAAAGTGCTGTTCATTACCGGCACTGGCGGCGATCTGCGCACCAAGCCCAATATGTTTGATGGCCCGTTGCCCAGACACTTCGAAGTCGTGTCCTACGACCAGCGCGGGCTGGGTCAAAGCGAAAAGCCGGAATGGCCATACACCATGGGTAATTATGCCGAAGACGCCGCCAATTTTCTGGAAGAAGGCGGTTGGGACAGGTGCCATGTGGTCGGCTATTCGTTTGGCGGCATGGTCGCGCAGGAACTGGCGATCCGATATCCCCAAAAGATCAATCGCTTGGTGCTGTGCGCATCGTCGCCGGGTGGGGAAGGCGGTGCATCCTATCCGCTGCATAATATGGAAAACATGACGGTCAAACAGCGCATCAGCGTTGGGCTGAAGATCAGCAACACGAACCACGACGAAGAATGGCAGGCAGCAAACCCTGATGCCGTTGTCGATTACGCTAGAGCGGCTGGCGCGACCAGGCAGCTTTACGGCGATGACCATAATTGGGAAATTGGTCGCGAAAATCAGCTGATCGCCCGCAAGCAACATGATTGTTGGGACCGGTTGGATCAGATCACTGCGCCGACGCTGATCTGTGGCGGTAAATATGACGGCAATGCGCGACCCGAATCTCAGGAAGCCATGGCCAGCCGAATTCCGGGTGCGCGGCTAGAGATGTTTGAGGGCGGGCATATGTTTATTGCGGTGGACCGTCGGGCCTATTCGACTATCATCGAATTCTTGCAGACAAAAGCCGACTAGCCAAATTCCTTCAACCAGCGGTCGGTCTTGTCCATGGCGGCATAGGCTTCATCATAGCGATCCTGGATCATGCCGCGGATATAGTCATGGGTGATGATATAAAAGTCATCGTCCTTCATGCCGGCAACGGTGATCTTGCCAACCAGGTCTGGGTCCATGCCCATTTCGGCAACGGCATCTCCGGCACCGTCAGCGACCGGGTTTCTGTCTCCATATTCCGCAGTGCGTCCGCGCTCGGCGTTCCATATTTCAGTGGCAACGGGGCCGGGGCAAATAAGGCTGACAATCATGCCTTTTGGGGCGACATCGCGCCGTAGCGCGTCGGAAAAACCCAAGAGCGCATGTTTGGAGGTGTTATAGGCAATCATGCTGCCGAATTGTGGGTCCGACAAGCCAAAGCACTGCTCGGACCCCATATTGACGATGTGGGCCTCGGTGCCGCGCTCCAGGAAGCGGGGCACGAACACGGCGCAACACTGGAAGACGCCTTTGACGTTGACGTCCATGACCCAATCCCAATCCTGTTCGCCAATTTCGAAAACCTGGCCGCCATAGCCCACGCCGGCATTGTTCACCAAAATGTCGACCGTCCCGAACGCGTCATAGGCAAAGTCAGCCATTGCCTCTACTGCATCGCGCTTGGTTACATCACAACTGATGCCAAGGGCTTTGATGCCTGTGGCCGCCAGGTCTGCAGCCGCGCGTTGCGCTTTTTCTTCATCCATCCCAACAAGCAATAAATTGCATCCCTCGGCAGCCAAAGACCGTGCAATACCAAGGCCGATACCCGAATTTCCGCCTGTAATTACAGCGACTTTGCCCGATAGATTCTTCATTGCTTCCTCCAAAAATTGCGCACCGAATAAGACACGTCCCAAAGGTCATGTGGCAAGGATAACTTGGCCTCGCGCAGAGTTGATCTGTTGCTTTTTGCAATTCAGCGAATTTTGTGAATAATCTCTATACTCACACTGGCATGGATCAGAGGCCTGACCATGAATACAAAAATTGCTGTATGCGCTTTGGCGCTGATACTCATCGTCCCAACCTTTGGTGGGTTGGCTGCTGAGTCTGTGCCCGAGTTGACTGACGACGTGCTTTTGGGCCCCGAGTCCTACCGTTTCCTTGATCCCATGACGTCGACTGGCAGATTACCCTGGGACGACACCTATGTATCGCGCGAAGGATTGGTCTTGATTGATCTCGTGCCAAAGCGAAAGGGTTGTTCTATCAAGCTGCGGCGACCACATGACGGGATCAGTCTTAAGCGTGACGATCAGTTTGATACAGGTCGATACGCGGGCTACGACCTGCATGACCAATTCAGCAGTACAGCGCACCGACGGGTGCGGGTCGATATATCTAATTTCTTTAGCAGCGGGTGTGCAGATATTGGCAGCCTTTTCTAAGATCCTCGCAATGGCGGGGGCACATCACGATGGCGAAGCAGCTGTGTTGAGCACGCTGCCAGACATGGTTTCGACCGACAAAATCCGGTCGACAAGCGATGATCGCTTTTTGGCGGCCATGGCGCGGGTCATCATGCGGTCAGGTTTTTCCTGGAAGGTGGTAGAGGCTAAATGGCCCGGCTTTGAGGCCGCCTTTTTGGGCTTTGACCCCCATGCAGTGGCGATGTTTTCCGATGATGATCTGGCGCGCCTTGTCAGCGATACCTCTATCATCCGAAATGGCCAGAAAATTCGGGCCATCCAGGACAATGCCATCATGGCGACCCATATCATTGGCGATCATGGTTCCATCGGCAATTTCTTTGCGGACTGGCCGGTGGATGATTTTGTCGGCCTATGGGCCTATCTCAAGAAAAATGGCAATCGTCTGGGTGGTAAATCGGCATCATACTTTTTGCGCGAAGTCGGCTGGGATAGCCCGATCATGAGCAAAGACGTTGTGTTGGCCCTGATACGCGCAGGTGTTGTTGAAAAAGAACCAACATCGCAAAAGGCCATGGCCCAGTTGCAAGCGGCCTTCAACACTTGGCGGGCAGAGACCGGCATGCCCAATGCGCATCTATCGCGCATTTTGGCGCAAAGCATCGGCTAGCCATCACACCAAGTTGTGATTGGTCACGATAGTCCAGTCTGACTAAGGTTTTGCGTCGATAGAGACCGTGTCATCTAACAGGAAGGAAGTCCTATGAAGACATTTTCCAGAAAAGCCCTGGTGCTGGGGTCCGCCATGGCCATGACAAGTGCAATGGCGAGCGGCCAGGCCCTGGCCAGTTGCAGTCCCTGTGGTACGGGGTCTTGCGGACCGGTTACATCATGCAACCCGTGTCATCCTTGCGGCGGTTGCAAGCCTTGCGAACCGTGCAGTCCATGCGCACCGTGTGGGGCATCCTAAAGCTTAGCTGAGGGGGGATCGTCATTCTCCTGCCCGACATTGCAGTCTTTTCACAAGACCAGCGCGAAGACATGGCGCTGGCCGCTGTTACCATTGCGCAAACTGCACAGGCCTTGGCCAAACAAGACACCAATGTGGTCATGCAAACAATTGGTGATGCGGATTTTGTTGAGTGGCAACACTACCCGTCCGGCGATGCCTATGATGCTGGGTCTTTTGCGCAATATTACTATCATTCCCACGACGGGTCCGCCCAAGAGCACGGGCACTTTCACACATTCCTGCGGGCGGGCACGTTCGATGCCTCTATGCGCCCGCTCGATCATGGTGGCACCAATAGCGTTGTATGGGATACAGGTGACGACGCGTTGTGCCATCTGGTCGGTGTGACAATGGATCATCATGGCGTCCCGATAGATTTATTCACGACCAATCGATGGGTTACAGCCGATTGCATATATTCGGCGCAAGACATAATCGGGATACTCGATCGATTTGATTTTAAGAACGAAAAGTTCAACAGCCAGACGAACCAATGGCTGACAGCGATATTGCATCTCTTTCGGCCACAGATAGAGGCCTTGTTGTTGGAACGCGACCAGGTTCTGAAGCAGCACAAGATCAAGGCAGACAAAATCGGGTTGGATGTCTTCGAAAACCGCGACCTCAACATCATCAGCCAATGCCAAATATCCTTGATCGATCAAATGGACTGGCTAGGGATGCTGGAATAACCCTATTGCCAATACTGGCAAATACGGGGTCGTCCGTGTATATACGAGGCACAAATTGACTAATTCAGGGAATTCAGGCCCATGAGCCAACTCAAAGCCGTTGTGCAACCGGTGACACCATTTGCGCAAAACTGCTCTATCATCTGGTGCACAGAAACCATGAAGGGCGCCGCCGTCGACCCCGGTGGGGACGTCGACAGGCTGGTTGAAATTCTGGAAGAAAAGGGCGTGACGCTGGAAAAGATTCTGCTGACCCATGGTCACCTGGACCACGCTGGTGGCACCGCTGACCTGTCAGAAAGATTTGGCGTACCCATCGAGGGGCCACACAAGGCTGACCTGTTTTTGATCGAAGGGCTGGGTAAGTCAGCCGACCGTTACGGTTTTGAAGGCGTCCGTACGTTCAC
>SMXS01000102.1 GCA_004356955.1 Alphaproteobacteria bacterium | reverse complement strand
TGTGTCGTGCAATCGTTTACTATCAAGGGCCGGTACTATCAAGGGTCAGCATCCCCCTCAAGCACTATTGCGGAAAGTTGCCTGCCACAATCACTTTCACCGCGATGGGTCGTGCGGCGATAGCTGTAATACTGGGCTTCACGTGCATAGGTGTCGTGGTTAATGCGGTCGATACTGGCGACCCCTGATCTATCCAACAGGGCTGTGACCGCGCCACCGAGGTCGAATCGATAATGGTCGGGTCGATCAGACGGCTTAAAGTAGGAAGACCAGCTATTGTCTTCAGCGGTGAAAGCTGCCAGCACTTCTGGTCCGACCTCATAAGATGGCTGGGCAATGCAGGGGCCAATAGCAGCACAGATGATGGATTGTTCGTTGGCGAGGGATTGCATGGCGGCAATCGTGTTTTGGACGATCCCTGCCAGTGTTCCCTTCCAGCCAGCGTGCAGGGCGGCGACGGTGCTGTTTGATTGGTCATGCAGCAATACTGGTACGCAATCAGCGGTGACAATGCCAAGGGCCAGGCCCGGCACCTGTGTGACCAGCGCATCTGCATGGGGTCGGTCGTCTGTGCCGACAATGGCGTCCATGATAACGACATCGGGACTGTGAATCTGAAACGGGGTCACCAAATGCGCCAGCGGCACGCCCAAACTGGCAGCAACGCGCCTTCTGTTTTCTATGACCAGGTCCTGATTATCGTCGGACCCCAGGCCGCAATTCAACCCCGCATAGATGCCCGAAGAAACGCCGCCTGCCCGGGTAAAAAAGCCGTGCTGGACCGGGCCGGTCAGGACGTCTGACTTTTGTTTCATGGTGCAAAGCCTGCGGGATGCAATGCCGAGCTGCCAGAGACGGCCAGTACTTTGAACAGGGACCCCATTTGGTCGGGGGCAGTCAGGCGGTGCACGGCCAGGTCGATTTGGGCTCGTTGGGCAGCTTGGGCCTGTTGCCTCAATGCGTCGGCCCGCACCAGCAATCCCAATTGCTCCAGGAATTTACCTTGCTCTAACGGTCCATAGCCATCGAGCCCGCCATCTTCGGCAATTGTTTTTAAGGCTGCGAAATTCACATGGGCCGTCAAATCGGCCTGCCCAGGATGGCTGAACGGGTCGCTATACGCCCCGTCATACAAAGCCTGAAGACTGTCACCAAAGGCGGGCGTGCCATAGCCATAGTCCAAAAACAGCGCGACCCCGCCATCTCGTTTCAGCCGCTGTGTGATGTCGATCATAAACTTACCAGCGGCAGGGCAGGTCTCGATAATGTCACCGGTTTTTGCCGTGCCGAAATCTGCGGGTTCGACTATTGGCCTCGGGGCATCTGATGAGATCAAGGCCCGGCACAAATTACCGTCGGCGGATGCGTCGATAAACACTTCGGCCCATCCCTGTTCGGTCAGCTCGAACTGGTGGATGGGCAGGGCATCAAAAAATTCGTTGGCCACCAGGATGAAGGGGCCCTCTGGCACGGTCGAAAGGTCCTGATGCCACTGGGCGTCCAGTTTTTCCTGCTGTATTTGGGTCAGGCGCGGGCTGGTTTCTATCAGGTGAATTTGCGGTTGCAGGGTGCTGCCCTTGGTGATGGTGCGCACGATGTCGGCCATCAACGTCCCGCGGCCAGGGCCGGGCTCTATCAGGTTAATCGTGGCGGGGCTGCCTATCTGGTGCCAGCAGTCGATGATCCACAGGCCGATCATTTCGCCAAATAACTGGCTGATCTCGGGCGCGGTGGTGAAGTCTCCCTTCGCGCCAATAGAGTCGCGCGTGGAGTAATAGCCGTGATCAGGGTGGCTAAGGGCAATTTGCATGTAGGTGGCCAGATTAATCGGCCCGTCGCGCCTGATCTGGTCGATCAGGATATCTTTAAGCGGTTCGCTGGGCACGGATCATCATGAACAGGCCAAATAATATCATCGGTATCGACAACAGCTGACCCATGGACAGGTCAAACCATAGTAGCCCAAGGTAAGAATCTGGCTCACGGAAGAATTCGACCGTAAAGCGGGCAAGGCCATAGCCTGCAATGAATACACCACCCAAAAAGCCGGGCTTATGACGCAATTCTGTCATCGTGAAAAGCAGCCGTAGGATGACGAACAGCAATAGTCCCTCTAGCGCTGCTTCATAGAGCTGGCTGGGGTGCCGTGGCACGCCATGGGGTATTGCGTGGGGGAAAATCACACCCCATTCAACATCGGTGGTGCGGCCCCATAATTCGCCGTTGATAAAGTTTGCGCAGCGCCCCAAAAACAATCCAATGGGGGCGACACATCCAAACTGGTCGGCAATGGTCCAAAGGGGTTTGTCCCTGAAATGTGCGAAAGCTATAATTGCGACAACAACACCCAGAAACCCGCCATGGAAGGACATGCCGCCATGCCAGATGGCGAAAATCTCTAGCGGGTCGGCCAGAAAAGCGGCGGGTTGGTAAAACAGTACATAGCCCATGCGACCGCCGACAACGATGCCGACAATAGACCAGACCACCAGATCCTCGACATCTTCGCGTGTCAGCGGTGGGGTGCCGGGCCAATATTTTGGTCGGTTCAGCCGGACAAGGTAAAGCCACGCCAGGATGATGCCGCCGAGATAGGCCATGCCATACCAGCGGACCTGCAAGAAGCCGAGATCGATGAAGACCGGATCAAAATCCGGAAAGTTTATTGCAGCAAACATGCGCCTACTTTTACGTATCCGCATGGCAAGTCAAGCCTTGGTGTAGGTGTTGTAGAATGGCGGGTTGGAATACGACCTAAACAGGCCCATAATGCAGGCAATCGAGACGGAGAAGATCGTGCAATCAGAAAACAAAATTTTTGACGATGTCAGCAAGCTGGCAACCAGTGCCCTGGGCGTTGCCCAAAACGTGAAGGAAGAGCTGGAAACGCTGATGCGCCAGCGGCTGGAGCGTGCAATTGCCGACCTGGATGTTGTCTCGCGGGAAGAATTTGATACGGTTTGGGATATGGCCCAAAAAGCCCGCGAAGAAAATGAAGAATTACGCACCCGGATTGACGCTCTCGAGGCCAAGCTGGGCGAGGGGTCCTAAGGCGCTCGGCCACCATTTACCAATAAATATCGCGAATTCAGACCCTACTAGATATTGAGGGTTGCACCTTCCAGATATCAATGGCAGGCTACATCTTGTGGTTTGGTTGTAGATAGCTACTAGCTGTATAGTCTCGGGAGGGCAACACGATGGCGTCACTTTTACTCTCAAATGAAACTGACGCGACTGGCCCACTAGACCTAATCGAACAAATTGTTACCGCTAATGACTGGCCGTATGACCGTCTTGGCGAAGACGAACTAACCGTCTTTGTGGCGGGCAATTGGTCTGAATACAGCCTTCATTTTTCCTGGAATCGCGATGCCGCCCACGAATTTGGCGGTCTGCAATTTGTCTGTGCCTTTGACGGGCGCATTCCGGATGGACACTATGCGGGCGTCTACAAATTGCTGGCGCTGATCAACGCGCAGATGTGGCTTGGCCATTTTGATATCGCGGCCGAGGAATCGCTGTTGATGTACCGCCATGGCGTGCTGTTGCCAGACAGCGTCGGGGCAACTGCTGAACAGTGCGAGAATTTGATCGAGATTGCCCTGACGGAATGTGATCGATACTATCAGGCCTTCCAGTTTGTTTTATGGGGTAGCAAAACCCCCGAGGAGGCCTTGGCGTCAGCCCTGTTTGAGACGATGGGTGAAGCCTAACCAAATATATGACGGCAAAACTTTCTTCGATTCAAAGCGAGAACCCACTGGTTCTCATCGGTGGCGGCCGCATGGGCGCGGCCATGTTGTCTGGCTGGCTGGCGGGCGGGCTGGATGTTTCGGCGGTAACAGTCGTTGAACCCTTTGAGACAACTCGAGAGGCGTTGTCGGCATCTCACGCAGGTTTGCAGGTGGTGTCGTCGATTGACGACGTGGCAGCGACACCGTCAATCGTTATCCTGGCGGTGAAACCGCAAGTCATGGGTGACGTCATGGCGCCATTGCGGGCGTGGGATAAGGCATTGTTCGTTTCCATCGCCGCGGGCAAGACGCTGGGCTATTTCGAAGCCCATTTAGGGGCCGACAGGTCGATCATACGGGTGATGCCCAATACGCCCGCTGCGGTGGGGGCAGGCATCAGCGTCGCTGTGGGCAATGCCCAGGTCACGGCTGACCATAAATCGTTGGCAACAGCCTTGTTGCAGGCCGTGGGCATGGTCGATTGGGTTGAGGATGAGGGCCTGATTGATGCTGTGACGGCCGTGTCGGGCAGTGGGCCTGCTTATGTTTTCCATCTGGTCGAAGCGATGACCCAGGCCGGTATTGCTGCCGGGTTGGATGCGCCATTGGCGTCGAGACTAGCCCGCCAAACCGTCATTGGGTCGGGTGTGTTGATGGCTGAGGACGATGCTGACGCTGCAACTTTGCGCCAAAATGTCACCAGTCCTGGCGGGACGACCCAAGCCGCACTGGACGTGTTGATGGGCGATAATCGGCTGGTTGATCTGTTGACCGAAGCCATCGCGGCGGCAAAAAAGAGATCGACAGAGCTATCTAGCTAGGCATATTTTGGGGGGGACCTATGGACGGTAAAGTAGCGATCATTACGGGTGCAACGTCGGGTATCGGCGCTGCTGCTGCAATCTTGTTTGCCAAGGAAGGTGCCCGAATTGTCGCCGCTGGTCGGCGCGAAGACCGTGGGGCAGAATTGGTCGACACGGTAAAGGCTGCGGGGGGTGAGATTACCTTTGTGACGGCCGACATGGGATCGGACGCTGATATCAAAGCCATGGTCGACACGGCTGTTAACACCTATGGCGGGCTTGACTATGCATTCAATAATGCGGGCATGGGCGGTGACCCTGCACTTTTGCATGAATATGATGATGATAACTGGCAACAGGTCATCAACGTTAATTTGACAGGGGTCTACCGCTGTATGAAATACGAGATCGCCGCCATGTTGCCCTCAGGCGCGAAGTCAGAATTTGGCGCCTGCATTGTCAATAATGCGTCGACCCTGGGCCATCGGGGCAGCGAGTTGTCGGGCATTGCCTATACCGCCAGCAAGCACGGGCTTATCGGGCTGACCCGTCAGGCCGCCATCAATTATGTGCAGCAGAATATCCGCATCAATGCCGTGTCGCCTGGGGCAACCCATACCGAATTGTTGTCGGGCCTGCTTGATCAGGGGCCAGAGGCAGCGGCCATGTTGGCTGCCATCAACCCGATTGGTCGGTTGGGGACGGCGGAAGAAGTTGCCCATGCGGCCCTGTTTTTGTGTTCAGACGGCGCGCGGATGATCACGGGCCATTCCCTGCCGGTTGACGGCGGACAGATGGCCCACCTTTGACGCGTTAATCGATTTCCTGGCCGGTTTCCTGGTTGGGTTGGATGGTGCCGAGTGCCCGGTCTCGTTCGTCTTCGTCGACCAGGGCCAGCAGCATTTCACGGAATTGTTTAGCAGCCTCGGGCCCCAGTTTTGTGAAGGCTTTGCGAAATCGCTCTTTTTGTGTGCTCGACAGCGCCAATTCAAACCCGCTGCCTTTTTCTGTCAGATATAGATGGCGCTGACGGCCA
>SMXS01000101.1 GCA_004356955.1 Alphaproteobacteria bacterium | reverse complement strand
TCTGGGTGCTCCACATGAACGATGGCTTCACGCGCCTGGAAGTGTTCGTCCTCGAGCATATCTGGCGCTTTGTATATTTTGCCTGCCGGTACGCCGTTATCTTCCATCAGCGCAAGCAAGTCTTTGGCGGTATAATCCTTTGACCATTCGGCGATGATGTTATCCAGTTCTTCCTGGTGTTCACCGCGCGCCAAATGGGTCGCATAGCGCTTGTCCTCGGCCAAATCTGGCTGGCCCATGGCCTCGCACAGACGGGCAAATACGGTGTTCTGATTGGCCGCAATCAGTATGTCACCGTCGGTCACCGGGTAAACATTGGAGGGGGCAACATTGGGCAGGATGGCCCCGGTGCGCTCTCGCAGATAACCCGACTGGGTATATTCAGCGACGGTCGATTCCATCATCGTCAGGACGGCTTCATAAATAGCGCTGTCCACCACCTGTCCCCGACCAGTCACCGTGCGCCGATGCAGGGCCATCAGGGCCCCCAGGCACGCCATGGTGGCCGCCAACTCGTCGCCAATGGACAGGCCTATCCGCGATGGCGGCGTCCGTGGGTCGCCCGCCAGATTGCGCATGCCGCCCATGGCCTCACCAATAGAGCCATAGCCAGCGCGCGATGAATACGGCCCGGTTTGACCGTATCCCGAGACCCTGATCATAATCAAACGGGGGTTGATCTCCGACAGAGTGTTCCAGCCCAGGCCCCATTTTTCCAAGGTTCCTGCCCGGAAATTTTCCAGCAGGAAGTCAGCATCCTTGATCAGTTCCTTGATCAGTTCCTGGCCAGCTTCGGTTCGCAGATTCAGCGTGATCGACTTTTTATTACGCCCGACAATGGGCCACCATAATGACTCTGCCCGCCCCCATACGCGCATGGGGTCACCAACACCGGGCTGCTCTACCTTGATGACTTCGGCGCCGTGGTCCGCCATCAATTGCCCGCAAAATGGCCCCGCGATCAATTGGCCCATTTCGATAACGCGCAAGCCGTCAAGCGCGCCAAATGGATCGGAATCTGTCATTCTGTCGTCAACTTTCTGTTGTGTTGTTCTCGATTGGTATACAAACCAGCATTCTCATTGTATACAAATATTCGCACTCCAAAACAGGATAAGGGCAACAGATTCACGATGACGTCACGACCAGTCCATATATATGAAGTTGGTGCACGCGACGGCCTGCAGAACGAGAAAGTATTTTTCTCGACTGAGCAAAAGCTGGACCTGATCACGCGTCTTATAGGTGCTGGTATAAAACGCATTGAAGTGGCCAGTTTTGCCCACCCCAAGGTCGTGCCGCAAATGGCCGATGCCGAGGCTGTCATCGCGGCCCTGCCGGACAATCGGGATGTGCAATATAGCGGTCTTGTCCTTAACAAGCGGGGTTACCTGCGGGCCCTGGCCACGCGTGAGGGTGGCAGGCGCGGCATCGACCAGATTGGCACCGTCTGTGTGATGAGCGAGACGTTCAGCCAGAAAAACCAGGGCATGAGCATCGCCGATACTCTTCGCGATACCAGCGAAGTACTGAAACTGGCCAAACGTGATGGCATCAGCGCACAAGTCACGCTTTCGGCTGTTCTGGGCTGCCCGTTTGAAGGCGAAGTGCCGTTTGACCGGGTCATTGACAGTGCCAAACGCCTGGCCGATGCCGAGCCCGATGAAATAGCGCTGGCAGATACAATTGGGGCCGGTGTCCCGAGCCAGGTTCGTGATTTGGTCGGCAGACTGCGCGAAGAAATTCCTGACATGAAGTGGCGCGCGCATATGCACGACACCAGAAATACCGGCGTGGCCAATTCCTGGGCAGCGTACGAGGCAGGCGTTGATACCATCGATGCCAGCGTTGCCGGCCTGGGCGGGTGCCCCTTCGCGCCGCGCGCTACCGGCAACGTGGCCACTGAAGACGTGGTCTATACGCTTGACCGATCAGGCGTGGCCACGGGTGTTGAGCTCGACCGGTTGATCGATATTGCGCATTGGCTGGAAGGCATCCTGGGCCGCAAAACACTCGCCCGTGTCAGTCAGGCGGGCGGCTTTCCTGTGCCCGCTACTGCTGCGGAATAAGACAAGGTCCGGACTGTTCCATGTCTGACTTGATTGGCACCTCTAATGAAGCCTTGGATGAAAGGCACCGCGTGACCCCTGCTAACAAAGGGTTGAAGTCAATCGTTGGTTAATTCACAGTTGAGGCGTCGGTGATTTTAGGGAGTATGACCATCAAAACGTTGGAGGCGGTCCTCGAGGAATTAAAGGCCAAGAAAAACACCCTGAAGGCTTGGGCAAGGACCAAATAATGAATACCGCGTGCAAGTCTTTCAGCCTTTTGGTCTTTTTTATTTTGATGGCCGGTTGCAGCGAAGATCAATCCACAGAAAACACCAGCCAGGTACTGACACCAACCTTCGAGACAATCATGGCGGCAGAGGCATTCATGCCTGAAGACGAGCGATTGGCCAAAATTTATGATCGGTCCTGCCGGACCTGCCACGCCTTTGTCGATGCCGAAGCGCCGCTGACGGGCTTTGTGGCAGAGTGGGACATTCGATTGGCAAAGGGCATGACGACACTGGTGGCCAACACCCGCCATGGTGTGGGCGGCATGCCGGCCATGGGCACGTGTTTCGACTGCAGTGATGCGGATTTTAACGCCCTGGTAGATTTTATGGCGACGGCAACGGCCATAGCAACGGCCATAGTAACGGAGGATGCCAAATGACTACGCGCAGAACTGTGCTGAAGGCCGGTATCGCGGGTGCGGCGATTGCATCGGCCTATCCGATCGGGTCGCATCTTTTGTGGTCAAACAAATCGTTTGATGCCCCGGGGGGCGTCCTGCCACCAGCAGAAGCATCAACTTCCGGGGCCAATTGGCGCAACTGGTCGGGATTGCAACGAGCCCACCCAGACGCCATTGTCAGCCCAGGCACAGAAGAAGAACTCGCCAGAATTATCAAAACAGCGCCGGGTCCCATCCGGCCAGTGGGGTCAGGCCATTCATTTACAGCTCTGGTGCCAACCAGCGGGACCATCGTCGACATTGGCCAGTTTTCTGGCCTCTTGAGTTACGACATCGATACACAGATTGTAGAGGTTGGCGCGGGGACACGGCTGGGGCAGTTGGCCCGTCAACTCGATGACATCGGCTTGGCCATGCCGAACCTTCCTGATGTCGATGTCCAAACTCTTGCAGGTTCATTTGCCACGGCCACCCATGGGACCGGGCTGGGCCTGACGGCATTGCACGAGATGGTCACCGGCTTTCGCCTGGTCACAGCGTCAGGCGACATTATTGATGTTGATGCCGCAAATAATCCAGACTTGTTCAATGCAGGCAAGGTTTCCCTCGGGGCGCTTGGGGTTATCACGCAATACCGTCTTAAGGTCGTGAATGCCTTTACCCTGCGTCGGCGAACGACTGCGATGCATGTAGAGGATCTGCTGGACCAGGCGGAAACACTGGCCGCCAGCCATCGAAACTTTGAATTCCTGTTTCTGCCTCATACAGGTTTTGCGGGTGCGTTGAGCCACGATGTATCGGATGATCCGCCCGTGCGGCGGCCTGCCAGTGAAGATGAAGAAATTCTGGATGGTTTGCGTGGGCTGCGCGATATGTTTGGGTGGTCTCCCCGGATCAGGCGCTGGGTGGCCTCGACCCAATTTGAAGTTGGTGTCCTAGAGGACATCACCGACAAGTCGTGGCATTTGCTGGCCAATAAGCGCGTCGCCAAATTCAATGAAAGTGAATATCACATCCCCTATGAAAATGGCATGGATGCGGTTCGTGCCGCTATCAAAGTGCTAGAGCGCCGTAGGGACGTTTATTACCCCATGGAAGTGCGGTTTGTTCGCGGTGATGACACGTGGCTTAGCCCTTTCAAGAACAAGCAAAACGTTTCCATCGCGGTGCACGCTGCCAATACTGAAGACTATCGCTATCTGATCAACGAGCTGGGACCTGTCTTTCGGCGGTTTGGCGGGCGCCCCCATTGGGGCAAACTTCATGGCTTGGGTGCACAGGACCTGTCGGCCATGTATCCTCATATGCAGGACTTTAATAATCTGCGAAAACAATTGGACCCTGAAGGGAAATTCCTGAACGATCATTTGTCCAAGATTTTTGGGGTAGGCTAGCATGGCCAAATTGATATCACGCCGTGGTGCCATTATTGGCGGGATCGCCACATTTACCGGAGGGCTGATACTCTTGAACCGACCCAAAGATAATAGCGGTCCGCGCGCGCCGTATTTTTTGCGCCTGCAAGATGCCCTGGTTAATGCAGGCATTGCTACACCAACATTGGTGATTGATCTAGAACGCTTGAACGCCAACGTGGATACCCTGATGGCCAGTCTTCCAGACGGCATGGGGTATCGCATTGTCGCCAAGTCACTGCCATCGCTAGAGCTGATCTCGCACATCCGCAAACGCGCCGGAACGCAGCGATTGATGACGTTCAACCTGCCGATGCTGCAACAGATATCGCGGGACATGCCCGATACCGACCAACTATTGGGCAAGCCGCTGCCTGCCGCGGCGGCGAAGTCGTATTTTGAGGAACTGCCAACCCAGGCGGCACAGGCGGCCACCAACGTGCAATGGCTGATCGATACACCGCGGCGCCTGGCCCAATATATCGATGTTGGCAATGCTTTTGGCGCGAGCCTGCGCGTGAATATTGAACTGGACATCGGGCTGCACCGAGGCGGTTTTACGCCGGGGCCAGAATTACAATCTGTGCTGCAGACAATTCGTGACCATGATCATTTGTCCTTTGCTGGCTTCATGGGATACGACCCTCATATCGCCAGCCTGCCGACCACCCTGGGATGGCGCGATCGCGCCCTGCATGGCGGTTGGGCGCTGTATGGCGAGGCCAAGGAACAAGCGCGCGTGGTCTTTGGCGACGCGGCCATGGATGGGTTGGTATTGAACGCCGCTGGCAGTCCCACTTATCGGCTTTACGACAACACCAATATTGCCAACGAAATATCGGTTGGATCGGCGCTGGTCAAACCCACTGATTTTGATACCGAACTTCTTGAACCGTTCGTGGCAGCGGCATTTATCGCAACGCCTGTGATCAAGACCATGGGTGACACGCGCATGCCGGGTATTGAATTTGCCGACAAGCCGTTGCGGGTATGGGACGAAAATCTCGACAACACTGTGTTTATCTATGGGGGGCACTGGCTTGCCAGTCCCGTTGATCCGCCCGGCCTGCAGTACAATGCTATTTTCGGGCGTTCTTCCAATCAGGAAATGCTGAA
The DNA here is from genome assembly GCA_004356955.1 of Alphaproteobacteria bacterium. Classification (GTDB taxonomy): domain Bacteria; phylum Pseudomonadota; class Alphaproteobacteria; order SMXS01; family SMXS01; genus SMXS01. The sequence continues at coordinate 8,867 of SMXS01000101.1, read as the reverse complement.
TGGTGGGGCACAATTGCAGATTGCCCCAGACGACTTTGTCTTTCTGCGCCCGCATCAAAGCGAGGCCCTGTTTATGCAATTTGGCGATATTGCTGTTTATGATGACGGCGCGATCATTGATCGCTGGCCGGTATTTCCTGCCTCAGCCTAAGCCGGTTCGACCGGGTTAGCGATCAACCCCTCACACGCGCTCAAATATTGCTGCGAGGCCTTGGCCGCCGCCGATGCACATGGTTTCCAGGCCGTAGCGTGCTTCGCGACGGTCCAGTTCCATCAACATGGTTGTCAGGATCCGCCCACCGGTTGCGCCCACGGGGTGCCCCATCGAAATGCCTGAACCGTTGACGTTTATGCGGTCATGATCATCCGCACTCAGCCCCAGGGCTTTGGTGCAGGCCAGCACTTGTGCGGCAAAGGCTTCGTTCAACTCTATCAGGTCGATATCTGCCAGGGACAAACCTGCCCGTTCCAGGGCTTTTTGTGATGACGGGACGGGGCCGATCCCCATGACTTTTGGTCCGACGCCCGCCAGCGACCAGGATACCATCCGTGCCATGGGCTTCAGGCCTTCGCGTTCTGCGATGTCGCGGGTCGTGACAATGCATGCCGATGCGCCGTCATTCTGGCCCGATGCATTGCCCGCCGTCACTGTTGATTCTGGGTCTATTTTGCCGCGGATAGCCCGCAATTTTCCCAACCCTTCTGCGGTTGTCCCCGGGCGAATATGTTCGTCCTTGTCGACAATGGTGTCGCCTTTGCGGCCGGGGATAGTGACGGGCACAATTTCCTGGGCAAAGCGGCCATCGGCGCGGGCGGCTTCGGCACGCGCATGGGAACGGGCTGCCAGTTCGTCTTGTTCTTCGCGCGTGATTGAATACTCGATGCGCAGGTTTTCTGCCGTCTCGATCATGCCGCCAGCGATAGGATAATTGTCGCCCCCTGCGGTGATGCGACCACGGGTCAGGCTGTCTTCCATCATGATGCCTGGTGCGCCAGCGCCCCAGCGATTGGCAACATTGTAAAATGGTGCCCGGCTCATGGATTCTGCGCCGCCTGCAATGACCATGTCGCTGCCGCCAGAGCCGACCTGCATGGTGGCATAAATAACGGCTTGCAGCCCCGACCCGCAGCGTCGATCAATCTGCAGACCGCCAGCGGTCACGGGCAGACCCGCATCCAGCGCAACAACGCGGCCCATGGCGGGCGCTTCCATTGTGGGGTAGCAATTGGCAAACAGGACGTCTTCAATCAGGTCTGTGTTCAGTTTGTTGCGCGCGATGATATCCCGAACCACGGCTGACGCCAGATGGTGTGCGGGCGTATCTTTGAACGCGCCCCCAAATGTGCCAACAGCCGTTCGCCGAGGCTCGCAAATAACAACATCCCGCATGGTCGATCTCCTGTTTTCCAGCCTGTGGCCAGAGAGCTGTACGTTAGAATTGGGCCCCTATATATGATGTCGCCTTGGTGGCAGCAACGGGCGATCTGCGAAAGCGAAAAAGGGCTGCAACCGGGTTGGGAAAGTTGCATCATCTGTACAATACTTTGGGATTAGTTTATTTTAGTAGTGTTTCCAGGATGATGGGGCATAGCAGTAGGGGGATTGACGATGTCGACAGATATAGAGACTGCCAGAAAATTATTTTCAAAAGACCTAATCGATGCGGCTATCCGCATTGGCATGATCGCCGTTCTGGTGATTTTGTGTTTTCGTATCTTCGCGCCCTTTGCCGGTATGATGATGGGTGCTCTGATCTTGGCTGTTGCGTTTTACCCACTGCATCAGAGCATATCCAAGCGCATGGGCGACAAGGATGGCCGGGCCGCGACACTGATCGTGGTTGTTGGAATACTTATTATTGGTGGCCCGATGGTTATGTTGGGGGCGTCCTTCACCGATAACATTTTCAGCGGCTATGCCTCGCTTGAAAGCGCCTCATTGACCATTCCCGCACCGCCGGACTTTGTTGCAGGTTGGCCATTAATTGGCGGGCGACTGCATGGAGCCTGGGCGGCTGCGGCCAATAATCTGCCTGCGTTTTTGGTGCAATACCAAGAACAACTTAAAGGGCTGGCAGGGTGGGTTCTGTCCACCGCTGCGGGCACTGCGGGCACTTTGTTATTGTTTTTGGCCACCCTGGCTGTGTCGGGCATCATGATGGCCTATGGCAAGTCCGGAACCCAGGCGATACACCGCATCCTAAGCAAAGTGGCCGGACCTGCCAAAGGCCCCAAGATGCAAGTCTTGTCGACAGCAACAGTTCGATCAGTGGCGACCGGCGTCATTGGCGTTGCGTTCATACAGGCCTTGTTATTGGGGGCAGGGTTCATGTTTGCAGGCATTCCTGCGGCTGGTGTGTTTGCGGTCTTGATCTTGATCGCTGGCATTATGCAAATACCCGCAGCATTGTTTTCACTGCCGGCAATCGCTTTTGTCTGGATGTCTGGGGACGCCTCGACGGCCATGAACGTCGTGCTGTCCGTGTATCTGCTGGTGGCAAGCCTGGCTGATAATGTGCTGAAACCAATGTTGCTTGGGCGCGGGGTCGATGCCCCCATGCCCGTTATTCTGATCGGTGCCTTGGGCGGTATGATCGTCAGTGGCTTCATGGGGCTTTTTATTGGCGCCGTGTTGTTGGCCGTTGGCTATCAGATATTTATGGAATGGGTCGACGACGTTGAACCATCGAGCGACACAGCCGCGATACAATCTGGTGCCGGGGGCCAACCCTTGGCTGGGAGCGAGTAACTAAATTGCTGCGATCTGTAAAACTCTGTATCAGACAGCTGACCGCCCTGTCTGTGGCGATGACACTTGTGGCCTGCACCACGGTTGGCCCCGACTTTGATGAACCTGAAATTGCCTGGCTGAGTGATTGGCAATCTGATCTCTATGATCCTTTGGGCAATCGGGAAAAGCAGTCTGACCTGGATTTGCGGTTCTGGTGGAAATTGTTTGATGACCCGGTGTTGGATGGGTTGATTGAGGACGCGTGGACGCAGAACCCGACGCTTCGTATCGCGGGGCTGCGCATTCTTGAAAGCCGTGCGTTGTCGGGTATCGCAAAAAGCAATCTGTATCCGCAAGGGCAACAAATTAGCGGCGGGGCTGCCTATATCAACAGCCAGCAAACCGGCGACAAAAATGGTGCCGGGAACCAGAGTTTTGCCAGCTATGACGTGGGTTTTGGCCTCGGCTGGGAGTTGGATTTTTGGGGAAAGTTCCAGCGCGGGATTGAATCTGCAGATGCTGGGTTCTTCGCCTCTGTCACCAGCTATCAAGATGTCATGGTCTTGCTGAGTGCACAGGTTGTCGATTTTTACTTCACCTATCGCACCACGCAATTGCGCATCGCCCTGGCGCAGAAGAACGCCGAAATTCAACACCGCAGCTTTGAAATAACAGAACGGCTCTATCGTGGCGGCCAGAATTCTGAGTTGGATTTGCAACAGGCCAAGACCCAGTATCTGGCGACCCTGGGCACCATCCCGGCCCTTGGTATTTTGTTGGGGAAAACCCGCAACGCATTGGGCGCCTTATTGGGCCGGGCCCCAGGCAATCTGCCCGAACTCGATACAACTGAATATGACCTGCCGAGGGTCTCTCCACTATCGATTGATGGGACCCCGGTTAATTTGTTGACCCGTCGTCCCGACGTTCGCTCAGCGGCGTGGCTGGCGGCCGCACAGTCGGCCCAGATTGGTGTTGCCGAGGCCGATTTTTACCCGGCGATCACGTTGCTGGGCAGCATCAGTTGGTCGGGCAGCAGCCTGGCAGCCAGCCCGAATGTCGGTACCTTTGCAGTGGGCCCCACCTTTACCTGGAATATTTTTGACTATGGGCGCATCGCCAACAATGTGTTGGTGCAGGACGCGCGGTTGCAACAGGCGATCGAGGCCTTTCAGAATACAGTTCTGCAGGCCGCACGTGAAATTGACGATGCCGCGATCAGCGTGGCCAAAACCCATGAACAACAAAACCTGAACCGGCAGACGGTCCAAGCAGCTGAGCGGTCGCTTGAATTGGCGGATACGCTTTATATCGAAGGCTATGTGGGCTTTCAGCGCGTGCTTGATGCACAGCGGGCGCTATTTGTGCAGTCGGACGGCGAAATTTCAAATCAGGGTAATCACATAGCCGCCGTCATAGACCTCTACAAAGCATTTGGCGGCGGCTGGCACCAGACACAGACACAAGACCTGATCCCCTTGGAAATACAAAACGCAATGGAGAACCGCAGTAATTGGGGCGACATGCTGAAATCGCCATTGCCACCGGTTCCCGTTAGCGCCGCAACAGACTCAGAAAGTTTAAAATGAGCACACCAGACCAGGACCAACAGCCAACAGAGCCGCCAGCAGGACAGCCAGCAGAGGGTGCTGACGCATCGAAATCGGTCAAAAGAGGCGGCCAGATCATTGGACTGGTGATCGTTCTAAGCCTTGCCTGGTATCTGACAGCAGATCGCTTCACGCCCTATACCAGCCAGGCACGGGTAGAGGGCTATGTGGTCGGTGTTGCCCCAAAAGTGGCGGGGCTGGTGACCCAGGTCTGGGTCAAAAATAATCAAGAGGTGAAACAGGGGCAGCGTCTGTTCCAGATTGACCCCTTGCCCTACGAGATTGCACAGGACAAAGCGCGATCGGACCTCGAGAGTGCCCGGCGTCAGGTCAAGGCCGGGGACGCGGCTGTGATCGCTGCAAAGGCAAATCTGCGGGCGGCAGAGGCCAACAGGCTTTCGGCGGCTCAAAACGCCAGTCGATTAGGGCGATTGCACACCGCAGACCCGGGCACGATATCAGTACGCCAGCTGGAAATGGCCCAGGCGGGGCTCGACAAAGCAGAAGCGCAGGTGGTTGCCGCCGAGGCCAGTATCCAGCAAGCGATTGAACAAAAAGGCGGCGAAGACGACGAAAACAATTCGATCATCAATTCAGCCCTTAGCGCTGTGGCCAAGGCCGATCTTAATTTGAAGGATAGTGTTGTAACAGCGTCCGCGCGGGGCGTGGTGACAGACCTGCGGGCCGATGTTGGTCTTTATGCGGGCGCGGGCAGCCCGGTCATGACAATCGTCGCCATCCATGATGTCTGGATCAATGCAGAATTTACCGAGAATAATCTGGGACACATAGAGGTCGGATCACCGGTCGAAATTGTATTTGATGTTTTGCCGGGGCGTGTATTTGACGGCCGGATCAGAAGCATTGGGTTGGGCGTCAGCGCTGGTAAGACTACTGCGCCGGGGACATTGCCGACAATTGACAACAACCGGGACTGGCTGCGGCAGTCCCAGCGCTATCCTGTAATTATCGAATTTCAAACAGACCAAAAAGGGTTGCGGAATAATTTGCGCATGGGCGGTCAGGCCTCGGTGATGGTCTATACCAAGGGGACGACGGTGTTGGCCGTGTTGGGCAAGGCCTATATTCGACTGATGAGCTGGCTTAGCTATGCCTATTGAACGAACACCTGGTGGCCCGGCTCAATGCGAATGGGCACTAGGTGAATGGGCATAAAATGACCCTGCCGATTGCCACACGACGAACCTTTCGCGTCAGCCTCACGGTGGCGTTATCGCTGGCCTTTGGATACGCCATGGCATTGTCAGTGCCTTTTTTAGCGCCTATTCTTGCTTTGATGATTGCCTCTCCACCCGCACCGCCCATGGGCTTCAAAAAGCTGGTCAGTCTGATCATTGTTGTGTCAGTGACAACGGGCATCGGGCTGCTGCTGATCCCGATGTTGCTGAATTATCCGCTGTCTGCGGTGCTGATCGTGGCTGTTGGCCTGTATTTCAGCAATTATCTGGCGATCAATCTGGGCAAGGGCATGGTCGGCACATTTTTGATGGTCGGCCTTACCTTGATACCGCTAGCCGGGATGATTGATTTTGGCCTGGCCGTGTTGCTGGTTCAGTCGCTGGTCCTGGGTATTGCGTTTGCGGTTCTGTGCCACCGGGTCGTCTATCTTTTGTTCCCTGAAGATCCGGCCCCAAAGGTGGCCGCCACGCCAACGCCTGTTGGTGCAGACCAGTCTAGCTGGGCGGCCCTGCGCGCAGCAATGATTGTGCTGCCTTCGTTTCTGCTGGCATTAACGAACCCTGCAGCTTTTATGCCCATCATCATGAAGTCGATTATGTTGGGGCAGCAGGGCTCGGTGATCGATGCGCGGCATGCGGGGCGCGAGCTGTTGGGGTCTACATTTCTGGGGTGTGTCTTTGCCATTTTGGTCTGGATAGGGCTCGATCTGGTCACGACATTGTGGATGTATTTTTTGTGGATCCTGCTGTTCAGTACCTATTTCATGGCCAAATTTTACCAGGTCATTGCCAGCCGCTTCCCCCCTTCATTCTGGTTAAATGTGGCGGTTACCATGCTGATTTTGCTGGGATCTGCCGTGCAGGACAGTGCTAATGGCAAGGATGTCTATCAGGCCATTGCTGTGCGTATGACCTTGTTTATTGCCGTCACGCTTTATGCCTGGGCTGCAATATTCACCCTCGAACACTGGCGGGCCCGCAATATCGAGAGGCGGACGCGCCGATCATCAAATGTGGAGTATCAACAATGATGGGAAATCTGGCATGTTGATGAATCTGTTGTTTGGCATACCAACGATGGTCTTGTGCCTGTTGTTGCAATCGATGCTGATCGTGGTCGCCGTGCGTTTCTATAAGCGACGAGATGCTGAGGTTGCCAATCCATCGCTTTGGTCGACAATGATGGTGGTCAGTAGCGTCATGTTGATTTTGGTCTTTGGCAATCTTGCCCAGCTTACAATCTGGGCGATGCTGTTTTTGTTTCTAGGCGAATTTTCCAACCTTGGCGATGCCGTCTACCATTCGGCGGTGAACTTTGCGACCCTGGGCTATGGCGATGTTGTCATGTCAGATAGGCACAAGTTCCTGGGGCCGCTAGAGGCCGTAAACGGTGTTCTGATGATCGGCGTATCGACAGCTGCCCTGACCATCGTGTTCCAGGACGCCTTTCGCAAGACATTGCGCGCGCGCCAAGACTGAAGGCCCCACAGCCAAGACACTGAAAGTTGATCGGTAATTATCTTGCTCGATGCTGGCCATCGGCTAACCTGTCGTCAGGGGATTTGCCGCAGTGCGGACAAGCAGGGGAAATAGTCATGAAAAGCCGTCCGGTTTCAGTCGAAGAAATGGAAGCCAACCACGTTGCCCGGTTTAAAAACCTGACCTCAACCGGGGCAGGGAACAAAACTGAAGGTGGTCCTATTCCCAAAGAGGCCTACCAGATGATGGCGGCCCGGACGGCCTATGTCATTACCGCACCAGGTGACGATAACAGCCCGTGGGACGCCGCCCCAATAGAGACCCCCGACGTGGTCACCATTATCGCGGAGTGCGAGCCCGGCGAGGGCCCATCAGCCCATATGCACGCCAAAACGGTCGAGACCTTTATGGCCCTGACCGGTAAGTGGGAGCTGTTGTGGGGCGACGACAGCGAACATTCATTGATATTGGAACCTTTTGACACCATCGCCGTCCCGCCGGCGGTTGTTCGGACTTTTCGGAATATTGCCGACGAAACTGCCTATCTGCTGGTGCTGATCACAGGTGGTACCCACGATATGGACGATTTGTCCTTTCGGCCCGAACTGGGTGTCGCGGTTGCCGACAAGTTTGGCGCCGACGTCAAAAAGCGTGCCGAGGAAATCGGCTTTCGCTTTACGGCGGGACTAGAAGGCGTGGATTAGTCGAATTGTTGCACCCGCGATTGTTCTGGCATTGAGCCAAGCCAAATGGTCCAGACTGGCAGGTCCTTGGCTCAGGCTGTTTGGCGTCAATCGATGAAGTAGAACGTCAATTGTGTGCGAACGTCATAGTCGGTGCCGTCATAGCCGCGATAGACGTTTTCTTCTTTGAAGTAACCTTGTGCGCCTGCAAATTCACCCGATCCACCGATGATAATCCCCATGCCATTGTCGGCGGGACCAATTGTGCCCGCGGCGACGAATTCGCCAGACCAGGGTTGCCCGGATTCCGCGACTTGCGTGCGGATTTGTCCCAGGAAGGCTAGTGCCTCTGGCGACGAATGTTCGATCTGATGGCCGATCAGCGTGCCACGCCCCGTTAGCTTCAGTGTCCAGGTTGCGTCGTGCAGGCCATCAGGGGTCAGGGGCTTGTCGAACTCTTCCAGTTCAGAGGCGATGCCGACGATATTGCCCGCTTCATCCTCGACAAAAGTTGCCAAAATCAACAAGTCTTCCGCTGGCGTGTCGACCAGCGTAGTGATCCCTTGGGGAATTTGATCGATGAACACATAGCCCCCGTCGGTCAGCGCAAAGATGGTGGTGACGTCCCAATAGAACACTTCTGTTCGCGCCGTGGTGATGTCAAAGTTTTTGGTTGGCGTCGCCAGTGTCGCAGTATCTTCAGCTGCAGTTCCGGCCTGTGACCAGGACACAAGTCCCAGCACCAGGACTGCACAAATTGGTGTTCTGATTATATTTTCCATCGCCCCCATCGTATTCTCCCGACTTTAAGAAGGCCTCACTATGCCAATCCGGGGCGGGGAAGGCTACCCATCCCTGACAATACCGAGTAGCTGTCAGTCGATTTGATTACCTGGCTGATAATCGCCTGACTGGGCTCGTCGCAAATCCATCATAATTTCGAACATGAAAGCCGTGCTGAGCCCAAAAAGCAGCAGTCCATTGGCCGCCGATATGCCCGCGAGCAGCCGCCATTGTTCGGTCAGCGTGATGTCGCCAAAACCAAGTGTTGTGAAGGACGTGACAGAAAAATAGAGCGCCAGTTCCAGCGTTTGGAAAGAACCAACAGCAATAAATGTCGCCGCCCATATCCACACACCCGCCGTCAGCGCTGCCATCAGCCATA
>SMXS01000100.1 GCA_004356955.1 Alphaproteobacteria bacterium | reverse complement strand
CCCCAGCAAGGATGCACAGGACATCGACTTGGGCATCAGATTGTGGGACGAAACTGAAAAGCTGGTAGCCACCCTATAGAAAACAGGAATTCACGTGACAGAACTGACCATCACCCGACCGGATGACTGGCACGTGCATTTGCGTGATGGCGCCGCGCTGACCCAAACCTGCGCCGACATGGCGCGGTATTTTGGACGGGTCATCGTCATGCCCAACCTGACCCCGCCCGCCACCACTGTGGCCGAGGCCGGTGCCTATCGAGATCGCATTAACGCGGCCATGGCAGGCCTTCCCCGCACGTTCGATCCCTTGATGGTGCTGTATCTGACCGACCAGACCAGCGGCGATGAAATCAGGCGCGCGGCGGACAGCGATTTTGTCCATGCCGTGAAACTTTATCCCGCCGGGGCGACCACCAATTCAGACGCAGGTGTGGCCAACCTTGAGGGCCTGTATCCAACCCTGGCGGCAATGGAAAAGGCAGACCTGCCCTTGTTGATCCATGGCGAGGTCACCGAGGCCAATATCGACATCTTTGACCGCGAAAAAGTCTTCATCGACCAGCATCTTGTGCCAATTTCCCAGGAATTCCCCAATCTGCGCATCGTACTGGAACACATCACCACCAGCGACGCCGTGGCCTTCGTCGTTGAGAGTGCCAGCACCATTGCGGCGACAATCACCGCCCATCATCTGATGTTCAATCGCAATGACATGCTGGTCGGCGGCATTCGACCGCACCTATACTGCCTGCCCATCCTCAAGCGCGGGTCTCATCAAACAGCCCTTTTGGAAGCGGCAACATCGGGTAATTCTAAATTCTTCCTCGGGACGGATTCTGCGCCCCATGCCACGCACACCAAAGAAACTGACTGCGGTTGTGCCGGGGTCTATACGGGCCATGCCGCCATCGAGTTTTATGCCGAAGTGTTTGAATCCCAAGACAAGCTGGACAGGTTGGAAGCCTTTGCGAGCCATTATGGCCCAGATTTTTATGGCCTGCCGCGGAACACGGATACCATCACCCTAAGCCACAAGGCCTGGGAAGTTCCCAACCACTTACCGTTGGGCGATGACCAGCTGACGCCGTTGCGCGCTGGTGCCACCGTGCAATGGCGCGTAGAATGAAGTGCAATGGCGCGTAGAATGACGAACAGGACCATCGCCAACTCCTAGATAGAGAGAACCATGTATCTAAGCCGACCAGAATTGCGCGATCTGCGGAAACGGTCTGCCTGGCGCGGTACCTGGCAAGTTTGCCATGCCTGGGGCATGATCTATGGCGCGATGGCACTGTTTGTATGGGCCCCCAATGTCTTGACGCTGCTATTGGCGATCATGATCATTGGCACACGCCAATTGGGGCTGGCAATCTTGATGCATGACGCGGCCCATGGCCTGCTGTTCCCCAATCAACGGCTGAACGAATTTGTCGCCAATTGGTTTTGTGCCTTCCCGACACTCGTCGATATCAGGACGTATCGCCCCTACCATCTGGTGCATCACCGTCATACGCTGCAGGACAATGACCCCGATCTAGCACTGTCTGCACATTTCCCAATTACCAGGGCCAGTTTCAGACGAAAGACGATCCGCGACCTGACAGGCCAAACCTTCCTGCGCCAATATGGCAATACAATCGGGCCACAGCAGACCGAAGTGGCAGATGATAGCGGCCTGATCGACACCAAAAGGGTGCTGAACCTGGCGCGCGGCCCGTTGATCAGCAATCTGGTATTGCTGAGTGTTTTGGCGCTGGCTGGGTATTGGTGGCTGTATCCGCTGTTATGGGTGCTGCCCTTGGCGACGTGGCGCATGTGGGTAACGCGCGTGCGCAATATCGCCGAACACGCCGTGATTGCAGATCGCAATGACCCGCTGAAACACGCGCGCACGACCATCGCCAACCCGTTGGAACGCCTGTTCATCGCGCCCTATTTTGTGAACTATCATTTGGAACACCACCTTTACATGTGGATCCCGTGTTACAATCTACCAAAGGCCCATAGGCTGTTGAAATCGCAAGAGATATTCCCGGATATGGAAGTCAGATACGGTTATTGGGGCGTCCTCAAGGACGCCTCCAACAAGCCAGAAAGTGTGGTTGCTGCCTAGAAGCGCTTCGCGGCTCTGGCCATTATAGGCGCTTTGCGGCTCTGGCCATTATAGGCGCTTTGCGGCTCTGGCCATTATAGGCGCTTTGCGCCTAGGCCCGGGCCGCCCGTTCCCAAAAATTCTTCGGTCGCATCATTCCCTAGGATGATCGAGCCGAGGTCCTGGAACAATGGATGCGCCACCCAACGATGGGTCGCACAGCCATGGGCATCACGCAGTTTACGCTCCAACGGGTTTTGAAGGTAAGACGCGCTGGTGCCCGCTGCATTGTGGACGGCATCAACCACTTCCATGCAGGCGTTGGCGGCATAGGTGCAGGCCAGACGGGCGTTTTGCGTCACCAGCGCCCCTGGCGATCGGTCTGTGCCTTCCAATTCGTCCTCGACTGCGGCCATGGTTTCCATGACATAGGCGCGGGCAGCGCGATATTTTGCTTCATTTTCCGCGATCTTGATCTGGGCGATGGGTCGATCCATCAATTTGGATGGCGACAACATCGGCACTTTATTGTGCGCCAGGTCGACAAAGGCATCGAGCGCGCCACGGGCAACACCCAGAGCAATCGCCACTTTGTTGTATGACAACCGCAAAGGTATCGGAATCCGGAAGGCCGGATTGCCGTAATGCGCCGGGAAGGCAACCAGGTCCAGGTCAGCATGTTCGGGCCGCACAATGGCACCATCAGCCTTGACAGTGTTGCTGCCAGAACCACGCAGGCCAGCCACATCCCATGTATCAAGAATTTCCCACTGAGATTTATGCATGAACCGCATGCGCGTGGTGGTTGGGTCGGCCTGGGTCACATCTTGTCCGGGCGCAACTTCGGGCGCGGGCATAAAGCACCATTCCGAGTTGTAGCAACCGGAAATGAAGGTAGATTCGCCCCACACTTTGTAACTGCCATCGGACTGTTTTTCGGCTCGCGCTGGCACCGAACCGGGGCCCCCGCCCCCGCACATCACGGTGCGTGGGTTATCCAGAAAGATTTCCTTGGCAATTTTGGGGTCCATGCCGCCTGCTGCCATGGCATTGATTTCAGAACCCAGCATGACATTCCAGGCTACCGATGCATCAATGGCGGCCATGGCCTCCAGCACTTTGATGGTTTCGATCGTGGTGGCGTCTTCGCCGCCCAGTTCGCGCGGCAGGGTGAAGCGGAAAAACCCTTCATCCACCAGCGTTTCCACACAATCATCTGGCAAGCGCCTGATTTCCTGCGCGTCATTGCCCCCTTTGGTGATGACATCAACAAGTTGGCCCACGCGCTCCAGCGCAGGGCCTGTCAGTTTACCTGTTCCACAATATTTGCTGTCTACTGCCTGATCCACGTCGTCCTCCCTCTTTCCCTGCACGGAGCCTAGCCGTGCAGCATCAGAGAATCCAGCGGGACGAGAGGACTACAGTTCAGCAAGAGCCAAAGCGTTCTAGCTATCGACGCCCTTGCGAGGGACCATAAGCTTTTGAATTTGCCGGGAATCTGCGATCAACCGGTCCTCGGAATCCCATATCTCACCATCTTCTTCGAAAATTCCGCGCGTCAGCATGCGCGTGGTGAATCTGAACCTCAGCCACCCTGGACGCGGTCGATTGCGCAGGTGAGTCGTTAATTCGATGGTGGGCACCCACCCTGTTGGGCCAACGACGTTGAACACGGCGGGTGGTACCGCATCGGCAAACAACAGCGTCGACAACAAGTCGGGATCACGGCCATCACTGAACCGGATATAGCCCGCCATTTCGCCAACCCCATGGGGCGTACGCTTGGCCCAACCCATATGGTCGGGGTGAAAGCGCATGTCGATCTTTTCCTGAAACTTTGGCGACCGGCCAGCAACATAGGGGTGCGCAATGCAGTCTTCAGGGGCTGGTAGCTTAGGCGGCTCTGCATGCACAATGGTCTGGCCAACCGCATGGTCAAAGTCTGTAAAGGTTGCCGTAAAGTGGGTTCGTTGCACGCCGTCCTGAATCAACCGGGCAAAGCCGGTAGATGTGGTGAAGCTGCGGCCCAGTTTTTCCGTTTCAACAACAACCGGGCCTGTATCAGACCGTTTGAAATAGTGGCCGGTAATGGTCAGAGGATGCGGATGATCGAGCGTTTCCTGCAGAGCGCGTGCGGCAATCGCCATCAAATAGCCACCATTAGGCGTGCCACCGGCAAGCCCCCAAGTTTCATGAAAAAAGCCGGAAAAGCTGTTGTCGCCGGTTCTTTCCAATGTGGTGTCTTCATCGAAGAAGTTTGTGGTCACATCGGCCTGCGATGCCATAACGCGCGCTCCTTATTGCTATCTGATTGCGGGGCGTGGTTTAGGGGAATTGCGCCCCAATGGCAAACTGAATATGGCCCTATTCAGGCATATGGCAGACGGCCTCTATATGGTGACCACCGAGGTCCAGCAAAAACGCCCCATAGTAATGTTCATGATAAATCGGGCGCGGCCCCGGCGGCCCGTTGTCCTGAGCACCAGCGGCGATACCAGCCTCGTAAAAGGCGTCAACGGCCGCGCGATTGGGCGCAACAAAGGCCAGATGCATGCCGTCGGCGGCAACAACTTTATCAGGGTACCCAGCACCCAGCACCCAGCCAGAATACGGGCCGCCCACCTGTTTCGCCATAGGCAATGGTGGTGACGGGCTGGTCAATCTCCATGACGCAAGTACAGCCAAGCGGTGCCATCACGGCGTCATAAAGCGCCCTTGATGCTGCGATGTCGTTGACCGGAATTGAAACGTGGTCAAGCATGTCAGCCTCCCTTGTCAAACAAGGGAAAAGCCTATCACACACCCATATATTTTTCCCACCAATGGTGGAAATTACGGATGCGCCGTTCGTGGTGAGAAATCCAGAAGCCCTTCATACCGCGTGAATGCAGGCCTTTTTGCACGCCCGCCAGACACGACGCGTCCTGGTCCAGCAATAGACCCGATGATTGTTCGCCATGACGATAGAATTTGTGCTCAGGGCGGCCATCAACCATATCGTCGCCCAATTCGACAAACAGATCGACCGCGCCTGCATTGGCGCCCGCTTTGACTTCGCCTTTGGGGACGCGGTTAAAGATCAAGCGATCGAAGTACATTTTATTGATGTCTGTCGGGTGCGGCCTGTGGCGGAACATCCACATCTGCTCGCCAAACAGGTTGAACGTGATGTTGGGGAAAATATTATAATGATAATCAGCGGTTAGCTGGTCATCGGTCAGGTTGGAAAAATCGAGGCCATTGTCTTGCGTCATCGCCCTTCTGTGGTTTGCCACAGCGTCGCGCAAGGTGGTGACATCACCCGAGAAGTCTTCGACCGGGAAACCCTCAGACTTCAGATAATCGACCAGGATGTCATTCAGCCCTCCGTCTTCGCCTATATGACGCGGGCTGGGAATGTACATGGGCGCAATAAAGCGCGTATGGGGGCCGTAAAGGTCCATCTGCACATTCACGTCATCGGCCAGATATTCTGATTCCGGATGCACACCCCGGACGTGATAGGTCTCGGAAAAGATGTCGACGGATGTCTTCCAGTTACAGTCCCATTCAACCGTTTCATCGGCAACCAGCACCATGTCATCAAACTCATAGGGGTCTAAATGGCTGGGGACGATGCCCAGATAGTCCAACAGCGGTTCTATGTCTGGGTCCATCGACACCCACACAAACCCGCCCCACAGTTCGCATCGCAAGGATTGCAGGCCAAGCTCGTCTGCCGGCGTGCCTTGTGGAAAGTCGTGGGCCTCGGGGATATGCTTGACCGTGCCATCCATGTTCCATTCCCACCGGTGGAAGCCGCAGACCAGATGGTCCGTATGGCCACACCCCGCGGTCTTTAACTGGTTACCCCGATGCTGGCACACATTATAAAAGGCGCGGATTTCGCCATCACCCGCACGCGTCACCAAAATCGATTCCCGCAGGTTTTCGAACACAAAATAGTCGCCGGGTTCGGCCACGTCGCAGACAGCGCCCGCCAATAACCAGGTCTTTGACCAGATATGTTCGTCTTCCAGCGCCATGAATTTAGGGTCGGTGTACCGATCCACAGGAATACGCGCAGTGCCCAAGTCTGGGTCGGGCGCTTTGTCCTTGGGCGTAAACGTGAATTTGGGCAGCTCATTCATATT